>CALDOK010000240.1 GCA_937912125.1 uncultured Pseudomonadota bacterium
CCTCGAACCGCCGGTAACCGCCGACCCTGCTGGGCAGGGTGCAACCTTACCGGCGCTGTTGGGCCTCGAACCGCCGGTAACCGCCGACCCTGCTGGGCAGGGTGCAACCTTACCGGCGGGACGGCGTCTGGGCACCCAGACACAGCTCCGCCACCCCGGCGGACGGGATGGCGGACGAGGCGAGCGGGCTGCGGCCCGGAGCTAGACGAACACCACCTGGGCGCCCTCGGCCTTCTCCCAGAAGTCCGTTGCGGTCAGGACCTCCTTGACCTCGGGGACCAAGTCGTCGGTGGTCAGCTTGAACATGTCCATGGCCATCTTGCAGGCGTACAGGTCGGCGCCGGAGGCATCGAGGATCTCGATCATCTCGCGCACGGTCGGGATCTCGATCTTCTCCATCTCCTTCTTCATCATGCTGGTGGCCATGGCGCCCATGCCGGGGATGCCGCCCAGGAAGGTGGGCATGCCCATGCTGGGGTTGCCCACGGTGGCGACCTGCAGCTTGTCCATCTTGTTCTTGTTGATGATGTCCAGGCCCCAGAACGTGAAGAAGAGCATGCAGTCGATGCCGATGAGGCGCGCTGCGTTGGCCATGATCAGGCCGGGGTAGGCCATGTCCAGGGTGCCCTTCGAGCAGATGATGGCGACCTTGCGGGGGGTTTCTTCGCTCATGGTGTTCTCACTTTTCGAGTCTGAAAGCTGGTTGGCGGAGCTGGAGTGCTAGATGCAGCCCTTGGGCTTGGCGAGACCGGAGATGAGGGCGGCCAGCTTGCCGGGGCCTTTGGGGAAGAGCTGGTACATCTCGCGCATGGAGACGCCAGCGTTCTGGGTGATGCGGCGCACACCGGGGGCCTCGCCCTTCTCCTGGGCGTCCTTGCGGCAGTACTCGATGACCTGCCAGTGCTTGTCGGTCAGCTGGAGGCCGGAGCGCTTGGCCAGCTCCGTGGCGATCTCCTTGTTCCAGGCGGCGGCGTCGGTCATGAAGCCGTCGGAGTCGATCTCGACAGTGTGGCCAGCGATGGTTTCGGTCGGCATGGTGAGTCTCCTTGCGGGGAATGGTCGAGTGGGGAATGGTCGAAAGGGGGGCGAAGGTCTGGGTTGAGAGGATCTATTCGTCGGTGGTGGTCTTGGGTGCATGCACCTGGGCCAAGGCGGCGGGGAACTGCCGCACCATGGCGATGCTCAGGCTCAGGCCCTGCCGCAGCTGCGGGTCGTTCAGGGCCTTGACCATGTCCCAGACACCCATGGGCGTGGGCTGCTCGTCGCGTACGACCTCGAGGGAGGTGTTGACCATGCGCAGCACGTCGGGCTGGGTGAGGGACTTGGTGGTGCGGAGGATGTCGGTGATGGCGTGGGCCAGCTGCTCGACATCCTGGGGGCTGAACTCCTCCATGACGTGCTCGGCCACGTGCATCAGCTCCTTGGCGTAGGAGAAGGCGCCCATGCGCTCCAGCTCGTCCAGCTTCTCGACCACCGTGACGAAGACGTCCTTGCCCAGGGGCGTGGCGTCGGCCAGGAAGTCGTGCATGGAGCCGAGCATGTCGAGCATGTCGGAGAAGCGGCGGGTGTTGCGCAGCAGCTTGCGGGCCAGCTCGGCCACCTGATCCAGGTCGAAGTCGTCCTCTACGCAGCACAGCTCTTCGAGCAGGGTCTGGTAGACCTCCTTGGCCAGGGGACCGAACTCGTCGATCAGGTCTTCGATGGCCCGCTGCCGGCGGGAGATCTGCTGGACCTGAGCGTCGATGCGGTCGAGCTTGGCGTGGAGCGCGGCCAGCTGGTTCAGGATCTCGGCGTTGACATCGAGGGCTTCCATGGCCTTAGCTCCGCTTCCCGGCCATGCTCATCTGGGCCTCGAGGGGGAGCTCGGCGCCGGGCAGGAGCATGTTCCAGTAGACCCAGCGGAACATCATCTTGCCCCAGTGGTTCATCTTGGTCTCTTCGAGCAGGGAGAAGGGGCCAGCGCCAGGCAGGGGGAACTTGCCGGGCAGCGGCTCGGTGTCGTAGTTGAAGTCGATCAGGATGCCCTTGCCGAACCCGGACTCGATGAAGCAGTTGGCGTGGCCGTCGAAGTGCGGCTCGAGGCCCAGGCCGTCGATCCAGCGCAGGATGTTCTCCTGCAGCACGTCTACCTGGAAGTGGGCGACCGAGCCCGCCTTCGAGGACGGAAGGTCGGTGGCGTCGCCCACCACGAAGATGTTGTCGTGGTCCTTGGCCAGCAGCGTGTGCTTGTCGGTGGGGATGAAGTTGAGCTCGTTGCCCATGCCGGAGCGCTCGATGAGGTCGGCGCCCTTGTTGACCGGCACGGACACCAGCAGATCGTAGTTCTCCTCGCGCTCGTCCCAGGTGGCGATGACCTTGCGGTCGGGGTCCACCATGCCGAGGGCGAACTCCGTGACCACCTTGATGTCCTTGCGCTCGAGGATGTCACCCAGCAGAGCCGAGGCCTTGGGCTTGGTGAAGGCGCCGTCCAGGGGGGTAGCGTAGACCAGCTCCACCTTGTCGCGGATGCCGCGCTGGTGGAAGTAGTGGTCGGCCAGGAAGAGGAACTCCAGGGGGGCCACCGGGCACTTGATGGGCATCTCGGCCACGTTCACCACCAGGCGACCGCCTTCCCAGGTGCGCAGCTTGCGGGCCAGGGCCAGGGAGCCTTCGGGGGTGTAGAAGTCGAAGATGTCCTTGCGCCAGCCGGACTCCATCAGGCCTTCGGTCTCCGAGGCGTCGATGCGGCAGCCAGTGGCGATGACCAGCAGGTCGTAGGAGAGCACCTGACCGTTGCCCAGGCGGACCTTGTTCTCGTCCGGTTGGATCATGTCGATCCCGGCCATCACCAGCTCGACGCCTGGAGCGATGTACTCACGGCGGGAGCGGATCACGTCGCGCTTGCCGTAGATGCCAAAGGGGATGAACAGGAAACCGGGCTGGTAGTAGTGGGTCTCCTCCTGGTCCACGACGGTGATCTTCCACTCTTCGGGGTCCAGGATGCGGCGCATCTTGTTGACGACCATCGTGCCAGCGGTGCCGGCGCCCAAGACAAGCATCTTCTTCACGGTGCACTCCTTCGAGGTGCTCCCGGTCGAGGCCGGGGCGTTCGCGCTCATTACGTGGACCCCTTGAGCACAGAGCGTGCCACCCTCGCAGGGCCCGAGGCGCGCGCGGCCATAGCGGTGCATCTATGCGGGCATTCGAACTATCGAATGTAGCCGCCAGCGCTTGGCCCTGTTCGCGACGTTCCAGCGCCCTGCCACAAATGTTGCAACATAGGTTGCAACAGCGGCTCGTCAACCGATGCGGTACTGCTTGAGCTTGCGCCACAGGGTGGTGCGGCTCATGCCCAGCGCCTTGGCAGCTACACCCTTGCGGAAGCCCGCTGCGCGCATGGCCTCGAGGATCTCCTGGGCTTCGGCCCGCTCTGCCGAGCGCAGATCGGCCGGGATCCCGGTGTCCCAGCTCGGAGGTGGGGGCGCGGGCGGTGGTGCGCCCCTTGCAGGCGGACCTTGCGGCGCTTGCGGCGCTGGAACGGACGCCGAGCGTTGCCAGCGGCTCTCGCGCGGCTGCGTGATGACATCGGGCAGATCGCCGTCGTGGATGGTCTGGCCGTCACAGACCGCGGTGGCGTACTCGATGGCGTTCATCAGCTCGCGCACGTTGCCCGGCCAGTCGTAGGAGAGCATGGCCCTCATGGCACCGGGGGAGAGGCGCAGCGCCCGGTTTCTGCTGCGTCCGATGCGGCCCAGGAAGTGACGGATGAGCAGCTCGAGGTCCTCCCGGCGCTCCCGCAGGGGAGGCAGCTCGATGGGGACCACCCGCAGCCGGTAGTAGAGATCATCGCGGAAGCGGCGTTCATCGACGGCCCGCTCGAGATCCACGTGGGTCGCGGACAGGACGCGCACGTCCACGGTGCGAGTGCGGTTCTCTCCCAGGCGCTCGAAGCTGCGCTCCTGCAGCACCCGCAGCAGCTTGACCTGCAGGGGCAGAGGCAGGTCCCCGATCTCGTCCAGGAACAGGGTGCCGCCGTCGGCGACCTCGAAGCGGCCGGGCTTGTCCCGCACCGCACCGGTGAAGGACCCGCGGGCGTGACCGAACAGCTCGCTCTCGAGCAGGGCCTCGGGCAGCGCGCCGCAGTTGACCACCACGAAGGGCCCAGCGCCCCTGAAGGAGCGGGCGTGGATGGCCTTGGCCACCAGCTCCTTGCCCGTGCCGCTCTCGCCGGTGATCAGCACGTTCGCCTCGGTGTCGCGGATCTGGTCGATGAGCCGGAACACGCGGTGCATGGAGGCGGAGCGGGCGATGATGCCCGAGAAGGTGGGGATCTCGCCGTCGTCGGTGCGGGCGGCGCGGCGCTCTTCGTCGGGGCGGATCATGACCAGCATGGCCGAGTCCACGTGGCAGCCGGAGCCCTCGATGGCCCCAGGCATCATGCCCACGGGGGCGGCCGACAGCGACACGGGCACCAGGCGCTCGTCGGCGGCGATGAGATCGGAGTGCCAGCCCTCTCGGCGCTCGCCCGCCATCACGGCGGTGCGAAACTCGGCGTCCTCGCCAAACAGCGCTTCGCCCAGCAGGCGCTCGATGGGCAGCTCTTGGAGCTGCTTCGGGGCGTAGCCCAGGGCTGCAGGCAGGCCCTCGCTGAAGCGCAGGATGACGCCGCTGCGATCGGTGGCCACGTACCAGCGACCCAGGGCGGTCAGGATGCGGTCCAGGCTCTGGTCCGCGGCCATGGCTTCGTCGTGGGTCTCGGCGCCATCCTCCTCCCACAGCTGCTCCACCGCTCCCACCAGGTCGCCGGACTCGTCCCGCAGGGCCACGCCGCTCTTGCGAATCTCGACTCTGGTCCCGTCCCCGCGAAACAGGGTGAGCTTCGCCCCCTGCACCTGGCCCCGGTCCATGACGCCGCAGCCTTCCACGCAGTGGTGACAGCGCACGGCAGTCAGGCAGTGACGCCCGAGCACCTCGCCCTCGCTGTAGCCCGTGATGCTGACGGCCAGCGGTCCGATGGCCACGATGTTGCGATCCGCATCGACCGCGAAGCAGCCGCGCTTGGTGAGCCGCTCCATCCACTCTATGGCGCGCTTGTCGGGGAGCAGTGGGTGGGGCATGGCGGGACTCCCGTGGTTCACACGGCGAGCCGTGTTGCAACAAACGTTACAACGTCAGGCCGCGGCTCGCCAGGCCGCCGGGACGCCTCAGGCCTTGCAGGGCTCGTTGGGGTCGCGTTCCATGCACCGAATCAAGTGAACCATGCGCGGGTCGGCCAGGCTGTACCAGGCGTAGCCGTCCCGTCGCGTGGCCTTGACCAGGCCCTGGGCGCGCAGCAGGGCCAGCTGCTGGGAGACGATGGCCTGGGGGAGCTCGAGGCAGCCCATCAGCCCGGTGACGTGAGCTTCGCCCACATGGGTGAGCACGGCGACCATCTGCAGGCGGGTCGGGTGCCCCAGGACCTTGAGGATCCGGGCGACCTCCTCAGCGTACTCGGCGTTTGATGAAAACTCGGGCATGCGACATCCTGTTTCGTTTTGCCAGAGTTTCTATATCTTGTTTTTGGAGTATAGGGGGGGTGGAGGAGAATTATCCCCACGACGCTCGCGAGCGGCCCGCCACCGCTTGGCGTCGCTCTGGAACGAGCCCGGCCCGCCGCCATGCGGAGGGGGGAACAGGCCGAGCCGACGCCTACAGCCCGTAGTACTCCAGATCCTGGTGTCCGAGGGCCATGGTGACCACGGCGCTGATCTGCTCGGGCGCGGGGATCAGTCCCGCCAGGGGCTCGAAGGGGCGGGCTACGCGCACGTTGAGGGCCAGCCAGCCGTCCAGGTCCATGATGCGGGCCTCGGTGGTGCAGTCGCCGCAGCCTGCCAACCCGGCGTCGAGGATGCCCTGGGCATGCTCCTCGGCCATGGTGATGGGGCTCTGGTTCTCGGGTGACGCCACGGCGATGCGGGTGGCGTCCTTGGCCGCGTTGAGCATGGCCGATCGCTGCATGAAGTACAGCCCGTAGTCCACCACACCTGTGAGCATCGCCAGCAGGACGGGCAAGGCCAGGGCGAACTCCACCACGGTGTTGCCGCGGCGGTGGGAAAGGGGCTGGTTCCGAGTGCGCATCAGTCCGTCCTCTCTACGCGATTGCGGGTGGCGCTGGTGAGCGCTGCGCTGTCCAGGCGGGGGATCATGCTGGTCAGGGGCTCGTGGGGGGCGGTGAGGGTGCAGCTGAGGTAGCGCTCGCCGACGCTCGTCTCGAGGCTCACGACGGGGTCACAGCCCCCAGTGGGGCAGGTGAACCCAGCCGCGATGAGCTCGGCCTGGATGGCGTCGCTGGCGGTGTTCGCCAGATCGGCGGGGCTGGCGGCCATGGCGCCGGCGCGGCAGCCCGTGCGCACGGCCCGGGCTACGGCCTGCTGGCCGTGGAACATCCAGCCGGCCTCGATCAGGCCCATCAGCACCACCAGCAGCACTGGCAGCACCAAGGCGGCTTCAACGGCGCCGCTTCCGCGGCGGCTGCTGTTCCAGGAACCAAACATGAAGTCCTCCTACTGGACCATCACGACGTCACGGCCGACGATGCCGAAGTCCGGGCCGCCGCCGCCGCTGCCCACCTCGCGGGTGTCCGTCACCTCGAGGCGCACGCGGATGGTGCGTTCGGCTGCGGGTCCGTGGGTGACCACGTCGTAGATGGACGCCCACACGAAGCCGCTGATCTCTTGGTGCTCGTTGAAGCCGCCGCCACTGCCCGAGCAGTAGTCGCTGTCGGTGAAGGTGAACATCACCCCTTCGATGGTGTTGCCGAAGCTGCCCTCGGTCACGCCGCTGTTAGCGAGCTGCTCGGGCATGGCGCCCCAGGTTTCGGTCCTCCAGTTGGTGCCGGAGCCTTCGTTGAGGATGTCGGCCATCTCGCTGAGCACCGAGGTGGCCGTGCCGTTGTTCAGGCCCACATCACCACCCACGGAGGCTGTGCCATCGTGGCCGCAGTCCCGCAGCTGATCTCGCAGCCAGCTGGCGCTGGGGTTGCCGTCGGGCATGGCCCAGCCCACGTTGTCCACGCTGGGCGGGTTGATCTGGAAGTCGATGTAGTTCACACCTGTGGTGTACAGGTCGGTGATGGTGCAGTCGGCGACCGCCAGGGGCAGGAAGCACTCCACCTCGCCCGCGCCATCCACCTGATGCACGGCGATGGACTCTGCGCTGGCGGCCAGGGCGTCGGCGCCAAAGGCGGCCCCCGAGAACCAGGGGATCAGGTCGGCCCGGCGGGCCAGGGTGCGCACGGCGTTGATCTCGTCGGCGTCGCCGCCTTCGGAGAAGGCGCCGTCTTCCCACACACCCAGCTCGAGGATGGAGCCGTCGCCGCTCAGCGCCACGCTCTGCTGGGCGGCTTCGTTGCTCTCGGCGAAGCGGTGGGCCTGGTCCCGTGCCAGCAGCAGGCCCTCTTCGCTCCCGTCCAGCTGGCGAGCGCCGGCGTGGGCTGCGGCATCCGCCGCGGCCTGCAGCTCCGCCTGGACCGTGGTGATGTGGCCGACGTCGATCACCAGGGCGGCGGCGCCCAGCAGGACCACCATGGACAAGGCGATGACGATGGCCGAGGCGCCCTTGCGAGGCCCGATGGGGATGCGCCGCAGGGGACGATCGACGGGGATCAGGGATGGGACCGAGGTCGGCATGGTGGGCTCCAGAGACGGTGCCGCCGCGTGAGCGGTGAGCTGCTCCAGGGCACAGCTTGCTCTCCCCTCCCTGTGGCTCAAGCCCACAGCCGTCGGCTTGTAGCTGTGCGGACAAAAATGGGAGCCGCCTCGGCCTGCCTTCGTCGGCCCGCGTCTAGGACGAGTCAGCCAACCATCGGTCTCGGGTTCCGTGTGGAGCTCGGCCTCGGGCCGCCAGGGGGCGTCTTCTCCCGCTATCCGTCCCAGGATGCGTTCAAGCTCCGCACCACCTCGAGCACATCGCCCGTGGCGTAGAAGTCCACCGCCACGAAGTTGGGGATCCTGCCGCTCTGCGCCCAGCAGCTCTGCGCGCGTTCCTCGAGGAAGGTCTGACCGTTGACCTGGGCCGCCAGCTCCGGCAGCGACACTGGGTCGGTGAGGAAGTTGTTGAGGATGAACAGCGCGTTGTTGGGATCGCCGCGGTTCGGCTCGCAGCCGAGATCCTCGGGTACATCGGCGTTCCAGCTGGTCTCCCAGGCGTGATCCCAGGTTGGGAGCAGCCAGGGGCGCTCGCCACCCTCGTCATCGGCGAGCACCACCACCCGCTCCCCCGCGGCGATCATCTCGGCCACGGTGGGCCAAGGCTCGCCGGCCGGGTGGGTGCTGCACAGCTCCAGCAGCCCGCTGGCGGCGAAGGCCTGCTCGAGCAGCTCGGCGCTGACGTAGTTCTCGAGGATCAGGGTGATCACGGCGTCGGGGTCTGTGCCCAGGTAGACCCGGAGCTCCGCCAGGCCCTCCACCAGCGGCTGGCTGCCCAGGGAGCAGTAGCCGTGGCACAGCCAGGCTTGGCCGTCCTGCTCGTGTACGTCCAGCATCAGCCCCCGCACGCCGTCGTGCAGCTGCCGCAGCTCCCCGTGCTCCTGGCTGGGCACCAGCCAGCCGTCGCTGGCCGCGGACATGCTGTTGTGGGTGGTGGCCCAGGCCACCTGGTCGAAGGGGCGGTCGAGCAGCGCGGACTCGTCAGGCGCGCAGGCTGCCAGGACGAGCAGGGCCAGGCAGGCGACGGGCAGGCGATGGCGTGCTGTGGGCGTGGCCTTGCTCACGTTCGCAGGAGGGGAGGGGGGCTGGTGTGGCGATCTGGCGGCCTCACGCTGCGAGGGCGATATCTTGGTGGTGACCGACCCGCGAGTGGACCATGTTCCTCAGTCTCATCGCCATCGCCATCGCCTGCCAGCCCGATCCCCTTGTCGACACCGGCCCGACCGCGGTGGCGGACGGTCCCCACGGCTGCCCCGTGCTGCTGCGAGAGCCTCCGCGGCTGGGGGAGGATGTCGAGGATCTTCCCTACGCCACCCTGCACGTGCCCATGTTGGGGGCGGCGCCGCAGCCCTACAACCTGCGGCGTGGCATCCATGGGGACCCTGCGGTGGACGCCACCATCATGTGGCAGACCGACCTGCCCACCCTGGCCAGCCGGGTGAAGCTCACCGGGCCCGATGGCCTTGCGCTCGTGGACGGGGCCTCGTTTCCGGCCCCCGATGACAGCGCGCGGCACCACGAGATCCATCTCTGCGGCCTCGAGCCGGCCACTGAGTACCGCTATCGGGTAGGCGGCCGCGGAGCCTGGAGCGACGAGCACAGCTTCACCACCGCTCCGGACGATCCCGGCGCGTCTGTGCGCATGGTCGTGCTTGGTGACTCCCGCGACGACCTCGAGGTCTGGGCCGAGGTGCTCGCGCTGGCCGCGGGCCACGAGCCGGACCTGATCCTGCACACTGGCGACGTGGTGGCCCTGGGCGGCCTGCAGAGCCTGTGGGACGAGTGGCTGGGGGTCTCCGAGGCGGTGCTGGCCGAGATCCCGATCCTCACGGTGCACGGCAACCACGAGTTCATGGCCCCCAACTACTTCGGCGCCTTCGCCCTGCCCGGCAACGAGCAGTGGTACAGCGTGGACTGGGGCGCCCTGCACCTGACCGTGCTCAACGACCTGGCGCCAGGGGCTCTCGACTCCGAGCAGACCGCCTGGCTGGCCGATGATCTGGCCGGCACCGATCGCGCCTGGCGGCTCATGTCCCACCACCAGCCAAGCTGGACCGACGGCACCCATGCTCCCAACATCGAGGCCCGCGACGAGTGGAACCCCCTGCTCGAGGCCTTCGCCCCCGCCGTCCTGGTGCTGGCAGGCCACAACCACCTGTACGAACGCACCGTGCCCATCCTTGGAGAGGTGCAGGACCCGGCGGGGATCACCTACGTCACCACCGGCGGTTCGGGTGCCCCGCTGTACGGCATCGGGACCGAGTGGTTCCTCGAGGTCACCGAGTCCACCTACCACTACATGGTCCTGGACATCGGCACCGACAAGCTGCAGGCGACGGCCTACCGCATGGATGGTTCGGTGCTGGACAGCTTCGAGCTGGTCCTCTGAGTCCAAGGAGGATGGACCAAGGTGGTCTGTGATACAGCCGAGATCCACCTGGAGTGATCGTGGCCGACCCCTTGTCCACCCCGTCCCCCCTCGCCGACGTGGTGATCCTCAGCGATCTCCACTGGGGTGAAGGGCGCGATCCCGACACAGGCCGGGCTTCTCGCCTCGAGGACTTCTTCTACGACCTCGAGCTGGCCGAGTTCCTGGACCACCAGTGCCAGCGGGTGGCCACAGCGGGTCGGCCTCTGCGTCTGATCCTGGCGGGGGACGTGTTCGACTTTTTGCTGGTGGGGTCCGTGCCCGACGCGGTCACCGCCCGGCGCCTGGGCATCCGCATCCGGCGGCAGGAGCGCAAGTTCGGGCTGCGGGCCACCGAGCCGGGCTCCATCTGGAAGCTCGACCGCATCGTGCGGGGCCATCCGGTGCTCTTCGACGCCCTGGGACAGTTGCTGGCCGCGGGCCACGAGATCGTCGTGCTGCCCGGCAACCATGATCCGGAGCTCTTCTTCGAGGGGGTGCGCGAGCGGCTGCGGCACCACCTGGTGGAGCGGGCCGGGGCGGCGGGTGGCGACACCGCTGACTGCGCGGCTCGGGTGCGCTTCGAGCCCTGGTTCCACTACGAGCCCGGGCGGCTGTTCGTGGAGCACGGCCACCAGTACGAGGAGTCCTCGGTGCTGCGTCGGCTGCTGGCCCCACTGTGGCTGGGGCGAGCGCGCAGCTTCTCACCCGAGCTTGATCTGCCCGTGGGCAGCCTGCTGGTGCGCTACCTGCACAATGGCCTCAAGCGGCGCAACCCCTACATCCGCAACTTCGTGTCCCTGGACGACTACCTGCGCTTCTTGAGCTCCCAGGACATGGTCAAGACCCTGCCCCAGGCGTTCCGCAACGGTCGCTTCCTGTGGAGAGCTCTGCAGGACGCCCCGCTGTGGAACAGCGAGCGGGTGCAGCGGGCATGTCGGGAACACGCCGCGCTGCGGGATCGGCTGGACGAACAGCACGGGCTCGGTGGCGCCTTGGCCGAGCTCGAGGCGGCCTGGCCCGTGGCCGCGGCCCAGACCAAGGCCCGCCTGTTCCGCAAGATGGTGGAGCCGGCCCTGCGCCAGGCGGGTGTGGCGGTGTCGGTGTTCATCGTCACCCTGTACGCCTGGGCGCTGGTGTTCAACCTGATCACCGCGGTGCCCTGGCTGGCCGAGGGCCCCTTCGCCAAGGCCGGCTGGTTGGTGTTGCTGGCGGTCTTCACCTTCGCCGCCGTGGCCGCGGTGGTGCGGGCCGCGGGGCGGCTGCTCAAGACCCACAGCGACACCAGCTTCGCGTCCCTCGAGCCCCACGCCGAGCGCATCAGCCGCTCCATCGGCGTGCCCAACGTGGCCATGGGCCACACCCACATCGCGGACCGGCGCCTGCTGAGCACGGGCGGCGCCTTCATCAACACGGGCACCTGGACCGCAATCCAGGGCCCCTGGGACGCCATCCGCCCCCAGGCCATGCAGTACACCTTCGCCCGGCTCGACCCTTCCGGCTTTCGCTTGCTGCGCTGGGACCCAGAAGCCCGCCGCGAGGAGCCTGTACACCTGTTCGAAGATCCCCCCGAGCGTCTGCTCGAGCGCATCCTGCCTGGCGCGAAGGGATAGAGCTTCACCGTCAGGAGGCCCCATGGCCCAGCTGGGCAACATCTACGATGCGCCGAACCGCTTGGGCCCCAGGGGCCAGGACCTGCACTGCACGGTCCAGGTTCCACCGAGCGCGGTGGGCCATGCCCCTGGCTGTCGGGTGCGGGTGCCCCTGGAGCTGCCAGGCGGCGGCCAGCGGCATCCGCGGGTGCAACCCCCCGGCGAGAAGGGCGGGGAGCTCACGCTGCAGCTGCCCGAGGGCCTGCCCGACGGCGCCATCCTGCGCCTGCGTGGCTGTGGCGCGGCCGCCGATGGCGGACATCCTGGAGATCTCATGGTGAAGGTTCAGCTACGACCCCATGGCCAGGATGGCAGCTGGGTGGGGCTGGTGGATTCACCGCGGGCATCGGCGGGCGATCCCGTCACCCTCTACGTGGCCCTCGGCGTAGGCCTGGCCATGGTGGCCGCGCTGGTGCTGGCGTTGCTCCAGGGCTGCAGCTGTGGTCCCGCGGGAGACACCGACACCGACGGGCCCGATCCCGACGCCGGCTACAGCGAGATCGAGCTGGCGGCTCCCGAGGCCTTCCTGTCACGCCAGGCCGAGTACCTGGCCTTCTGCGACGACAACAACGGGCCGGGCATCACCAGCACCTACGGCCAGGTCTGCCGGGTGGCCATGGGGCACGATGTGGATGTCGACTCCATCGGCGATGCCTGTGCCAAGCTGGACGCCCGCGAGGACACCGCCGACTTCAGCGCCGCGGCCCTGGTGCGGGTGCTCTACCTGGACGACGCCACCCAAGCGCTGGACCCTGCCACCCGCGCCCTCATCGAAGACACTTTGCTGAACTTCAAGTACTGGATCGACGAACCCGGTGTCGACGGCATGTGCTACTGGACCGAGAACCACCAGGCCCTGTTCCACTCGAGCGAGCTGCTGGTGGGCCAGCTGTTCCCAGACGTGGTGTTCACGAACAGCGGCATGACCGGGGCCCAGCATGCGGCCCACGCCGCGCCCCTCATTGAGCGCTGGCTGAACCTGCGCGGGCGCTTCGGCTTCTCCGAGTGGCACTCGAACGTCTACTTCAACGAGGACATCCCTGCCCTGGTCAACCTGGCCGACTACGCCGACGACCCGGTGATCCGCACCAAGGCCGCCGCCGTGTTGGACGTCATGGCCTTCGACCTGCTCAACAACATGTACAGCGGCATCTTCGCCACGGTCCACGGCCGCACCTACGAGAGCAAGTTCATCGACGGTCTGAAGGAGAGCACCGACGAGGCCGCCTGGATCATGCTGGGCCTGGGGGAGTACAGCTCCACCGGCGACTTCAGCGGGTCGTTCCTGGCCTCGAGCACCCGCTACTTCACCCCGGCGCTGCTCGAGGACATCGGGGCGGACTGTGCGGTGTCCCACGAGCATCGGCAGCGGGACAGCTTCGACGTGACCGAGGGGCCCGACTGGGGCATCGGCTACACCGAGCACGAGGACGTGATCGTCTGGGCCGGCCTCTCGGCCTTGGTGGCCCCGGAGGTCATCGAGGGCACCTTCGGCATGGTGGATGAGCTGGATCTCTGGGAAGGCTTCCTGTTCGGGGACATCCCCGACTCCATCATGATGATCCTGGACGTGGCCATCGAGAACGAGACCCTGCCCGACCTGGCCACCCAGCTCGAGCCCGTCGCCCGGGGCATCGCCCTGCAGGGCATGGACACGTACCTCTACCGCACTCCCTACTTCCAGTTGGCCGGGGGCCAGGACTACAGCCCAGGCCTGTGGGCCTCCCAGACCCGCATGTGGATCGCGGCCCTGGACCGCGAGGCCTTCGTGTTCACCAGCTACCCCAGCGACCTGGCCGAGTCTGGCCTGGACGTGGAGCTGGCCGGCGAGTGGATCGGCTCCTGGTTGCCCCGGGCCACCTTCTTCGAGAACGTCGGCGTCATCCAGTACCGCACCCAGCCCGTGCCCATCGCCGACGCCTACATCTCATCGGACCACACCCACGCCTTCTTCCCCCGGGACGGCTTTGACGAGGTCCTGCAGGACGGCCACTGGACCTTCGGCATGAAGGGAGAGGGCTATGTCGGGCTGTGGTCCCAGGGGGCGGTGAGCTGGAACGAAGGGAACAGCTACGAGCTCGACGCTGAGGGCCTCGAGAACGTCTGGGTGGTGGAGCTGGGATCCAGCGCGGAGTGGGCGAGCTTCGAGGACTTCGTGGCGGCCCTCAGCACGGCGGCCATCAGCGCCGACGCCGGTGTGGTCTACGCCTCGCCCAGCGTGGGCGAGGTGTCCGTGGGCTGGGAAGGCCCCATGACCGTGGCGGGCACCGAGATCGATCTGGGCCCCTACGACCGCTGGGACAACGCCTACGCCAGCGTCGAGCATGGCGCCTGGGCTACCCGCGTCGACCTGGATGACCAGCGCCTGGTGCTCGACTTCGATGCGGGCGAGCGCAAGCTCATGCAGCGAGACTGAGGAGATACACATGTTCCTGCTGTTGGTAGTCGCCTCCGCCTTTGCTGGCGGCTTCGTCGAGAGCCGGTTCACCGACTTCCGTTTCTCTCCCGATGGGGCCTACCTGGCGGGGGCGGCCGTGGGAGAGGACTCCGAGGACGAACGTGAGGCCACGGCGATGGTCTGGGAAGTCTCCAGCGGAGAGCTGGTCATGGAGCACCATCAGGATGTGGCGGGCATTCAGTTCCACCCCACCCTGCCGCAGCTCCGGGTGACCCACACCTTCTATCGGCGCAAGACACCTGTGGATGACTTCACCTTCGACCTCGAGACCGGCGAGCGCAGCGATGTGGGCGCCTTCCCCTTCGTGGGCTGGACCGACACCCCGGGAGAGGTCTACGTCTACACCGACTACCAGCACATCGACGATGACACCTTTGCTGATTCGCTGGTGTCGCGGGTGCCCCTGCGTGACGCTATCGGTGCGCCGGGTGTGGTCCTGGGCACAGTGTGGGGAACAACCGACTGGAACGAGCTGCACCTGACCGTCGAGCAGAGCTGGGCCCAGGAATTCCCCTACCTTGTCCGCTGGCTCGAGCAGAGCGCGGCCACCGGCGAGTTCTGGCTCACCAGTCAAGAGGGACTGTTCCGGCTGGGACCGTCCCTCGAGGTCGCAGAGCGGGTCAGCGCCCCGCCCAAGCTCAGCGTCGCCATGGGTGTCGACGGGCGCTTGATCATCGTGGACCATCGCGTGGTGGTGGACGCGGTGACCGGCGCCAAGCACAAGCTGCCCAAGAAGGTGCTGCTGTCCGACACGGTGTTGCCGGGCTCCGAGTCGGTGCTGATGCTGAACGCCGCGAAGGATCGTTTCCAGGTGCTCTCCCCGGCGGGCGAGCTGTTGCGGGAGTTCCCCTTGCAGCGACCCCTCGAGGAGGACTGTTACGCGGGGCCCACCAACGGCCTCTACACCTTCTCTCCCTGCTCCTGGCACGAACCCAGCCAGCGGCTGGCGCTGGATACCCCGGACGGCATCCGCATCATCGACACCACCACCGGAGCCGATGTCGGGCTGCTGGACACGGGGGTCGACGTCCGAACCGTGTGGGCTGAGCGACGCCGGATTCGGGAGATCGAAGAAGAGGAAGAGCACCGGCAGGCCGTGCAGCACAGGGAGGAGGTCCGGATCGCGGTCGAGGCTCGGCAGCAGGCCGAGCACGAATACGCCAACCGGCCCACCCACACGCTGCACCTGCGGGTCAACATGGGGTTGATGGAGGCCACCTACGACTGCGCCTCGGTGTACGTCGATGTGCCTGTGGAGATGAGCGACGAGGAGGCCATGCAGGAGGTGCGGAGTCGGCTGTACGACGCCGGCATTCGCGTGTTGAGCTTCGAGGAGATCCCGCCGGGTGGTGAGGCCCGGTGCCGAGAGAGCTTCTCCAGCATGGACCTCAGGTAGGGTTCACGGCTCGCCGCCCGCGCTGCTTGCCCAGCAGGTTGATGAGCACCGTGCGCGCCAGGATGCGCAGGTCCGCGACGGCGCTGGGCTGGTAGGCATCCTCGAAGGCCATGCTGTCGGTGATGCTGCGGGTGCCGTGCACCTGGGCCAGGCCTGTGATGCCGGGCTTGTGGCGCAGCCGCCGTGAGAAGCCGGGGGACTGGGCCTCGAGCCGATCCAGGTGGTAGCGGGTCAGGGGGCGCGGCCCCACCAGGCTCATCTCGCCGCGCAGCACATTCAGGAACTGGGGCAGCTCGTCCAGGCCTGTGCGACGCAGCAGGCGGCCCGCCCGAGTCACGCGCTGGGGCCCGGTCTCGGGCGTGGTCATGGTGCGCAGCTTCAGCACGTCGATGGAGTGGCCATGCTGGCCCACGCGCGGCTGCCTGAACAACACCGGCCCTCCGTCATCCAGCTTCACCGCGACCGCGGCCAGCACCAGGGGCGGGCCGTAGACGATGGAGCCGGGGATCAGGAGGGTCAGGTCCAGGAGTCGCTTGCTGTCCATGCTCTTGACCGTAGCCGTGCCTCGCGGCCGAGTGTGCCGCCGTCCGCGTGGGTGGTCGGGTCCGGTGGGTGAGCGGTCGCCGGCCTACAGCACCGCGCTGGCGACCACCGCGGCGACGATCAGGAGCACGGAGCCAAGGCAGGCCCAGAACTCGGGATTTTCAGCGCCGGTGGAGGGGCGCATGCCGGCCTGGCCCCAGTCGTAGGAACCGAGCAGATCGGGGTAGGGCGATCGCCGGGTACCAGAGCGGGCGTTCGGGCTGGGCATGGTGTTCCACCTTCGTCGGACTGCAGTGACTCAGTGGGAGGACCGTCCCGTTCGGGTCCATTGGGCGCGAACTTCATCCCGTCGGCGCTTGTTCCGCTCGGACGATTATCGTCCTGTTGGCCAGTGGATTATCATCCAGGGCCCTCAGTTGTTCCTCCCCTGCCGTCGAGGTCGGCGAACATGCCCGTGTTCCTCCATGGAGACCGAACGCTCACTCGCGCTGGCATGAGCTTGCTCATGGTGCTGCTCGTGTCGTCCGGGGCGGCGGGCCTGATGTACGAGATCGTCTGGTTCCGTTCGCTGGGGCTCTGGTTCGGCAGCACGGTGCCCGCTGTCGCCACGGTGCTGGCGGCCTTCATGGGCGGCCTGGCCCTGGGCAATCTACTGTTCGGTCGTTTGGCCGATCGGGCCCCCCGACCCTTCTCCCTGTACCGCTGGCTCGAGCTGGCCATCGGGATCACCTCGGTGGGGGTCTCGCTGCTTCTGCTGGGGGGTGGGCCGGCTCAGAGCGTCATGGCCCGGCTGGTGGCCGGCTCAGGGGCCCTCGAGCCCATCGCCCGCTTCGCCATGGTGTTCGTGCTGCTCATGGTCCCCACCACGCTCATGGGCGGCACCCTGCCCGCGGTGGCACGGGGCATCGTCTCGGCAGGGGCCCAGGGGCGTACGGTGGGCGCGCTGTACGCCGCCAACACCGCGGGGGCGATGGTGGGGGTGTTGCTGCCGGATCTGCTCTTGATCCCTCGCATCGGCATGTGGAACACGGTGTTGCTGGCGGTCTGCCTCAACCTGTTGGTGGTGGTCGCGGTGGGAGCCTTGGTGCCGGTGCGGGTGGCCCCCGACCGGGACGGTGAGATCGCGGTCCCCCTGAGCTCGGCGTCCCCGTTGGCCATCGTGCTGTTTGCCGTCAGTGGCTTCTGCGCCATGGGCTACGAGGTGATCTGGAGTCGGCTGATTCAGTCCATGGCCTCGGGGCTGGTGGCGTCGTTCTCCATCCTGCTGGCCACCTACCTGGCGGCCACGGCCCTGGGCTCCTGGATCAGCCGACCCTGGTCGGATCGTGTGCGCTCGCCCCTGCTTTGGGCGGCGCTCGGGCTGGTCCTCACCGGGGTGCTCGCCGCGCTGCCCGTGGCCATCTTCGAGGGATGGATCGAGATCAGGCGGGTCTGGCCCGTGGTGGACTTCTCGCTGCACCGGCAGACCTATTCGTTCTTCCTCGAGCGATCGGTCTTGAGCTCCTTCTGGGTCGCGGCCCTTCCCTGCCTGGTGATGGGGCTCGCCTTTCCCTTCCTCGCGGCCGCGGCGGTGCCCGCCGGCTCGCCGGGTCGCGGTGTCGGACGACTGGTGGCGGTCAACACCCTCGCTGGGGTGGCGGGATCGTTGCTGGCGGGGTTCCTCCTGCTGCCCAACCTGGGCCTGCAGGCGTCCCTGTTCGCCTTGGCAGGGCTGGCGACCGGGGTCGGCGCGATGGTGGCGCTCGCCGTGGGCCGGCGGCGGCTGCTGGTGGTCTCGCTGGTCGTCGCCGGGGTCGTCGCCATGGCCGCGATGGTGATCCTCGTGCCCAGGGACAAGATGCTCGACATCAACCTGGGGCAGGCCAACGCCGAGGGAGCCACCATCGAGCAGGTGATCGAGGGGAGCACCACCATGGCGGCGGTGGCCACCCGCTACGAGCTCGGCCAGCCCTGGTATCGGGAGCTGGTCACCCCGGGCGTGCGCATGAGCGGCACCAGCTTCGGCGCGCGCCGGTACATGAGCATGATGGGGCACCTCCCGCTGTTCTTCTCCCGGGACAGGCAGCGGGCCGCGCTCATCTGCTACGGCGTGGGCAACACCGCCCGTTCCCTGCTGGCCCACGACGATCTCGGCGCCCTCGACATCATCGACATCTCTCCGGAGGTCATCGCCCTGAACCCGTGGTTCATTGGAGACACCGGGGTGGACCCCTTGGTCGACCCACGGGTGGAGGTGCTCATCGAGGACGGCCGGCATCACCTGCTGGTGACCGAGCGTCGCTACGATGTCATCACCTCCGAGCCTCCTCCCCCCAACGCGGCCGGTGTGGTGAACCTCTACTCCCGGGAGTACTACGCCACCGCTCGCAGGGTGCTGCAGCCCGGCGGTGTGTTGGCCCAGTGGCTTCCGGTCTTCCAGCTGTCCGAGCCCGAAATCTTGAGCATGATCGCGGCGTTCGTGGCGGAGTTCCCTCACACCGCGCTGTTCCAGGGGCACGCCAACCAGTGGATCCTGGTGGGCTCCGACAGCCCGCTGGTGGTGCAGCCGTCTCTGTGGCGGGCGCGGGCCGCCATGCCGGGGGTCCAGCGTGACCTCTTCGCTATCGCCGTGCAGGGGGCCCATGAGCTCGCCGCTTCGTTCATGCTGGGCGACGCGGATCTGCGGGCTCTCTCGGAGGCGCAGGCGCCCCTCACCGATGACCTCCCCATCATCCAGTACCCCTTCGACGGCATCGGCGCGTTGCTGGATCTGCCCCAGGGAATCCTGGGCGATCCTCGGGGCGTGGCGTCTCTGCTCGGCGGTGACGAGCCTGATCCCGACGACGCGCGCTGGCTCGAAGAGCTCGGCCGGTCCGCGTTCGCCCAGGGCAGACTGCGCAGCGGTCAGCACCACGGTGCGCTGGCATCCCCCGAGTGGGCGGAGCTGGTGATGGGCACCCACCTGCGGCCGGCGTTCCTGGCCCGTCCTTGCCATCCCCTGCTGCTGGATCAGCTCGGGCTGAGTCCCCACCGCCTGCAACGCGCCCGCAACGCCATGGCTGGGGATCAACCCAGCGCCGCCGCTGCGTCGGTCATCGGGCGCAGCGAGTTCTATTGCGGGGACTTCGACGGGGCGGCGGACTCCCTGGCGCGAATCCATGAGCACCGGGTGTGGGAGGACCAGGGAGAAGCACGGTATTGGGCGCTCCTTGGGGGGGCGGCCCGTGGGGCTGGCCGCTGGCGCGAAGCGGAGCACGCCTTCGCGCAGGCCTTGCTGCACAGTGAGCATCCCGGGTTCCGGGCGGCCATCGAGGACATCGCCCAGGACGTGCGGGCTCCCTGGCTGTGGCAGGCGGGGCCCCTGGGGAAGTCGGTGGTGTCCGCCTCGACCGAGCGAGTGGTCTACATCGCCAGTGCTCAGCCCGACCGCTCGGAAGCCCAGCGGCTCGAGGGCGCCCAGGCGCTGGCCGATCGCCTGGACGACGTGGAGCTCGCGGCGGTCTACGCCTTGGACGAGCCTGGGGCCATAGAACTGGCCGGGCCCAGCGCCCTGGCCCATGGGCTGGGGATCACGGCCCTGGGCAGTGCCGCCGAGTTGCCCCAGGCCAGCGCCGGGAATGCGGGTCAGGCGGTCCTGATCGTGGGGTCCAACGCCTCTGGGATCATCGCGGCCCTGGGCGCTGGTGCGGGGGTGCAGCAGGGGGCCGATCACGGGGGCGCGCTCTGGATGGTGGTGCCCCAGGAAGGTGGGCCCGATCTGCTCC
Source organism: uncultured Pseudomonadota bacterium (assembly GCA_937912125.1). Taxonomy (GTDB): domain Bacteria; phylum Myxococcota_A; class UBA796; order UBA796; family JAFGLY01; genus CALDOK01. The sequence continues at coordinate 19,864 of CALDOK010000240.1, forward strand.
ACACCCGCTATCTCGGTGCTGGCCAGCTCTGACGGGGTCCTGGGTCAGAGGTCGTCGCTGTCGCTGGGCAGCCCGCCCGCCGCCAGCTCCGCGTCCAGCCACGCCAGCCTAGTCTCCAGCCAGGATTTCATCCAGTCCACCTCGGCCTCGTAGGTGTCACGATCCTCCCAGCCGGGCCAGTTGACGTGGGGTAGCTCGTCGATGTGCTCCCCCAGGATGGGCCAGCGCTCGAAGTTGCGGGCCTGGGCCTCCAGCAGCAACGCGACGGTGGCGTCGATGTCGGCCAGCACGGCGTCGGTCGCCAGGCGACCCTCCCGCAGTTCCCACCACCTGGCCAGCCAGGCGGCCTCGAAGTCCGGGTCCTCCAGCAGCTGGCCGTACCAGAAGTGGGGGACCTCCAGGTAGTGGAAGCCCGTGGGCTCGAAGCAGTCCCAGTCCGACGTGGCCCCCATGCTCACGTTCCAGTCCCAGATGGGGCCCGCGATCAGCTTGCCCTCGCGGTCCTTGTGCCAGTAGCGGGAGGCGTAGGAGCTGTCTGCGTTCTTGAGGGCCTCAGTGAACAGGTGGTAGTGGATGAAGCTGTCCTGGTCGGCCCAGTCCCGCCAGTCGGCGTCGGGCGCATCGAACAGGGCGGCCTCGAAGCCGTCGAGGTGGGCCAGCAGCCAGTCGTGCTGGGCCTGGGTGATGTCCTCGTCGTCCGGGTCCACGTGGATGAAGCCGCCCCGGCCCGCGCTGCTGCGCCAGCGCTCTTCGTCCTCGTCGGGGATGTCGTGTTTGAAGATGTAGCCCCCGGAGATCTCGGGCTCGCTGGTGTCCTCGGGGCGCAGGTTGGCGATGTCCACTCGGTGGGGTCCCCGCTTGATCTTCTCAGTGAGCAGGTAGACCCCCCGGTAGTCGTCCCAGCCCACTCGCCCGCCGTCTTGGTCGAAGATCACCTCCACATGCCGGGTGCGCATGGCCGAGAAGCCCATGGCCCGGGTCCAGCTGTAGGCCAGGTGGTTCCGCATCAGGGTCTTGTCGCTGTAGGGCGCGTGCAGCACCCAGTCGCTCTCGGCGGGCATGCCCAGCAGGGCCACGTCCAGGTCGTCGTCGCCTTCGTCCCAGGTCTCCAGGCTGTACTGCTTCTTGGGCAGGATCTGGGACGAGTTGCCCCGCACCTTCACCCCGGCCCGGCCCACGAAGTCGGGGGTGGCGCTCAGGGCCGCGCGGCCGCCGTCGGCAGCATCGAAGAACACGGCGTAGACCTCGCGCCGGGGCCAGCTGGGTCGGTCGGACTCCGAGCCCGACTCGGCGTCGATGTCGTGTCCGAAGCTGTCCATGACCACCAGCGGCAGGTTCGACGAGAAGCCCTCGAGATCCGGGTCCACCACCAGCCAGGCCGTGCTCCACAGGGGGCCCACCACGCCCTCGCGCACCAGCACCGCCCGCACCCGCGTGCTCTCGTCCACGTCGATGGGCCCGTGGGCCAGCGCGGACTGCGCGTCGGGCAGCGAGCCGTCGGTGGTGTAGCGGATCTCGGCGTCGTCGTGGTCGCTGTACAGAGCCACCTGGCCAGGGCCGAAGAGCAGGCCCCCCAGCGGATGGGCGCAGGGCTGCTCCCCAGGGCAGGGGTTGATCTCGGGCTCCCCCGTCTCGCCTACTCCCGGGGAGTGGCAGGCCGCCAAGGCCACGGCCAGCGCGATCTCAGCGAGGCAGGTGCTGGAGGGTGGCCGCGGGGACCAGGGCGACATTGAGGGCCTCGAAGGGGTTGTCGGGTGCCACCAGGCGCTGGCGGTGGTCGTCCCAGTTCCAGGGCCGGTAGCTCAGGGGCTCGAGCAGCTCGGCGATGGGCAGGGAGTGGCGGTTGTTCTCCATGAGGACCAGTGGCCTGTGGTGCTCGAGGGTTGCCATCATGCCCCGCAGCGCCGCCAGCTCCCCCCCTTGAAGGTCCAGCTTGATTGCGTCCGGCCGCAGCGCGAGATCGTCGATGCGCACCACGGGCCGCCGGATGCACCGGAGCTGTGGCTGGGCGCCTCCGGCCAAGGTCGCCAGGCGGTCGCGGGTGGGGCCGTGGGTCTCGAGGCTCTCCCGGTCGAAGCTGGCCTCGCCAGGGATGCGGCGGTGGTTGGCCCAGGGGACCAGCAGGGGGAACACGCCCCTCGCTTCGCCGACCCCTTCGTTGCGCACGCTCATGCGGCCCCTCAACAGCTTGGTCATCACCCGCAGGCTGGGGGCCAGGGCCGGGTCGGGCTCGAAGGCCAGGATGTCCCAGCGGGGCTTCATCAGGTGGAAGGACGCCGCGCTCTGCCCGGCGTGGGCCCCCAGGTCCAGGAAGAGCCCGCGGGGCTGCGGGAGGTGCTGGAACAGGTGGAAGTCGGGCTCGTGGGGGCAGCGACGGAGCAGCACGCGCAAGGGGTGGCGGAGCTGGGCCAGGTCCGCTGCGCGTGCCCGAGCGAGGGAGGCAGCCATGGCCGCCTAGGTGTCGCGCCGGCGGGCCACCAGCTCCCAGGTGGGGCGGATCGGGTCTTCGTCAGGGCGGATCACCCCGCGCACCAGCTCGAGGATCTCGAAGTGGGGCTCGAGGGCGCGCGCCACCTCTTGGGCGCTGCGGCGTGGGGGCCCAACCTCCCGGGGGGGACCGTCGGTGCTGCCGATGACCGCGACGTACAGCCCGCCGGGCTCGAGGACCCCGGCCAGCTTGGCGACCAGCGTGCTGCGGTCGGCGTCGGTGTCGAAGACGTGGAAGCAGCCGTAGTCGAAGACGGCGCCGAAGGGCCCACCGGGGATGGGGTCCGTCAGGATGTCCACCCGGTGGAACTCGCAGTCCAGGGCGCCCTGCTGCTCCACCGCGCTGGCGATAGCCACGGCCGAGATGTCCACGCCCACCACCGAGAAGCCCTGCTCCGCCAGGTAGCGGCTGTTGCGGCCCCGGCCGCAGCCGATGTCCAGGGCGCGGCAGAGGGGCAGGTCCAGGCGGGTGACGGCCCGCTCGATCTGGGTGGCGTGGCCGGGGCGGTCCCAGCCGGTCCTGCCCGAGGTGTACCGTTCATCCCACCAGATCTGACCCTGGCGGCCGGTGGTGGCGCGATCTGGATGGGACATGGACGACTCCTGAGGTCCGGGGCGAGCCTTTCAGCTAACCACCCGTGGGGCCGCGCCCAGCACCCTACTCGGAATCGTCCAGGGGCCAGTACGCCACGGTGTCGATGGAGGCCCAGCAGGTGCACTCGTCGCCGGTGCAGTCCGCGTCGCAGCCCTCGGCCATGGCGGTCAGCTCACCGCGGCTGCCGTCCTCGTCGAAGGTCAGGGCCAGGCCGTGGCTGACGTCGTCGTATTCGCTGGGGTCCAGCAGCGTGTACTCGTAGCTGCCGCCCATCTGCGTGTGGTCGAAGCTGGTGTTGGCGACCACGTGCACGCCGTCCGCGCTGGCCAGGGCCAGCTCGTAGGTCTCGTCCAGGGCGCCGTCCTCAGTGGTGATGATGATCGAGACGTCCACCTCCATGAAGTCCTCGCACTCCACACCGATGGCGGGGGTGTCGCCGTCACCCTCCGGGTAGACCGCGATGGAGTCCACGAAGCGCACCTCACCTTCGGCGTAGCCCACGCTGATGTGGATGGGGGTGGTGGTGGCGCTGGCGGCCCAGGTCAGGGTCTCGTCGAAGCCACCCTGGGCCAGGGCCAGCATGTCGGCCCCGGAGAAGCCCATGGCGGCAGCGTCGCCGAGGGAGATCGCGGTGGGGGTGTTCTCACAGTAGGGGCCGTCTTCGAGTGTGTGCTCGCCGTTGTCGAAGCAGCCGACCAGCAACAGCCAGGCGGGGAGGGTGAGCAGGGTGCGGTCCATGGGAGTCTCCAGGGTGATGTGCCCTCAGGCTAACTGCAAGGGTTGTGCCTGGGCGAAAGTGATGGTCGGCGGGTGATCGGCTCGAAGACGGAGACATGGTGTCGCCCCGACCGCGATCCGGAGGTCGTGGGTAGCGGACGTGCGGCGCACGCTGGGCCTGGCCCGGGCCAGCTTCGCTCCCATGCTCGCTCTGCACCTGGGCGCCCTGCGCGCTGTGCGGGGGATCCGGGGCCTGGACTGGCTCGGTGAGGGGGGCGCGGGTGCTGTGCCCGGCTCACCATGGCATGATGGCAGCCATGCTGCCCCGCCTGCTGCCACTGCTTCTGTTGGCCTGCGTCACCGCCGATCCTCCGACGGACTCCGGCGCCGGTGACAGCCAGGAGCCGCGGGACAGCCAGAGCCCCGAGGACACCCAGCCGCCCCCGCCCGACGATCTGGACGAGGACGGCTACGACGAGACCGTGGACTGTGACGACCGGGACCCCGCGGTCCACCCTGGCGCTGAGGAGGCCTGGAACGAGATCGACGACGACTGCGACGGGCGCGTCGATGGCGATGGCGACTATCAGGGCCTCCACGCGGTCTCCGCCACGGCGGTCTACGAGGGCCAGGCCTATGTCTTCACCATGGACTGCCCCGTCGCCATGGGCCGATCCGATGGCCTGCTCGCCTTCGCCGTCCAGTGCGCCCCCGATCAGGAGCAGCCCCACGCCGACATCCTGCTGGGCAAGCAGGTGACCATCGAGATCAAAGAGAGTGACGGCGCCATCTCCGGCAGCGAGTGGAGCGGCCGAACGGTGGTCACCTCGTCCAACGGCTGGGACAGCTGGGGCGAGGCCCGCCTGGTGTGGAGCGACGTGAGCCATGCTGGCCTGACCACCAGCCTGGACACCTACAGCCTGGCCATGTCCGGCGCTGGCGGCCTTGTGGTGGGGCTGGAGTAGTCGCTTCCCCGCGGGGTCGAGGCCGCACGCGGCGGGTGAAAGGTGTTCGACCTGCCGCCAGGCCGAAGTGCTACTCCAGGTACCCGGTGTCCCAGTACCCCGTGTCGTCGTCCAGCCCATCGTTGGGCGCCAGCTGCTCGGCGTCGGTGGCCAGGCGGAGCTCGAAGTTGCCCTCGAGATCGCTGATGGTGGTGGCGTACAGGCGGTCGGTGGCGCCGTCGCGCACCTCGACCAGGGCGGCCTGCACGGGCAGGTCATCGTGGACCACGCGCCCGGTGAGCAGCCGGCCCAGGACCAGGCTCAGCCCGTGGGGGAAGTCGTCGCCGCGGACGTCCAGGTGGGTGACCGCGGCGCTCGAGTCGCCGGGAGTGAGCACCACATGCAGGTCGGTGACGGGCACGGCCAGCGTGAAGGTGCCTGCGCTGTCGGTGGTGGCGGTGAAGGTCTGGTCCGACAGGGCCTGTTCTCTCACCACGACGGTCACGCCGTCGGCGGGCTCGCCGTTGGGCTGACGCACCACGGCCTGCACGGTGGCGTAGGGCTGCATGGCGGTGACGCCGAGCTGGAGGCTGTCGTCGTCCATGCCCACGGCGAAGCTGTCGGCCACGGGCGTCAGCCGTTGCTCGGGCAGTGCCACCAGCTCCATGCGCCACTGGCCGGGCAGCAGCTCGACGTTGTAGGCGCCGGCCTGGTCGGTGACGGCTTCGAGCTCGAGGGAGGCGTTGGGGTGGTGAGCCAGGCCGCGGGACCAGAAGCGCAGGGCCACGCCGGCCACCGGCCGGTTGGACGCCGCGTCCACCACCCGGCCGCTGGCCTGGACCGGAGCCAGGGAGCCCAGGGTCAGGTCCAGGCGGTGGATCTCGTCCTGCTCGGCCTGCAGCTCGACGCTGGTGGTGGGGATGATCCCACCCGGTTCATCGCCGATCTGGAGGGTGTAGGCGTCGGGCTGCAGGTGTACCGTGTACTGACCGCCTGCCCGGGTGCGCACTGCGGGACCGATGACGCCGGTGTCGCGGTGGATCGCGCGCACCACCATGTCGGCCACGGGTTCGCCGTCCTCATCGGTGACCACGCCCCGGACCACTGCGCCGTTGTCGAGCTGGAGGTCCCAGTCCGGGCGGTCGTGTACGATGTCCTGGTCGGTGAAGACGCCGAAGGGCAGGCTCGAGCCGTCGTCGGGAACCACGGCCACCGCCCAGCCCGCCTGGGGGGGCAGATCCAGGGCATAGGCCCCCGAGCTGGCGTCGCTGATCGTGGAGGCGGCCATGATGGAGCCGTCGATCCATGCGGCCACGTTGGCGCCCACGGCCACGACACGGCCGTCACTGTCCATGCGGGGATCGTTGACGGCCTGGTGGGAGGTGATGGCGCCCTTGACCTGTACCGGGGTGTCCATCGTGAGCTCGAGGGTGTCGCTGTCGTACCACCAGCCGTCCACCCAGTGGCTCTGGGGCATCAGCGCGGGGTTGCGGTCCGAGGGGTGCACGTCCACGCGCAGGAACTCGTCGGGCACGCCGTCCTTGGCCCCGTCGACCATGGCCAGGTTGGCACCGTCTGCGCACGCACCCAGCAGCAGCGAGGCGGCGAGGCCGGTCAGCAGGCTGAGGCGTGAGGACATGGGGCTCTCCTTGGAAGGAGCGGGGCACGCAGCGTGGTGTTGCAAGGCTCGTGCCTGAGTCCAGTCGTCGGAAGAAGCAGGGTAATCGAGGAGTGATGCGCCGGGGTGGGCCTGGAGGGCCGCCAGATCGCGACCTTGTCGTCAGGGTAGCGGCCGCGGCGACGTCTAATGCGCTGTGCCCTCGAAGGCGTAGCGCCCTCGCACGAAGCGGTTGAAGAACAGGCCGATGAGGGGATGGGCGATGGGCTGCGCACTCGGATCCACCTCGACGAACTCCTGGGGCAGGTACAGCACGTCGGAGCTGTCGTGAACCAGCAGCTCGTACCAGGGTTGCCGCCAGCGCTTGCGCAGGGCGTCGCCCACCCAGCTCTGGTCCATGGGCCCCTGGAAGTGGGGGTGAGCATCGACGATCACACCGCGGAAGCCCTTGTCCCGGTGGCGTACGAGCTGCCCTACGGCGAAGGTGAAGCCCTCACGGGTGGTGGTGTTGCCAGTGCCTTCCATGGTGGTGTCGCCTCCGTGCTGGCATTGTTCACCCTTCAGGTTGCCACGGGTGCTCGCACCATCCAGTCAGGTCTGGTCACCATCGGTCGTTCGCGCGGGCGCGAATGCGGGGAGCCGCGGCTATACTCGGGCCGACCTTCCCGAGGTGGACCATGAGCAAGATTCTGTCTCTCTCCATGCTGCTGTTACTGGCCGGCTGCGGCGACAAGGACGACACCGCGCCGCCTCCCGAGGGCGACACCGACACCGACACCGACGCCGACAGCGACGCCGACAGCGACGCGGATGCGGACGCCGACACCGACGCTGACAGCGACGCGGACGCGGACGCCGACAGCGACGCCGACAGCGACGCAGACACGGACGCCGACACCGATGTCGAGCCCCTCACGGTGGCCGACCTGGGCAGCGGCGACCTGGTGGTCAGTGAGGTGATGGTCGCTCCCTGTGAGGTGGAGTGGCTGATGGGCCAGTGGGTCGAGATCTACAACGCCACCGGCCAGGTGGTTGATCTGAACGGCCTGGCCGTCCAGGGCGACCGAGGCATGGGCTTCTCCATCGGCTCCAGCCTGAAGGTGGATGTCGATGACTACGCGGTCATCGGCTACACAACCGACACCCGGCTCAGCGGCGGGGTCGCCGTGGACTACGCCTGGGGCGGCCGCTTCTGGTTCGAGGAAGATCGGGCCACGGTGGACTTGCTCAACGGCTCCACCCTGATCGACGGCGTGCGGTTGCAGCACATCTGGGAGTGGTACGAGTGCGCCGGATTCAGCTTGGATCCCACCACCCTGGACGCGAGCGCGAACGACTACGCCTCCAGCTGGTGTGTTGGCTCCAGCACCTACGGCCCCTATGCCAACATCGGCACTCCAGGTGCGGCCAACGACAGCTGCCCCGCCGACGCCGACGGTGACGGCCACACCACCCTGACCGACTGCGACGACGGCGACGCGTCGGTCTACCCGGGCGCCTCCGACGCCTGGTACGACGGCGTGGACAGCGACTGCGCCGGCGACTCGGACTACGACGCCGATCTGGATGGCTACGACAGCGACGCCTACGGCGGCACCGACTGCGACGACACCAGCCGCCGCATCCGGCCCGACGCCCTGGACGTGCCCGGCGATGGCGTGGACGGCGACTGCGACGGTGTGGACGCCACCGGCTCCACCCTGCTGGACATCGACGACCTGGCAGCCGGCGATCTGGTGATCGACGAGGTGTTGTTCTGGCCGAGCTTCGCCCCGGAAGATGCCGGCTGGTTCGAGGTCTACAACGACAGCGGCGAGGACGTCTACCTGGACGGGCTCACCCTGTACAACGACTACACCAGCTACACGGTCTGGGACACGCTGGTGGTCGCGGCCGATGACTACGCTGTGTTCTGCGGCATCGAGGACCCCACCGTCAACGGCGGCGTGACCGTGGACCACGAGGTCAGCGGCTTCTTCTACGGCGAGGTGCTGATGAGCCTGGGCTTGGCAACCGACACCCTGGTGGTGGACGAGGTGCTGTTCGACTACGCCACCATCGAGGTCTGGGGCGCCTCTGTCTCCCTCGACCCTGGGGCCGTCGATGCCACCAGCAACGACGACATGGGCAACTGGTGCGAGTCCTACACGGCCTACGGCTGGGGCGACATGGGCACCCCTGGGGCCGTGAACGAGTGCCCTCCCGACGACGACGGGGACGGCTACAGCGTGCTGGAAGACTGCGATGACACCGACGCGTCGGTCTACCCTGGCGCCTCGGACAGCTGGTACGACGGAATCGACAGCGACTGCGCGGGCGACTCCGACTACGACGCCGACGGCGACGGGTTCGACAGCGATGGCTACGGCGGCAGCGACTGCGACGACACCTCCCGCCGCATCCGGCCCACGGCGCTGGATGTCCCAGGCGACGGCGTGGACGGCGACTGCGACGGTGTGGACGCCACCGGCTCCACCCTGCTGGACATCGACGATCTCAGCGCCGGCGATCTGGTGATCACGGAGTTCATGACCGCCTCGGCCTACGGCGGCGAAGAAGCCCAGTGGTTCGAGGTGCACAACACCCTGGGCGACGAGGTCTACCTCGACGGCCTGCAGCTGCAGCTGGGCGAGGACTTCACCACCATCTGGGACACCCTGACCATCGCGGCTGGCGACTATGCGGTCTTCGCCATCACCGACGATCGCCACATCATGTACGGCGTCACGGTGGACTATGCCTACGACTGGTACTGGATTGGCTGGGAGGAAGGCACGGTGGCCCTGTTCACCGACAGCGGCACCATCGACGAGGTGGTCTGGGACCGCAGCTTCCCTGTGGTCACGGGCATCTCTACCACCCTGGACCCGCTGCTGCTCGATGCCATCGACAACGACAGCGGCTCGAGCTGGTGCGATGGCAAGACGCCGTTCGGGCGTGGAGATCTAGGCACGCCTGGCGCGGCCAACGACGCCTGTTGAGCCCGCGTCTTGCGCCTGTCCTCTCCCTGAGGCATGATGAGCGGGAAGCGTGCCCCCGAGGGGTCTGGGATGTCCTGGGAATCTCCGTCTATCTTTACGCCACGGATTCGTCGGCTCGCTCAGGCGAGCGATGGGCTCACGCCCGTCACCCACGACGTCATCTTCGCTCAGCTGCTCGAGGCCACCCGCGTCGAGGTGGCAGGCACTGCGCTGGGGCTGGTGGTCTTCGGTCAGGGCAACCAGTTCCGTGTGGTCCTCGAGGACCGCTACGTCAACGTCAAGCAGTGCGATAAGACCGGCGGCCTGGTGATGGCCATCCGCACCAGCGAAGAGGCCATTGTCACGGACCCGGGGCCGGTCTGGGAGCGCGACGTGGGCCGCTGGGCCCGCAGCCTGGCCCAGTACATCGTTCACTTCTTGCGGCCCTGATCGCTCCGGCCCTACTTCACGAAGTAGCCGCTGACCTTCCAGGTGCCGTCCCAGTCCAGCATCGGGGTGATGGTCTCGACGGCCTCGGCCTTGTTCTCGAAGACGGTGTTGTATTGGATGACCACGTACTCGCCGTCAGGAGCGCCTGGCAGGACCTTGCTGTACTCGGCCTTCGCGAAGGTGCGGGACTGCACGGCACCGAAGGAGCCGCGAAGGGTGCCGACGGCCTGTGAGAACTGTTCCTTGGGGGTGGAGTCCTGGACCAGCCCGGCGGCCGCGTCCCAGCCGCCCCCATAGTCGCCGCCGTCCACCACCTCGAGCCAGGCCAGGCTCACGTTGACCGCGTCGGTCTTGGCCATGGCGTTGTCGCCCTCGAAGACGGGGAGCTTGGTCTGGCCGCTCCAGGCATCCTGCAGCGCCTGGGCGTCCGCCGCTTCGGTGGCGGAGCGGTCGGGGAGGCCAGCCAGCGGATCCAGGGGGTCCAGCTCCGCGGCCGGCGCAGCGGGCGGCGCGTCGGTCGGCGGTGCGGCATCCTGAGAGCCACAGGCCAGGGCGAAGAGGGCGAGAATGGGGGCGAGGGAGCGGGTCATGGGACCTCCGGTAGGGGCGGGGGGTCCATGGTACCAGACTCGATCAGATGCCGGTGGCGTACTCGAGGTGTCCGTTGGTCGCGTCGTAGTAGCTGATGTGCACCACGTCGCTGGCGTCGATGGCCAGGGAGGGGGCCCTGCCGACGTCGCCGACGCTGTCCACGCTCCAGGTGCTCCAGCTGCTGCCGTCGTAGTGAGCCACCTTGAGGTCGGCGTTGGTGACATCGTAGTAGGCGATGTAGGCCTCGTCTGTGCTGGTGAAGGCCAGGGAGGGGTAGGCACCCACGCTGCCGCTCGAGTCCACGGTCTGCTCGGACCAGGAGGTGTCGCGGCAGGCATAGTTCAGGTCGCCATCGGCGAAGTCCCACCAGGCGGCGCAGGGGGTGTCGTCCGAGCGGACGGCGACCGAGGTGCGCATGCCGTCGTCGCTGCTGTAGCCGGGGTCGGCCGAGATCGTCTCGGAGAAGGCGATGCTGGCCAGATCGTCGTTCAGCTGGGAGTACTGGATCTCCTCGGACAGGCCGTACCAGGCGTAGGGGTCGTAGAAGCTGATGTGGTCGGCGCCGGTGCTGTCGATGGCGATGCTGGTGCCGATGCCGGTGGGGCCGGCGGTGTACAGATCGGCGGGGGCGTAGATGGACACGCCGAAGCTGGTGAAGTCCGCCACCATGGGGACGCCGGCGTCGGCGTCGTGGTAGGCGAAGCTGGGCAGGTTCCCCGAGTCGATGTCGATGCCGACGTACCAGCCCACGCTGGTGGACTTGCTCTCGGTGTAGTCGTCCACCACGTACTCGTGGGACCAGCTGCCCGAGGCGTCGCGGTAGATGAAGTCCAGCTCCGTCAGTCCATAGTAGTCGGTGGTGGTGTAGGCGATCTGGAACTCGTCGGCGCCGCTGCAGGCGGCGTCGAGGTGGTAGCCGGTGTCGTAGTAGCTGTAGGCCAGCACGTCCTGGGAGATGCCCCAGGAGCCGGAGCTGTCGCGCAGCTTGTAGCGCAGGTAGCCGTTGTCCTGGTCGTAGTAGGCCACATGGACCTGGCCGGCGCTGTCGATGTCCAGGGCGCTGGACAGGCCGCAGTCACAGCTGGTGTCCAGGGTCTGCACCGTGAAGCGTTCGTCGGTCTCGTCCACTGTGCCGTCGCAGTCGTTGTCCACGCCGTCGGTCCAGTCTTCGCTGGCGTCGGGGCTGATGGAGGCGTCCCCATCGTCGCAGTCCTCGAGGTGGTCGTAGCCGTCCCCGTCCAGGTCGTCGTCTGGGGTCTCCTCGTCGCAGTCGTTGTCCACGCCGTCGTAGGCCACCTCGTCGGCGCCGGGGCTCACCGAGTCGTCCAGGTCGTCGCAGTCGCCCTCCTCCTCGGAGTAGCCGTCGCCGTCGTCGTCGGTCTGGGTGACATCGGTGTCGGCATCGGCATCGGCATCGGCATCGGCATCGGCATCGGCGTCTGCGTCTGCGTCGGCGTCTGCGTCGGCGTCTGCGTCGGTGTCTGCGTCGGTGTCGGTGTCGGTGTCGCCCTCTGGGGGCTGGCCGGTGTCATCCTTGGAGGGGCAGCCGGTGCCAAGAGCGAAGAGTGTAAGGGCGAGGAGAGAAATGCGGGAGAGAGTCACAGCGGCATCCGTGAGTACGAGGCGCGCCCACATAGCCATGGCCCCTGGTGGGGTGCAAGTTTCGAAGCTGGCTTCTCGGCTCTACAGCGCCTCTGGCACGGGATCGGAGCCCTGCGCCACCCAGTAGCGATAGCCGCCGCCCACGGTGAAGGTCTGCTCGGACAGGTCGCTGTCGGGCCAGCGCACGGTGACGTCGGCCTCGCAGGCCGTGCCAAGGCCGAAGTGCAGGGTGAGGTCCTGTTGGGCGCCGTAGTGGCCGTAGCCACCGCCGATGTCTTGGGTCTGGGTGACGCCGCCGGCAGTGACCGTGACGCGGGCGCCGATGGCCGCGCGGTTGGCGGCGACGCCCTCGAGGGCCAGCTGCACGAAGTTTCCGCCTTCGCCGGCGATGTTCTCGAACATGCGCACGTTGAAGGTCTCGTAGCAGTCGTCCTCGCAGCGGGAGCTGGAGTGGCCCAGCACCACGTCGAGATCGCCGTCGCGGTCGAAGTCGGCCACGCCGACGCCGTGGGAGCGGGTGTGGTCCAGGCCCATGTCGTAGGGAACGGGCACGAAGGTCTCGTCGCCCTGGTTGTGCCACAGCAGCGCCCGGCAGCCCTCGTAGTCGCTCGAGCCGATGAACGGGTCGGGCCAGCCGTCGTTGTCGAAGTCGAACACGGCGTTGCTCATGTCGCCGTCGTTCCATGAGACCACGGTGTGCTCGCGCACCAGGCCGGTGACCTCGTTGCCTGGGCGTTCGAAGACCACGTCGCTCTGCTGCTGGTTGAAGAGCAGCTCGGCGGGATCCGAGCTCGAGCCCACGTCCCAGTGCACGATCTCCGAGGTGAGCAGATCCATCCAGCCGTCGTTGTTGATGTCGGCGCAGGTGGTGGCGCCGCTGTTGCCGCCCAGGCGGTACGGCTCGCGGTCGCTGTCGTGGCTCCAGCGGAAGGCGTCGCTGTCGGAGTTGCAGGAGATGGCAGGGTTGGGGACGCCCTCGCAGTCGTCGTCCTCGGGGTGGAGCTTGCACCAGCACCTGGCGGACTCGTTGTCGGACCAGTCCTGCCGGTGGTCGAAGGCGTAGTTCGAGTCGACGCTGCGGTTGGTGTAGGTGCCGTCGCTCTCGGCCTGGAACAGCAGGTTGGGGGCGCGGCCATACGAGGCGGCCATCAGCTCGGCCCAGCCATCGTTGTTCAGGTCACAGGCCAGGCCGGACCAGGTCACGGCGTGGGCTTCGCCCGAGTTGATCACCTCCACCGAGGACCAGGCCGCGGTGCCCAGGTTGGCGTCGTAGGTGATGTCTGTGAAGGAGGCGTCGCCGTCGTTCTTGTACAGGCGGGACTGCATGTAGTTCTCGGGCACCCACAGATCGGCGTAGCCGTCGCGGTCCACGTCGACCCACGAGGCGGCCGCCGGGGCGGTGTCGCCGTTGTAGCGGATGTCGTCGCCGGCGTTGCCCAGGGAGAAGGTGCCGTCGCCGTTGTTGAGCAGCAGCTCGGACGTCTCGTCGTAGGCGGCGCTGGTGTCGGCGATGGAGATGAAGACATCGAGATCGCCGTCGTTGTCGGCGTCGGCGAAGGCCCAGACCTGGCCGCCCCGGGAGTTGTCGCCGGCGCGGGCGCTGCGGATGCCCGAGGACTCGGTGACGTCCTCGAAGCCGCCTTGGCCATTGTTGCGCAGCAGCCAGGCGTTGCGGGTGCCGCCATCGGAGAAGTCGTCGGGGGCGTCGGTGGCCCTCCGCAGGGCCAGATCCGTCCAGCCATCACCGTCGAAGTCTACCGCGTTGATGCGTGTGGCCTCGGCGTTGATGGCGTCCAACCCCCAGGCCGCCGTGGCGTCTTGGAAGGACGGCTGACCGTCGGACCACTGGGTGCCGTCGTTGCACACGGGGGGGAAGCCGCCGGTCTCGCCGGGGTCCTTGGGGCAGCCGGTGAGCGTGAGCAGGGCGAGGGTGAGCATGCGCATGGGGGAGGCCTCCTGGCGTGGAGGACTACCCTATCCCTGTGCGGAACCGGTCGCAGAGCCTACTCGGCAGTGGGCTCGGCAGCTGGCTCGTCGGCCCCGCCCAGCTCGAGCACGGCCTGCTTTGTCTTCTCAACCTTGGCGCGCGCTCTCTCCACCGCGGCCTCGAAGTCGACCTTCTCGAAGGCGGCGTCGAGGGAGGCGGCGGCCTCGGCGCGGGCCAGCTGGAAGCCGGCGGCCATGAGCTCGGCCTGAGCCTTGGCTACGGCCAGCTGGGCCTTGGCGAGGTCGCGATCGAGCAGGGCGTCGGAGAGCTCCTCGCGCTCGGCCTCGACCTGTTCCTTGGCGGTGCTCACCTCGGCGTCGGCAGCGATGGCGTCGGCCTTGACCTCGGAGCGGGTGGCGGAGAGCTCTTCCTTGGAGGCGGCCACCTGGCCCTTGGCCTCCTTGTAGCTGGCCTTGGCGGCGGCCAGGGCGGCCTTGGTCTCCTTGACGCGGGCCTTGGCGGACTTCAGGCTGGCCTTGGCGTTGACCATGATCTCCTTGGCCGAGTCCACCAGCGCGCGGGCGGCGTCGCTGCCTTCGGCCTTCTTCTTGGCCTTGGCGGCCTTGAGCTCGGCCTTGGCCACGGTGAGCTGGGCCTTGGACTGGTCTACGCCGGCCTTGGCGCTCTGGACTTCGGCCTTGGCGCCCTCGATGCCGGCCTTGGCGCCCTGCTTCTCGGCCTTGGCCTCCTGGACCTCGGCCTTGGCGGTGTGGACCTGGGCGTCGCCCAGCTCGGCTGTGGCCTGGGCTTCTGCCTTGGCGTCCTGCACGTCCTGGCGTGCCTCGCCCACGTCGTCCTTCTCTTCGGCCTTGTCGTCCTTGGCGGCGTCGAGCTCGGCCTCTAGGGTGGCGATGCGAGCCTGGGCCTCGGCCAGCTGAGCGGCCTGGGTGTCCAGGGCCAGCTGCATCTCGGCGGGGATGCCCTCGAGGGCGTCGTCGCGCACCTCGGGGTCGGCCAGGACGGCGGAGGGGAGGGCGAGGAGCAGTACGAGCAGGGTCGAGCGAAGCAAGGAAACCTCCGATGGGCTAGGGACTCGGAGTCTAGCCACTTCAGGCGATTCGGCCAGTACACCAACCTTTCATTGTGGAGCTGCCGTGGCGTACTTCTCCCGCCGTCGCGCCTTCATGCTCGGCGTTGTGCTGGTGGTCGGAGCGTGGTTCCTGCTGCCCACCCTGTGCCGCGCCCCGGTCACCCCGGAGGGTCGCGTGCGTGCTGCGGTGGTCGAGGTGGCCGACGGGTTGAGCGCCGGCGATCTGGGGGCAGCGCTGGCGCCCATCTCACGAAGCTACCAAGACGCCGATGGCGGCGACTTCGCCACCGTGCGGGCCATCCTGTGGCGTGAGCTGCAGTCCCGTGGCCCCATCACCGTCACCCTGGGCCCCATGGAGGTCGATCTGGCCGAGGATGGTTCCTCGGCCCAGGCCAGCTTCGTGGCGCTGTTGATGGACGGCCTGAACGTGGGTGCCCTGGACATCCGCGCCGACAACGCCGACGCCTGGCACTTCGAGGTGGGCTTGGAGCTCGAGGACGACGACGAGTGGCGCATTGTCTGGCACGAGCGGCGTGGGGTGGAGCCCCAGGACGTGTTCCTGTAGGAGGGCGAGGCGCTCGGGCCTTCGGAGCCCCGCGCGCCTAGGATCGGGGGAAACAGGCGGCCGCGGGGG
>CALDOK010000241.1 GCA_937912125.1 uncultured Pseudomonadota bacterium
GCGCGGGTCTGGGCGTCCCCTCCTGCCCTGGGCGCACGGCGAGGTGGCCCAGGATGTGCTCGACGGTCTGGACGTTGTAGGCGTTGCCGATGGCGAACAGCGCCTGGCGGCGGGGCACGCCGTCGATGTCGGTGTAGCCGTCGGGCAGCCCCTGCAGCCGCTCGGCGTCGATGCGCGACAGGCGCCGCACGGTGTCGCCCTGCAGCACGATGTCGTACGGGGCGCCCCGCCCCATGGAGCGGGTCAGCGTCGGGCTCTTCATCTTCTTGCCCGGCGTGAAGACGTGGCCGCGCCCGCCCTGCAGGCGGCTCTTCGTGTTGCCCTTGGGCGTGCCGTTCATGTAGGCCAGGGTGCGGTCGGTGACCTTGCCGACCTGGCGGGGGCCCAGCTTGCCGGCCTCGTCGGCGCTCAGCATCATGTCGGCCGCTCGCAGGCCGAGGTCGCTCGGGCGGGTGACGCCTGGGATGTTCGTCCAGTAGTAGCGCTTGCGGGTCTGCCCGCTGACCAGTCCGGCGTCGATCTCGATGGGCTCCACGCCCAGCTCGGCGCTGACGATGGCGGCGTCGTCGGGGTGGATCTGCGCGGTGTTCTCGAAGAGGAAGTAGCGCGGGCGGGCGTCCGCCTTGAGGCGGGCGTACTCGAAGAACAGGCTGCTCTTGCTGCCCTTGAGGCCCTCGCGTCCCTTGCGCAGGTCCTGGCAGGGGCTCCCGCCCACGAGCAGGTCCACCTTGCCGTCGACCTTGGCGCGCAGCGCGTCGCCCGTGAGCTGCGTCACGTCGCCGATGGGCTCGATGTCGGGGTGGTTGGTCTTGGCGATCTTGGCAGCGTGCGCGTCGACCTCGGCGGACAGGTAGCGGCTCACCGGCATGCCGAGGTTCTTCATCGCCTGGCGGCCGGCGGCGAGACCGTCGAACAGGCTGACCACGTTCCACCCGCCGTCCGGGCCGCTGCCGCGGGGGAAGGGCAGGTCCATGGGGGAGGTGACCCGTCCGGCCGAGTCGCGGGCCTGGGCGAGGCGTCGCGAGTACGTGACCCGGCTGTCGCCGCGGTCCCAGGTGCCCCGGTTGCCCGTCGCGCTCTTCACGGTGCCGCTGTCGAACGCGACGATGTGATGGGTGCCAGGAGTGATGCCCTTCATCGGGGCCGCCATCGTTCCCCTGCGTCCAGAGCCGAACGTCTCGTCGGCGTCCAGCACGATGCCGTCGTAGCCCAGCGCTTCGTAGGTGTGGCGCAGGATGGCGCCCGGCGCAGCCGTGCGTCCATCGTCGTCGTACAGGTCGTGGGCCGACTCGCGGGCGATCTTCTCCACGTCACGCGCGTTGATGCCGTCGTAGTCGGCGGCATCTTCGAGGATCAGCTTCTTGACGTAGTCGAACCATTGCTCCCCACCATCGAAGCCGAACGCCTCGATCTCCAACTGGTCGACGAGGTCCAGCACGGAGCCGTACTCGCCCGACAGCATGCCCTCGTCGTTGTACTCCCGGTGGTAGTCGAAGTGCGTAGCCTCCCCCCGGCGCAGGTCCAGCGGGTTGCGCAGGGCCACGCGCAGCGGCATCACGCTCGATGCGTCGCCGTCGAGCTCCTCCTCGGCCAGCCACTGGGCGACGTCCTCGATGTCCAGGTGCCCCTCATCGAGCGCCCGCTGAAGGCCTTGGGTGTCCAGGTCGGCGGCGGCCTGCACGGTTTCCGGGGGCAGACGGTCGGCGTGTGCCTCGACGTAGTCAGCCACCAGGTGGTCGATCTCGCTCAGGTCCGCTGAGCCGAAGTCGTCCATATTCTCGTCGAACTTGGCAGCGATCCGGTGTGAGAGGTCGGGGCCGCGCCCGGCGTAGTTGCTGCTGGCGTCCTCGGCGCTCGTCGTCAGGTAGATGCCCGGTCCGTGGTAGGCGTCGGGGTAGCCCTTGTCCGGGTCGAAGCTCTCGAAGTTGTGGGTGGTGCCGTGGTACACCCGCGGGATGTTGCCGTGCTTGTCGAGGTACTTCGCGCCCAGCGCCCAGGCGGCGAAGGCGTCGAGCGGCTCGGGGGGGTGGGCCTGGAACAGCGCCTGCTGCTCACCGCGAGCGTCCGGCGATGCCCGCCGGCTGAACGCCTCCATGCCCTCGAAGGGATCGATGACGCCCTGCAGGAACTTCATCGACTTCGGGTTGACGATCTCCATGCTCCGGTTCGCGATCTCGCTCATGTTGGCCTGGTTCCGCGCGCCCCAGTCCTCATCGGGGGCGGCATCATTCAACGCACGCCCGATCGACTCGATCATCTCGGGGTCGAGCATCACCTTGCCGCCCACGCCGCCGCGCTCCAGGAACCCGGACAGGTCGTCGGTGACGGCGCCAAAGACGAAGTCCGCCGCCACCTGACGGAACGGCGTGTCGGTGCGCGCGTAGTCCTTGCGCAGCTTCATGTAGCCGTCGTGCTTGAGGAACAGCAGCGGGTTGCGCTTGAGCACCGGGTTGTTCTCGAGCGTGCCCTTGTTGCCAACGGACTCCATCGTCGGCACGAACGGCGGGATGCGGCCTCGCCGGGCCATGATGTAGAAGTAGGACACCTTGAGTTGCATGTCGGGCGACAGGCTGGCCCAGTGCTGGGCGCTGACGCCGGGGGGCTTGGCCCCGCCGCCGCTCTCGAAGTCCGAATACTCGAAGGTGCGCGTGGTTTTGATGGCGTCGGCGCCGTACTTCTTGACGAGCCGCTTGATGGCTCGTGCCTTGACCTTGGCCGGCTTGGCCTCGGGATCCCGCTTCAGCACGGCGGCCTTGTACGTCTCGTAGTCCGCCTGGACGAGCGGTCCGATCTTGTGGTTGAAGTCACCCTTGACCCCGTGCTCCCGCAGGACGCCCATCATGTAGGCGATCGGCCCGTCGCCATCGACAGCGGCGCTGTGCTCCATGGCCGACGGCCAGCGCTCGTGCTGGATGCTGGAGTAGTTGGCCCACCCCCACCGCGCAAAGTCAGCGGCCATCGCGCCAGAGGCGTGAAACGGGATGATGAAGTCGATGGACGGGTCGTCCAGCGCGATGAGGATCGTCGCGTCCTGGCCGAGGACTGCAACGATGCCGACGTTGCCGCCGTGCCCCTCGAACTCCTTGCGGATCTCCTGCGCTTCCTTCAGCGACATGCCGCCGGTCCGGAGGTGCTCGTCGAGGAAGTGGGGCTTTCCGTTGGGCCCTGACCCCTTCTTCTTGCCGAGGGAGAACGAGACCGACATGTTGACCTTGACGCCCGTTCGCCCCAGGAACCGTGCCGCTGCGGCGATCTTCGTGTAGAGGTGGGACCGCAGGCCGATGATCGACATGTCGGTGATCACCTGCTGCAGGTCGATGGCGTGCTCGATCTGGAAGTCGCTGTTGCTCCACATGCGGAAGCCAGCCTGCTTGTTGAGGGCGGCGACCTTGTTTGCGGAGAGCCGGTACATCTGCCCGGCGTACTCCTCGTAGGGCTCCACCCCCTTGGACTTGGCGTCGCTGAATTTCTGGTCGAGATCGGCGTACAGCTCGGACCTGGTGGTGTTGCGCTCGTGAGTCTTGAACTCAGGGAACTTCTTCGGGTGGCGCACTCGCACCCGGTGATCGGGGTCCATGAAGTAGTCGATGTCGACGTCCTTCAGCGTCATCCCCTGCTTCAGCAGCTCCCCCTGGATCATCTGCAGGGCCCGGATGCGCGGCGTGTCGACGTAGCAGTACGAGCAGGTCGCGAGCTTCCCCTCCTTCCGGAACTCGCTGCCGGCCCACGACAGGAACGCCTGCAGCTGCTTGTCGGGCAGCTTGCTCGGATCGCTCTGCTTGAGCACCTCGATCATGGAGCGGGTGAACACCTGGCGGCGGATGCAGTTGGACGAGGAGTCGAACGTGTACATGTACAGATCGTCGGTGTTCCGCATGATTCCGCCGGCCAGGAAGGCCTGCGTGGACTTGACGCCGGCGCCCTTCGGCATGAGCTCGTCGACACGCCCGAAGTCCGTCACAAGCGACACCAGCAGGTCGTCGTACTGCAGGTGCTGCTTCCACTCATCCTGCCGCTTCGCGCGGAACGCCTTGCCCTTCTTGGTCCGCATCGTCAGGCCCAGGGCCTCGGCTTCGATGCTGATCTGCTCGTTGATGAACTTCCAGCGGCGGGTCCAGATGTAGTCCTGGGTCCGGACCGAGTGCTTCACGTCGTCGCGGGCCATCAGCAGCGACGTTGGGCCCATGACCTCGTTGTTCGGGTCGAGCATCGCGTCGGCGACTGCCCTGGGATCGGTCGCGTCCATGGACTCGATGACCAGCATGTCCGGTGTCGAGCGGGAGGCGCCGGCCTTGCCGGGACGTCCGGCCATCTCGCCGGCCGAGATGCGGGCGAACACGTCTTCTGCGCTCAGGAAGCCGCGCCCGTGCAGGGTGTTCCACAGCGCCTCGAAGAACCGACGGATACGCTCGAAGACCACATTGACGACTCCGTGGACCTTGAGCCGTCCGTCCTCCCAGGCGCGGTAGGCGTCAGCGATGCCCTCGTTGTCGAGGTCGTCGCCGGAGACGACCCCCTCATTGCGGCTGCGGGTGGACGTGCCACCGTCGGCGATGAGGTCGTCCCTGTCGAGCCACTTCTTGGCGTGCCTCCGCAGGACCGCGTACTCCTTGTCCGTGATGATGCCCTGCTCCTTGAGGGCGTGCATGACCTCGTGGTTGAAGGCGCCCCAGATGGCGGCCTCGTCCTGGTCCAGCGCGATCTCGATGATCTTGCCGGCGACGACCCTGCCGTCGGCGCTCAGTCCCTCGGGCGTCAGCACCTGCTCGAGCAGCTTGACTTCGGCCTCGCGCAGGCCCCTATTGAACGCCACCTCCACCATGTCGTCCATCAGGACTGCGCGGGCCTGGGGGCCGCCCTCGTAGGGGGTGCGCGCTGCCGGCGCGCTGCCGGCGCGCTCGGCCTGCTTCGCGACCCAGGCGTCCCTCTTCTTGATCCACTCAGGGTCCACGTCCGCCAACCCGCTGGTGCGGGGAGCGGTCGGCCCGCCGCGGGGATCCAGACGCATCTTCATCTGGGCGAAGTGGTCGGAGAGGATATCAATGTCGCCGTCGCGCAACCGTATGCGCGCGTTCACCTCGTCGAGCGCCAGGTTGAGCGCCTTCATCTCGTTGTCGATGACGCCCAGCTGGACCATCGCATCGTACGCAGCGACCCGCTCCTTGTACTCAGGGCTGTCGCGCATCTCCAGGGTGGGTGCGTCGGTCTGGTCGAGGGCCTTGCGCCAGTTGTCCATGTGCAGCGTGCCGGCCTCGTCCACCCGCTGGCTGAACTCGTCCAGCATCGCGCGGACGCCCTCGGCGTCCTGGCCCGTCACGTTGCGCAGGATGTTGGCGATGCCCTCGCGGTAGCCCTTCGGCATCGCCGACAGCGGGTTGATGCCGCGCCTGGCAGCATCACGCACCAGCAGGTCGGTGATGTAGTTGCTCGCATCCGTCGGGTCGTGCAGGGCGATGGACTTTCGCGGCGTCCCGTCCTTCGTCAGCTTCGGCTTCGAGCCGGGCGCCCTCATCGTGCTGGTGACCCGCAGGTCGACCTTGTCCCAGTTCTCAGCCTTGCGGGCGAGCTGGATGATCTCGGGCATGGCACCAGACACGCCGGCCATGAAGGCAGACGACATGCCGAATGCGCGCACGCCGTGGGCGCCCTTGAGCCCGGCGCCTACCCGTCGCACTACATGCGACGCCCCCCCGACCACGAGGTCCTCACCGATGAAGAAAGTGTCGATGCCGGTTCCGGCCAGAGTGGCGACCTTGTACAGCCAGTGGGTGGCCGGCATGCCGGCGGCGTGTGCGACGTCCTGGTAGCCCAGCATCCACCCGGACTCGCCCTGGTCCAGGGCTGCGCGCATGCGCCCCCAGTAGTTCGTGTTCTCGAAGTCGCGCACACCGTCGTACTCGAGGACGCCGTGGTCCGCGGCGATCTGCAGCGCGAAGTCCATGCCCGCTGGGGTCGCCGGGCCCATCGGCCACTCTTCGACCGCTGCCGAGATCCCGCCCAGCGGGATGCGCATGAACCAGCCGAAGGTGGTCTCGCCCTTCGTGTCCATGCTCAGCGTTCCGAGCACGCCTTCGATCTTGTCGACCGCGGCGCCGCCGGTGTCGTAGTAGTCGGCCTCGGCCTGCAGGACGCCCTTCTGCAGCGACTCGACGGTGAGCACCTTGGCGAGCAGTTCGGGCGGCAGGTCGCTGGGGACCGCGTTGGACAGGAAGTGGCCCCACGCTGCGTTCAGCTGCCTCTCCAACCGCACCGCGTTGTCTGCCGGGGATGCCGCTGCCTCGGTGAGCACGTCCCCGCTGTGGATGGCCTCGGCCTTGGCCGAGTCTTCCAGGAAGCGCTTCAGTGTCGCGGACCTCGGCCCCTTCATCTCGCGGGTCGCCTTCAGGAGCTGGCGTCGGCCGAGCTTGCTGGCGAACGCAGCCGACGGGATGCTCTGCAGCGGCAGGGTGTTGAAAACCCCCTCGAGGTCCTTGGTGGTCTTGGCGGCGTCGATGAGTTGGCGCGCGGCCACCAGGTCCTCGCGCCTGGTGCCGGATTTCACCCGCCGCCGGACCTCGTCCTTGACGTCCCGGGGGATGCCGAACTCGCCCTGGTGCTCCGCGGTCGGCGTCGCCCACATCAGGAATTCGTCGATGTTCGTGCCACCCTCGAGCCACTTGATGGTGTCAGCGATGGGGCGCGACATCATGATGAGGTCGTTGTTCTCCGCGATGTCCGCCGCCGTCAGCAGCCCGCTGCCGAACAGGAGCCTCGCAGCGGGCGTCATCCAGTGCTTGATGGACCCGGCGACTCCCGGCTCTACTGGGCGCGGCTCGCGCGGCGCGTGAGGGTTGTTGCCCTTGCGGCGGTGGACCTCGGCGGTGGCTGACGAGATGTTCGTGGTCTCGTACAGCGGCACGCCCTCGAAGATCGTCGCCATCTCGGACATGGCTTCGTCCCACCGAGGGTGATCCGTCGCGGCGACGATCGCCATGACGCTCTTCCTCGTCGGTATTGGAAAGGCAACCAGGGCGACCTCGCCCAGGGTGTCCGGGAACATCGCCTGGATGTGGTCGCGCAGGACCTCGGCGGACGCCGACCCCTCCGGGGGCTCCCAGCCCTCGGGCATCTCCATGGGATCCCAGAAGATGCCACGCGCGCTCTCCAGGCGATCGACGGTCGTCCCTTCGCGCCACGCGCGGGTGTACTCCTGCGCCCGCTTCTTGCGCTCCTCGATGCCCTGGGTCCGCGTGAAGGGCTCCCCGCCGGGGGCCTCGTAGGGGGCCTTGCCGTTGAGCGTCAGCGCGCGGATCGCCGTGTAGATGGGGTTGTCCCCGACCTTGCCGGCCAGCTTGAAGGCGTCATCGACGTACCCCGGCAAGGTGTACGTGTCGTAGTGCCGCATGTCGGCGTCCATGTCGGTCAGCACCTGCTGCCGGATGGCGGCCTCGTCCGGGTCGGACTGCGACGCCACGATGCGGTCGATCTCCAGCTGGGCCAGCTGGTGGCCCAGCAGGTTGAGCTGCAGCCCCATCTTGTAGGAGCTGGGGCTGCTGGCGGCATCCTTCACGATGCGGGCGTCCTCGTCGACCTCGACCTCCTCGTCATCGTCGTCGTCGTAGTCGTAGTCGTCGGGCTCCTGCTCGTTGCCCAGGACGCCGTCCATGACGTCCTGGGGTAGCACCGGGCTCGGCTCCGGACGGCTCGCCCGCTCGGGCCCCGCGGCCTCGAGCAGGACATCCTCGCCGCGCACAACGGGGACCGCCTGCTCAGCCTGGTCCCGGTCCATCCCGGTGGCGGCCATGAAGTCGAGGATCCTCTGTTCGCGGGGCGTGGTGGTGGGCATCGGGGTGACTCCAGGAGCAAGGCGAGCAGGACGGGGAGAGCAGCGGGGCTATTGTACAGGGTCAGTCGGCAGGGGCGGCTTCGACCGGGTGGGTATTGGTATCGCTGGACGCCCTCACCCAGTTTTGGGAATTGTCACCACGCTCGATACGCTCGACGCGAGCGGCCAACTGCAGCATCTCGGCATTCGCCTTTTCGCGGGCGGCGAGGTCATCGGCAGGGATGGCCGCCCTGCGGGATGAAGCCTCACGGTATGCCGCCTGTGCGTCGCGGAGAGCCTCATCGCGTTGCCGGATAGCCTCGGCTCTGGCCTGCGCTTCATCAACCTTGATGTCCGTGAGTGACCTATTCCCGGCAGCTTCGAGCAGGGGGTCGTTGAACATCATGGTCGACTTTTCCAGGTCGGGGCGGGCCCTGCGCATGGCCCGCCGCTCTTTTGTGGTCAACGGACGCCCCGTGTCGAACATCATCATCGACTCTTCCAGGTCGGGGCGGGCCCTGCGCATGGCCCGCCGCTCTTTTGTGGTCGGGATTGCGCGAGCTTCGGCGAGGATGCGGTCGATCTCCACCAGTTCACCGACTTCATTGTCGGACATGCCGCCGTGCTCCCGAGCAAGGTCGCCGCTGTAGGCTCTGGTACGCACGGGGCCCGGTCGGTTGGTCCCTGCGAGGCCTGCGGTTCCATGAAGCAAAGCCTGGTGCTCAGCGGCGAGCCGCAGGATCTGCTCATTGGCGGCCTCGTTCCCATCGACATCGTCGGACGGGAGGGATCCCTTCAGGGCAACAGCGTCATGGTAGGCGGCGGCGGCGCGGTCGATGATGCCGCCGTCGCTCCCGCCGCCACGCCTCTCGGCGATGTCCTCGTTGAACTGCGCGATCTTGTCCGCCACGACGGCTATGGCGTGATCCTTGTCGTCCCCGTCGGGCAGTTTCTCTGCCAGTTCCTGCGCTTTCGCGAGCAGGGTGGCGCGCTGCGCGTCCCGCCTGGCGTCCGCGTCGGCTTGCGCCGCGTCCACCTTCGCGTCCCGGCTCCCTCGGGAGTCGCGGACCCCTTCGCCGTTGACGCCGCCAGCCTTGGACGGCACGCCCTCGGTGGCCTTGTCGATGTCCCCATCCAGCGCCGGGCCCACGAAACTCCCCACCGCGCCGTCGAGCCGCTTCACCCGCGCCGCATCCTCCTTGTCGGCAAAGGCGTCGCGCACATCCTGGGTGACGGTCGTGCGCTCCGTGTCGGCCAGGCCGCGCCCACGTACGGCGAGGGTGTCGCCGTCCTTGCGCAGCGCATCGACGTCGTCCCCTCGCCACTTGATGGCCTCGGCCGTCGCGGTGCCGAACCCGCCGGACAGCTCCAGGGGCAGGGAGTAGGCGGCCTCGCCGATGGCGTTGTAGCGGACCAGGGCCTGCTCGGTGTCCCGGATGTCGCCGGCCGCCTCGAGCGACCCGGCGATGAGCTCGGCGGCGTAGATGTCGCCCGCCCTGGCGAGCCAGCCGACAGACCGTGCCGCCTCTCCGACGTGTTTGGCCAGGGCGCTACGGCGCTCGGCCTCGGGCAGCAGGGACGGGTGCGTCGTCATGCTCGTTTTGTTTTGGATTTTGACCACCGCGCCCCCGGTCGCACGGGTCCACTCGTTGGCCGTCGCCCGGCCATCGGCATCCAGGCCCACGAACCAGACGCTGCCGTCGGCGTCCTGCTTGTACCGGTAGTCCTTGTTGGGATCGGTGTAGATGACTGGCGCTCCCATGACCTGCTTGGCGAAGAGGTCTCCCTGCTGGAGGCTCTGCCACGCCGCCCCCAGTTGGACGCCGACGTCGGGGTCCATCCCTGCCAGCAGTTCGATGGTCTGCGCGGCGTTGTCGAGACCGAACAGCATGTCCTCCTCTTCGTCGCTGGAGGCGGCGTCGACCAGGACATCGGCCAACCAGCTGTACACGAGCCCGCCAGGCTCCTGGTCGCCGGCCTGCCGCAGGTCCTGGCCTGGGGTGGGGAGGCTCGCGGGGTAGTCCTCCTCCATGTAGTAGTCGTCGTGAGCCAGCTGCGCGGCACGCTTCACGCTTCCGCCGGCGCGGAGGTAGTCTCCGGTCTCTGCGCGGACGCGCGGGTCCATGGATGCCAGCGTGTCGACCCGCTCCTGCAGCCGGCCGAGCCGCCCGCGCGTTCCCCGTGCAGACTGCACGTTCTGCGTGTTGAGCAGGTAGTTGCCCTGGTAGCCGGCGAACGGGCCCTCCGATCCCTGCGCCCGGTTGGCGGCCATCTCCCGGCGCACACGGTCGGCGTCGAGCTGGTAGGCGGCGAGCTGCGCGTCCATCTGCTCGCGGTCGCCGTCGTAGTCCTTCATCCACTCTTCGCGGGCGATGGACATGCGCGACCGCGTCATGCCGTCCCGCTGCCCTCCTGCTTCGCCGTAGCCGCCGGACGTGCCAGAGCCCTGCTGGTAGCCGCCGGAGCCAGTGGGGCCCTGCTGGCCGCCCGCGCCGCCCGCGCCGCCCGCGCCGCCCTGCTGGTAGCCGGTGCCGGCGCCGGGCATCATGAGGTTCCACAGCGAAAGGTGAGGGCCACCCACGCCGCGGTGCGGAGGGGAGCGCCGCGCCGCTTCAGCGTCCGAGATGGGCGGGAAGCGTGCGTCCATGAACTGCTCGCTCGTCTTGCCGCCCAGGTACTCGCGCTGGTAGTTATTCAGGTCTTGGATGACGCCAGGATTCCCGTCCTTGTCATCCGCCGCCCCCTTGATGTAGTTGGCCATCATGGCGTCACGGGCGGCGTGCTCAGGGCTCCCTGGCGTGATGCCCGCCATGACCTCCTCGCGCGCTGTTTGGATGAGGCGCTCGCGGATATTCCTGTCGCTGCCGTCGGTTTCTGGTCGTACTGCCTTCAAGTCCGCTTGCAGGGCCGCCATTGTCCCTGCGGCATCTCCCGCCCCGGCGTACGCCTCGTTGAGGATCTTCTTCTCGTCTGACCGCAGTTCGATCATTGACGTTTCATGGCCGATCTCGGCGATGATGATGTCGGCTTGGGAAGCCGTGTAGGTAGACGCCATCTGCGCCTCGCCCGACACGACGTTGTCGACGAGGCCGGAGAACCCGAGGTGTCCCTCCCGCGTCAGCCGCGCCCGCTGGCCGATGATCTCAGTGATCCCCTCGTTGATGATCTGCAGTTCCTTGGCCAGCGCGGAGTTGTCGGCCTGCTCGAGCCGGGACTTCATCGTCGCGTCGAATGTCGACTGGCGCTGACCGATGAAGGCGGCCCAGAACGTGACGATGGCCGGCACGCCGGGGTCGAAGTGGGGGTCGTACATCGGGCGGATGATCGGCTGGGCCATGGTGTCGCCTACGAGATCGAGGTGCGGTTGAGGCTGTTGAATGCGCCGCCCACGTCCTTTCCACTCAGGACGTGCATGTAGAACATCTGCTCGGTGGGCGAGTAGCCCGTGTCGCCCCAGTCGATGTCCTTGACGGCGTTGGCAGCGCGGACCGTTCCGACGAGGCCGGCAGCGCCGGACACTGCCTGGCTGGCGAACTGCAACCCGCCCTTGGTGCGCTCGGACTTGTAGGCGCGGCGGGCCTCGGCCTCGTCGACCTGACGCTGGAGTTCGGCGATGTCCCGCGCGCCCTTGGCCTGCCCCGCGGCGGTGGCGGCCTGCTGGGTGGCGGTGGCGGCGGCGCGGTGGACGAGCTCGACGTCGGCGGCGCTCATGGACCCGCCCTGCCCGGCCAGGGTGGCGGACGAGCGCATCTGCGCCTCCTCGCCTACCTGGCCCGCCTTGGCCAGGTCCTGCCGGTGCAGGAGCCGGTTCATGGCGGCCTGGGGGGTGTCGGCCATCTCGCCGCGGGCCTGCGCGGCCTCGAGCAGGTCCAGCTGGGCGTTGTTGTGCTTGTCCTGCGGCGTCTTGATGGCCATCGCGGCGCCCTGCAGCGCGGTGGCGCCCAGGGAGATGCCGGCGTTCGCGACGTTCTGTCGCATGTACTGGCTGGCCAGGATGGCACTGGGGTCCTTGGACGCCGGGGCCAGGGTGGCGGGGGCGGCCTGGGCGAGGAAGTCCGAACGGGAGAGCGTGCTGTACGGGGGACGGGGGGTGGACATTGGGTCATCCTATGGCGTGGAGGGTGAGAACGAGGCAACACCGCACGGTTGCGGCTACCCGAAGGTGCCGGCGTGCCAGGAGTCGAATTGCCCGCGGGAGCCGGCCGCTTCGAGCAGCACGTCCCCGCCGCCCTGGACGGGGCCGCCCTGGGCCTTGATCGCCGAGCCCTCCTTGGCGGCCCAGGCGGACTTGCGCCGCTGCGAGGTCGCCGACTTCTTGGCCGCGTCCTCTGCTGCCGTGATGGCCTGGTACTCCTTCTTGGCGCTGCGCCCGCCGAGCAGCAGGCCGGAGATGGCCCCCACGCCCGCGCCGATGGCGGCGCCAGCGGCTACGGTCACAGGCGCAAGCGGCCCGCCGAGCATGCCGATCGTCGCGCCGATGCTCGCTCCAGCTCCGGCCCCGCTCAGCGCTCCCTTTCCTGCTCCCGCTCGGGTGGCTCTCTGTTCTGCGGTGGCCATGTCGATGTCCTCGTTGCAACCTGCAGGTTGCGGCTTACATGATGTCCGGAGGTGCTCTGTGATCGCACGTATCGCGCTGCTTGTTCTGCCCCTTCTCCTGGCCTGCGACGACGCAGGAGACGGTGGCGACGCCGTGACGCTCGCCTACCCGCCGGACGCTGTCGCCGACGTCGGCGACTGCCCCTCTGTCGCTGCCCGTGAGGCCCGGTGCGACACAATCGACGACACCTACGACGACGTCGACGGCCGGGAGTGCTGCCGGTCCACGGGCGAGGAAGACTGCAACGCCGGCCTGGTGCCGGTGACGCAGCCGGGCACCTGCTGGGCCATCTACTGCGAAGCCTACTGCAACACCGGATGCTACGTGCTGGTCCGCTCGACGGGGGCCGGGACCAGCTGCGACTGCGCCTACTACGGGTACGACTACCTCGGCATCGAGTAGGCGGGTCCGGTTCACCGGTACACCGGGCGGACGATCAGGGTGCGCGCCTTCACCCAGATGTGGGTCCAGTTCCGGGTCGTCGGTATGGTGCCGCTGTCGTTCACCCAGACGTAGACTCCGAAGTGGTGGCGCCCTCGCGAGACTCCCGTGAACCGGGTCTCGACGTGGTGGTGGACCCGGTACAGCATGTCCGACGACTCCACCCCGACGCGACGCTCGGACGACGGCCGCATGATGAAGTCGTCCTGGCCCAGCTGGAACAACGCCGCCTCGATGCCGGCGGCAGTGGTGCCCTGCTTCTCGTAGGTGTAGAACTGCGCCCGCACGATGACGTCAGCGGTCGTCTCTGCCCGCGGGGGCTGCACGTCGCAGGTCCGCCACAGGCCTGGGATGGGTAGCCACTCGTCGACGACGACGTCATCGGAGATCGGGGATGCGTCGTGGAAGCTGTTGCCGGTTTCCTGGTGGTGGACGTCGCAGCTCTGCAGGATGACCCGCGGCATGGACCCGCCAGCGAACACGGGGCGGGCGAGTTGATCGATGCTCACCCAACCGCCCGCCGCCAGGTCGGCCGCCTCCAGGTTGGTGTTGACGAAGCGCTCGGGCTCCTCGATCTGGGCGAGGATTTCGGCCGCGGTGACGGCGTCGCCAGCGACGAAGGGGGTCGTAGTGATGGCCATCAGCGGACGAGCTCCTCGGCGTAGATGTCGACGTTTCGGATCTTGCTCACCGCTGCGGTGTCGTAGGCATACAGCGCGAACCAAGTGGTCAGCGACGCCACGGGCTCCACCAGCCGGTAGGTCATCCCTGCGCTGTGCCACCCTCCACCGATGACATCCCGGCGTGTGGTGTAGGGGAGCAGCACGAAGGTTCCTGTCCCTACCGGGCCGTCGTCGGCCATATGGAGCTCAAATATCAGCATCCCACTCGGCACGCTGATCTCCGCTGACACATGGATGAGCCACTCGCGGTCGTTGGTGGTGTCGATGATGAAGGGGCCGATCTCTGCAGCGATCCCGCCAAAGGTGACAGGCGACGTCGTCGTGGTCACGTTGTAGATGGTGGTGTCGTTCTGGAACACCTCCGAGGGGGCACTCATCTCCCCGTTGGCGACGTTGGCGTCCAGGTTGCGCCGGTCGAGGCCTCCGGGGGCGATGTTCTCGGCGTCGATGTTCGCGCTCTCGGTCGCCCACTCGGCCAGCAGGGCGTTGGGGGCGCCGATGGTGCCGGCGTCCCCTCGCTCGATGTCCGTGATCTGGATGCGTCCCATCAGCGGGTCCTCGCTACGGCGATGATCTGGTAGTGGCTGACATCGGCGTCTTTGCCTACCGGGCTGCTGGTGACGTCGGTGAACAGGCGCATCTGCCCCACGACCCGAACGATCCCGCGGGATGCGTTGGCCACCCCCGAGATGTTGAACGACCGGCGCAGAGGCACGTAAACGCGCGGGATCTGGTGGCCCAGGGAACCGTCGATGAGCAGTCGGATGCCGACGTTGGGTTCTGACGGGGCCGTTGTCCACGAGAATATCCCACCCCAGTCGGCCTCGATGACGCAGTCGCAGTCGACATCCAGGTGGACCTCGCACACATCCTGCCACCCGATGGCGCCACCGGTCACCGCGACAGGTCCAACCCCTTCGTCGCTGTCGACGGTGTGGAAGGTGCCGGGGGCGATACGGTCGACGGTCACGCCCAGTTCGGGGACGTTGTCGCGGTCCAGGTGGCCGTTGAATTCCCCGGCAATATCGGCGTGGTTCTGGACCCAGTCGGCTGGGTCGATGACGTCCTGATCTTCGAGGTGCCTCGTGTGGTAGGTCAGCGCCATCAGAGCAGGCCTCCGGACTGGGTGTTGCTCAGCGGCAGGATGCGCCGCTGCGTACCGGTCACTTCGACCTCCCACCCGAGCAGCTGCATCCGCCGCCCCTCGGGCGTGAAGACCAGCTGCAGCTCCAGCAGCGGCCCCTCGTGGACCGCCGAGAAGTCGTAGGTCAGGGTCACCGGTCGGTGCTGGGCCCAGCGCCAGGTGACCGGGTTCGCCGGCATGCCGTCGCTCCAGACCACTGCGCCGTAGCGGGGCACCAGGGCGATGCCGCTGTTGTCGGCCGCCATGGCCTCGAGGTCCAGCGGGTAGACCTGGTCCTGGGTGAGGTACTCGGCGCCGTCGTCCGACGTGTCGTCGTTGTACGAGCGCTCCATCTGCCGGTTGACGGTGTAGGACACGCGCAGGTCGTTTTCGCCGTAGCCGACACAGAACGCGCCGATGCGGTGGGCCACCACCGCGCGCCACGCTGGACCGGGGGTGAAGTGCGCGGTCTCATACATGGGCCCGATCTCCCACACTCCCCCCTTGTCCACCGCGCCGGTCGAGTAGACGTGCAGTCCCGGCACGTTCACGGTGTCGTGCGATCCGAAGATGACGTAGCCGCGGTGGTCGCCGGTTTCCGCGATGCCGCCGATGGGGAAGTTCTCGCGGTAGGTCCAGGCCCCGATCGGCCAGTGGTAGACCAACACACGGGTCGGGTACACCTCGCCGATGCGGGGCACGGCGAGCCAGTATTCGTCGTCGCGGTGGTAGGTGGCTCCCCGCGCGCTGGCGATCGCCGCCAGGTTGAAGTCGTCCACGTCGTCGGGCAACTGCTCGGACAGGTCCACCGTGCGTGTCACCGTCCCGGTGTTCTCGAGGGCTCCGGCGAGCAGCTTGATGCGCCCGGCGCTGTTGAGGAACACGGCGCCCAGGCCGGGCAGTTCGCGGACCGGACCTGGGCACGCTGCCCCGTCGTCCAGCGTCAGCGTCTGCGAGTAGAAGCCGCTGACCGGGTCGCCCTTGATCAGGTAGATGCCGCGTGCCTTGAACACCACGAGCGCGTTCTTGGTGGCGTACAGGCAGGTCGGCGGGCCGCCGCCGCCGTCCGCCAGCGGGAACCGGTTGCCGGGGGGGTAGACCTCCGGGGCGCCCGGCGAGGAGAAGTAGACGCTGCCATCGTTGGCCGTCGCCACGAACATCGTCCCCTTGAAGGCGGCGATCAGGGTGGGCACCGACGGGAACGCGCCGAAGTCGGTGTCCGTGATGGCGTTGCCGAGCATGGCGTCGGGCTTCGTCAACAGGATCGTCTCGGTCCGGTTGTCGGGGATCTCGGTGTCGAAGAAGTAGTTCTCCGCGCCCGACACGGTCACCGCGTCCCCGTTGTCGTCGAGGAGGTTCTGGGTGCGGTAGATGCGCCTGGCGACGACGTGGGCCCCACCACGCGGCACTACTGCGGTCGGCATCCCGCGGGAGTCTGTTCCGTTCCGCCAGGTGACGGTCGACGAGGCGTCGCTCAGCGGTGACTCCTGCCCCCGGTCGTTGACGAATGTCACCTTGATCCGGTACGAGCACTTCTTGTCGAGGAACCCCAGGCCGACGTCGTTCACCTCCGTCTGGTATTTGGCCCAGGTGGAGATGCCGTAGACCGACGGGTCCTTCGTGGAGATGTAGAAGTCCGGCGCTCTCGGTGCGCGGTCGAACCCAGCGCGGTCGGCCTTGCGGCCATCGAACACCAGGGCCTGCTCGCCGTCCACCATGTACAGGTTGTGGCCCCACACCTGGTACTGCGGCCCCCAGGACGGTCCATCGACGCTGGCCACGGACCGGTCGGTGCCGTTGTAGGCCTTGCCGTCGGTGCTGTAGATGGTCGTGGAGTGCGCCTCTGGGAACAGCGATCCGTTGAGGTAGGCCCAGCGCCCGGCCGCGGTGGTGTAGACCAGCCACTGGATGGCGCCCGCCTGCTGGGAGAACCAGTGCGTGCTGGTGATCCGGTCCTCGCTGTCCATGCTGTTGACGGTCTGCTGCTTCTCGTCGACGTAGTCGTCGGTGAGTTGCCGGTAGCCGCCGGCATCCCGCCAGCCATCGCGGTGGTCCCAGCGCAGGTCGCGCGCCCGAGCTGCGGCCTGCGCTGAAGCTCGCCACCGCTGGTCCATCCCGCGGAGCGGGTGGGCGATCATGGTGGTGACGTCGGTGCGCTTTTCGTGCATCAGGACCTCGAGGGTGTGCCGAGGTTCCGGTCACGGTGGCTGGGGCGCCCGTCGCCGTACAGGTCACGCTTCCATGACCGCGGTAGGTGCCGTACATCGCTGCTGCCCAGCGACGACTTCAGGTTGCCGGTGGCCTCCTCGGCACGCCCGGCGTGGGTGGTCGACGCGACGCCCGCAAGCACGTCCGCCAGGACGGAGTTGACGACGTAGTCGTCCACGGCGCCCGGCCCGCGGAGCATGTCCGACGCGCCCTGCGGGGGGCGCGGGCGGAACCACAAGCGCAGGCTGATGGCGCGGTCAGCGTCCGCCGTGAGGTAGAAGCGGGAACGCTGCCTCGTGCCCTCGGGATCGTCGTAGATGGCGTCGTCGTAGTTGCTGGCGTAGGTCGGCAGCAGCGTGTTGTCGGTGTGCCCCGCCACAGCATCCGGGGCGCTCAAGGTGGCCACAGCCATCCATGGCCCCTTCAGGGTGAGGTCGCGACGGTACACGCGCACCTGCAGCCCGCTGTCCAGCACCCCCCAGCGGATGTCCTCGAGCCCGCCGACGGACACCCTGGAGTTGAGGCCGGTCAGTTTGACCGTGGCCTCGGGCGACGGCGCCGACTCCAGGCCCTGCCCGAGGATGGTGTAGCGGTAGGACAGCTTGCGGCCCGTCGGCAAGCTCCCGCCGCCGCTGGGCGTGAGGGTGGGGGCGGCGAGTGGAGCGCGGCGCTGCGCGCCCTCGTCGGCGACCACGTTGCCCGGCGTCCCGGTGTGGTCGGGGTCCAGCCACATGCGCTCCGCGGCGCGCTGCCCCACGCTCACCATCCGCCCGCTGCCGTCGTCCGACTGGTCGTCGCGGTAGCCCAGCACGCGGTGGGTGTCGCCGGGCAGCAGGTAGCTGCGGAACTCGATGGACCACCCGTAGGTCGCGCTGCCACTCAGAGGCGCGGCGACCTCAGCGTCCAGGTAGATGGCGCCCGACCCGGTGGTGTCGACGCGCACGATGCCGTACTCGGTCCCGTCCTCGCCGATGAAGGTGCCGTTGCCGGCCCATCCTGCGTCCCACCAGGACAGGTCCGCCGAGGTCAGCGCTCGGGTGTTGCCCGGCACGCTGGTCAGCTCGCGGGTGCCCTCCAGGCCGGTCACCTCCGCGTAGAGCTGCAGCGTCGCGACCCGGATGAAGAACTCGTAGGGGTTGCTGCTCGCCAGGCGTCGGTACGCCGTCTGCACCCGTCTCGTGAGGCTGTCGGTGTAGCGCTGCAGCTTCGGATCGAACGCGAGATCGTCGGTGATGCGCGACAGAATGTGGGAGAGGGACTGCATGATGCTCCTGCGAAAAGCGCCCGACGCCCCGCAGAGACATGGGACGCCGGGCGCGGCGAGGAACAGGGGGATAGCGGGTGCTACCAGGTGTACGGCAGGATCTGGTAGTCGATCTCGTAGACGATGGGGGAGTCGCCCGCGGCGGCGTACCACTCGCCACTGAGGATCTCGGCGACGAGGGCAGCGTTCTCGACCGGCGTCACGGAGGTGACGATGTCGGGGAAGGCGTGCGCGTCGGCGGCGGCGTTGCCGAAGCCGTCGTGGTCGACGTCAGCGCAGACCTTGGCGCCGCTGGTGTCGGTGTACTTGGTGGCGAGGTCCTCGCCCGCCGCTGCGCCGTCGTAGGCGGCCGACGCGAAGTCGAGCATGTAGTGGATGCGGGTGGGCTTGAGGTAGAAGCCAGTGCCGGGGGCCGGGACGAGTTCCACGAGGGTCGCGTTGAGGGTCTTGACCTTGGCAGCGGTGATGGTGCCACGGACAGTGTTTTCGTGGGTGTCGGCGGGGCAGGTCGTGCCGAACACGCCGTCGGTCTTGATGAGGGACATGGAGTGGTCCTGGGTGAATCGGAGGGGAGGGCAGACGGGGGTGGGGAGGTGGCGGCGGGCCGCTCAGAGCGGCCCGAGCCGGACCTAGAAGGCTTCGCCGTCGACGTAGAGCGCCGTGGAGTTGAGCCGCCCCTCGCAGACCATCTGGCCGGCGAAGTCGATGTACCCCACGTTGACCCGCTTGTTTCCGGAGACCTGCAGGTCCATGGGCGTGATGCCGCACATGCCGTCGATCTCCTTGTTCTTGAGGAACACCGGCATGATCGCGCCCAGGTCGAGGCTGAGCACGGACCAGGGCTTCGCGGTCGTCGCAGCGCCAGCGTTGGGCAGGTCGCTCGTGACGTACACCGGGCGCCCGTTGATCATGAACTCGGGGAGCAGCACGTCGATGGAGTCGGCCTTGGCGTACCGGACGTAGGGAGCCATGACGGCGGAGAGGTGCGTGGCGGCCAACGTCGAAGCGAAGTCGAACACCTTCGAGCGGTCGGACACGCGCTCCTTCTGCTTGTGGTTGGTGTGCGTGAAACCCAGGCGGCCGTTGTCTCCCACCGAACCGGCGAAGTCGTAGCTGTAGTTCTGCATGGCCGGGACAGCCGAGTACGTGCCCTTGTCGAGTTCGCCGATCGTGTTGCCCTGCGCTCCGATGGCGTCCTCCTCGACCATGCCGTCGGTGTAGTCGCTGCCGTTGAGGTGCCCCCAGCCGCCCGTCACGAAGGCAGCGACGCCGCCCTGGAAGAAGTGCTGGTGGGCGTAGCGCATGACGGCTGCGGCGACGGACTGTCCGCGCCGCGCGATGGCGGCCTTGCTCTCGGCGTCGAGCTCGTAGATGGCACGCTCGACGACGCTCGAGACGAAGGGCGCCGTCACGAACGCAGGATGGAACCGCAGGGACTCGTTCATCCCCTGGCTGCGCAGGTCGATGTCCTCGTAGCCCGTCGGCATGCCCGTGAGGTTGCTGTGCTCGCGGACCTCGACGTTGGCCTGCATGGTCCGGCCACCACCCTTCGTCAGGCCGCTTTCCCCGTACACCTTGCGGTAGCACGCGAAGTACGGGAGCTCCTTGAAGAGCCCGTCGACCGTCTGGCCGATCTGGATCGTGAGGAGGGTAGCGAGTTCGTCGCTGTCCATGGTGATGGTACGGGTGGTCATGCTGATCGTCTCTCTGGGGCTGGGAGGTGGGCCCGGCTACCGGCGGAACTTCG
The DNA here is from genome assembly GCA_937912125.1 of uncultured Pseudomonadota bacterium. Taxonomy (GTDB): domain Bacteria; phylum Myxococcota_A; class UBA796; order UBA796; family JAFGLY01; genus CALDOK01. The sequence continues at coordinate 19,868 of CALDOK010000241.1, forward strand.
CCGCGTAGGCACTGGCCTGTTTGGGGTTCTGCGTGACCCAGTTGGCCATCTTGACCGGGTCGGCTTGGACGTGGGCAGGGGGACCTTCAGCGCGGCTGGTGCCCGCGCTGCCTGCACGGCTGCGCGCCGCCCGCTGTGACTTCTTCGCGAGGTCTTGGCGACGTGCCTTGGCCTGGGCCTGGGCGGCGTAGAATCGGTTGAGCTGGACCTTGTTGATGGCCTCTTCGAGGCGCCCGCCGGGGTCTTCTCCCGCCTTCTTCCACGCGACGATCACTGCCTTGACCTCGTCCTCGAATCCGGGCTTGGCGAAGTCGTCCGGGTACTTCTCGATGATGCCGTCGCGGCTGGCCTCTCTGCGCGCCTGGGCGGCGTAGTCGGCGATGGGCTTTGCCAGCGTCTCCATGCTCGCCGCGTGCTGGGCCTCGTGGAACTTGCGGACGTCGTTCTCGTCGGTCATGTCCAGGTTCTTGGTGTCGATGGCCTTGCCCGCTTTGATCTGCGCTTGGAGCTCCTCGCTCCCAAACAACTGCGCGAGCCTGGCGCGACTGCGGACCACTTCCTTCTGTGCCGCCTTGGCCGCTGCCGACTCCGCGCGTGCCTGATCGAGGGTCGCCTCTGCAGTCTCGCGCGCCGCGGCGACGTCGCGGTCCCGCTGCTGCTTCATCGCGCGGATGATGCCGCGGGCGGCGGGGGGCATGGCTGCCAGCGTTCTGGCGTCGAGCGTCGACAGGTCGAGGGTGCTCTCTTCGCCCGCTCCCAGGTCCTCGTAGATGCGGTTGAGGTGGTCGTCCGGCGGGTCGGCCTCTTCTTCGACCTCTTCGACCTCTTCGACCTCTTCGGCATCGTCGTCGACCCCCTCTACGGAGTCGGTGACATCGTCGATCTCGTCTTCCAGGTGGTGGTGTCCCATGTGTCCTCGCTACCCGGCGGCCTCGGCCAGGATGTCATCGCCAGCACCGGCATCAGCCGGCATCGGCGCGCCCGGCTGAGCGGCGGGTTGCGCTGTCTCTGCGCCCGCCTCCCCGCCGAAGGCTGTGGTGGTGATCGCCTTGATGAATGCGCCGTCCTTGGCCATGTTGCGCAGCTTCGCGGCGGTGATCTTGTAGTCGGCCTTGCTGGCCATTCCGCTCGGGTCGAATCCGTGCTTCGTCTTGAACTTGCCGCCCTCGGCCTCCTGGGCGAGCATCGCGAGGGTGACCAGCGGCACCCACACCCCCGGCGGGGGCGCGGCGGTCCAGGTCATCTCGCCCTTGGTCATCTCCCACTCCACCTGCGGGAGCGGCTCAAGATCAGGCGGGAGCTCCTGGTTGACGGCGTCGAGGACCCCGTTGAGCTCCTCGGTGAGCGTCTCGACGTCCTTGATCGGGATGGCCTCGGTCGGGATGGGCGCGGCGTCCATGATCGCCTGGCGCTGCTGCTCCACCGCGCTGCCCTGAGCGTCGATCACATCCTGCGGTCCGACCTCTCCGGGCGCTCCACCAGGGGCTCCACCAGGGGCGCCAGCAGGCATCCCTGCGGGGTCGTAGTCGGAGGGGGCGGCGTCGACGGGGGGCTGGTAGGCGGGCATTCAGGACTCCTGAGTGCCTGTTCTACCACCCCCCGACGATTATTGAGCGATACCGGGAGGTTGCAGACTACCCGTTCGGACCCAATCCAGCTGCTGGAACCACCATGTCGCGGGACTCTCCTCCGCGGTCCAGGCTGACGGTGAGTGAGCGATCACCGATCGCCTTCTCGGCCTCGGCGTACGCAGCACGGATGCCGGGGTCGGGGGCGCGCCTGAAGTAGTCGACGCTCTCGCGGTACTCCGCGAACGCCGCCGTACTGGCTGACACCTGCCGACTACCCGCTGTGGCGATTGCGTCCGGCAGGTCGGTGCCGGCCTCGACGACGTTGTTCGCGCGCATCCACTTGCGGCGCTCGGCGGGCGTGTCGAAGGTCCGGCCTGCGCCGTGGTCGTACTCGCCGTACCTGTACCCGTCGACGACGAGGTTGCAGGTGAACACGCGGCGGAACGGTCCGCCGCAGGCTGGGCAGAGGTGCCCCTCGTTGCTGTCGCCGGCCCGGAAGTCCAGGTCGATGGACTGCTCGTAGTGGCATGCGTCACAGGTGAACGGCGCCCACACCATCCCGCTCCAGCGCTTGCCATTGCGGACGTGGATCTCCACCCCGTTGGGCGCGACGCGGACCTCGTCGAGGCCAGCGTCCGGGTGCATCGGCACCGTGGCTGTCAGGCTGCGCGATGCCTGCGCGCCGCAGTCCTTGCAGGGCACCGCGGCGTCGCGGTCATCCTGCGCGACCATGTGTCTGTTGACGTGCCCCTCCGGGCACTGGTACGTGTAGAACCTCGCCATGGCTCCTCCTATCTGGCCAACTCGATGTAGCGCAGCGTGCTGATCGGGATGCGTGAGACGCGGTTGTAGGACTTCGTCCTCACGCTGCCCTTGTAGGCGTAGTAGCCGTTGGGGTCCTTGCCCAGGCTGAGGCCGCTCACGCCTGCCTTTTTCTTGCGCTGGGTCCACTGGGCCCTGGCCGACGATGAAATTCCGTGCTGCGGGCTCCTGCGGTTGCCCAGGCTCCTTCTGCGCCTCTTTCGCTTGCCGGCCGCGGAGGTGAGGGGATCGCTCATGACGCACCACCGGGGCTGCGGCTGCGGACGAACCTCTCCCGGGCCGTGCCCTCCAGCTTCTTCTTCTTCTTCTTCTTCGTCTTCTTCGGGCCTGCTGCTTCCGCGAGCAGGTCGACGGGCCGCAGGTCGGCGAGTTCGTCGCTCGACATGGTCACTTCGCGGATGGTCACGCGACACCTCCAGGCGCGGGTGCTGCTGCCGGGGGCGCGGCGCCCTGCTGCTCGGCTTGCGCCTGCTGCTCTCCGGCGGCCTTGAGCTGCGCCATGAGTTGCTCGATGGCGGGCACCTGCTGGTCGGGTGGCAGCTGACGGATGCGATCGACCTCGGCCTGCACCTCGGGGATGTCGCTGAACGCGGTCTCGACAGCTACCAGCGCCTCCTCAACGCCGGGGCCGCTGCCCGGTGCTCCACTCGGCGCGACGCCCTGCGGGGCTCCTGGCGGCGCTGCCGCGGGTTGCGCCGGGGCGCCGCCGGGCGCTGGGGCGGCCTCTGCCAGCGGGTCGTCGGAGGGTGGACCCTTGCTCTCCTTCTCGGCCTTCTTACGCTTGTCCTCCTCGGCCAGCAGCTTGTCCGGGTCGAGGGTCGGTGGCAGTTGGAAATTCGCGTACACGGCCCGGAGCACGGCGAGCGCAAGCACGGCCATGTGCCCACCCTTGTGGTATTTCTCCCACTGCTCCGCATACATAGGCAGGATCTGGATCAGGTTGGTCCTGATCTCCAGGCGTGCCCCAGGGGTGCGTCCAGCGTCGCTGAACCCGATCTGGAACCACGAGTCGATGTCGTCGGAGACAATCGACACCTTCCTCTTGAGATTGTCGTGCAGCACGAGCTTTGTCGCAGGCTCGCCGTCGCCGTCGCCGTCGTCGTCGCCGTCGTCGTCGCCCTCGGCGGACGATGCGGCCTCAGTGAGGACGTCGTGGCTCTGCTCGTCGGGGTCCTTCTCGTAGTCTGGCCTGTGGGTGGTGCGGGTGATGGGCGCGCTGGTGTCGGCGTCGTCGCCGTCGTCGGTGTCCTCGCTGCCGTCCATGTCGTTGAGCCTGGCCTGCTCAGGACTGAGCGCGCTGCACAGGCCCATCAGGTACATCGCCGCCAGCGTGCGCAGGGTCCGCTCCCAGGACGCTGCCTGGCGGCCGAACTCGGAGTCGGTGAAGTCGCGCTGGTACTGGATCTCCTCAGCCGTGACGTTCTGCCTCTCGCCCATCGCGGAGGGTGACAGGGCGATTGCTGCGGTCAGGTCCCGCTCGACCTTGTCCTCGCGGTCGGTGACGTCGGCGCTCATCCGCTGGGTCTGGATCGGGACACGCACCTTGTCGAGCCCGCCCGCCTCTCTGACGATCTTCGGGTCGATGTAGAAGGTCTCGTTGTCCTTTGCCTCGTTGATCTTGTCCCTGATGTCGGGCGGGATTGAGTCCGGCGACAGGTAGATGACCTTGTCGCCAGTCGCCTTGTCGATGCCGTGGCTGCGGCTCGCGTTGAGCTCGCGCTGCGCCGGCATCAGCTGGCGCGCCGGGGCGATGCCCTGCAGCGGGTACTCGGCCCGAGTCTCGAAGAAGTGAATGTGGATGTTGGGGGTGGGGTCACCGCTCGGGTCGACGAGCGGCATGATTCCGACATGGACGGGCTCGCGGGAGAGTTCCCCCTGGTCGAGCAGGTGGATCTCGTAGCTGCCGCGGTGGACCGTCCCGTCGTCCTCGACAAAGTCATCGACGAAGTTGCACAAGGCCAGCACCCGCACCCACTGGCTCGCCAGGTCGGACGTGTCCTTGTCCGCCGATGCGGTCGTCCTGGGCGAGTCGCCGTAGGCGTGCTCGTCCAGGAAGTCCTGCTTGCGGCACCCAGTCAGGTCGTCCTCCGGGATGCCGAATTCCTCGGCGACCTCGTGCAGGGGGCGCCATCCGACATGGCCGCGGAACCGCTGGTGCCTGACGTCGTAGACCTCCCGGTCGACAACGGCTTCCCAGATCGGAAACACGTTGAGCTCCACGCGCTCATCGGGCGACTTGTGGGTGTCGTCGTGGTTGACCGTGATCGAGAAGCCAACGCCATCGTAGTGGACGCCCTGCCGTACAGCAGAGTCCCACCGCTGCATCTGGTCGAGGTCAAACATCCAGTCATTGAGCGCGAGGGCTGCCTTGTCGGCGTCGCCTGTGGTGGACGGGCGCTCGCTGACCTCGGCCTGCAGCTGCCGTGGGAACAGCTGGGAGAAGTAGGTGCTCGAGGCGGGCTTGATCCGGTTCGTCTCGTAGCGGTTGGTCAGACCGTCGCCGCCCTTCTTCCCCTGGCCCTCCACCCAGGCCCAGAACCTCGTCTCTGCAGCGGCGGCGATCTCGGCGAGGCCGGACTGCTTGCCCTTCCAGTACCGGTCGTGATCGCTCACGATGCTTGTCGCGCGCTGCATGCGTCGCTTGGGCGTCAGGTCGGCCTTGCGGTCGGCCTTGCTGTCGGTGGGCTCAGCGTCGGCTGGTGGCTTCGTGGTGGCGTCTGTGGTCGTCGTGGTCGTCGTCATCGGGAGAGTGCCTGCTGGATAGAGCGGTGGGCGCCCGCCCCCTGTTGTACCGCGGAGAGGGGGCGGACAGGCCGATACTTGCGGGTTTCAGTCGCCGGCAAGCTGCGCCTGCAGATGTTGGCGAGTCCGACGGAGAAGACGTGGTCGTCGTGCTCTCCGTCCTGGCCTTCGAGGCGACCATCGACCTCACGGAAGCAGGTCATCTCCCGGAGCATCTGCATGTCGGGGATGTCCAGAGCCCCTGCGTTGACGTCCGACTTCAGTGTCGAGAGCATCATCTCGCGGCTGCCACCGTTGGTGTTCCAGTCCTTCGGCTTGCCTGTGCTGTAGTCCCGCCACAGGTTGACGCCCTCGTTGTACAAGGTGCGGATGATGGTCTTGCCGACGGAGTTCCCCTCGACGAGCACCAGGGCGTTGTTGTAGACCTGGGCCAGTCGTCCGACCCGGCGGGCGAACTCGAGCTCGCCGCCGTGCTTGACCGCGAGCACTGCGCACAGGCGCCCGGCAGCGTCCAGGACCGACGCGACGGCGTAGTCGCCGCCGTTGGCCCAGCTGCCGTCGACGCCGATCGCATAGACCTGCCCGGCCTCTGGGCGCCTGTAGAACCGCAGTTCGCCGGTCGGGTTGCGGTGGGCCTGCCGGATCGTGATGACCTGGTTGAGCCACTCCAGATCGAACCAGCCCCCCTCCCACGCGAGGAACCCCTCGTCGATGTTGGACGGGTACTCCTTGCGAAAGTCGGCGAGGCCCATCCCCTTGGGGCCCCAGATTTTCTGGTGCCGCCAGTAGATGCGCCCGCGGCCGTCGACGGTCTCGGGGCTGAGGCCCACCGTCTCGGCGTACTCGGCCGCCGCACCGTCGGGCTCCCACCCAGGGGGCGGGCGGGTGTAGTAGTCGGGGTGCTCGTACCAGGCCCAGAAATTGACGCGGACGCTCTGGTCGCCGTCGGCCACAGCTCGGCGCGCGTTCTGCACGATCTCGGCGTACAGGGTGCCGGGCCCGGTCGGCGTCGAGATGATCCGTGTCGGCAGATTGTCGGGCAGGGTGGCCTGGATGGAGGCCCAGTTGACCCTGGCATTGGGCCATTTCCCCATCTCTTCTGCCACGACCTCGTGGTAGGTCCAGCTCTTCGCCTCCGACGAGCCGCCCACGGTCATGTGCGCGATGGCGGCGTCGTTCCGGTCGAAGTGGACGACGCCTTTGTTCTTGTTGACCCGCATCGGCGCGAAGCTGGCAAGGCCTCGTGGCAGGTGCCGGGAGAACACCTCGTACCGGTCGAGCGACGAGTCGGTGGTCGACTGGTGGTTCGTCGCGACCAGGACACGGCGCGGTCCGGTCGCGCTGTGGCACTTCGTGGTCTGGTTGGCCCCCTCCTGAGTGGAGCGGCCAACCTGGCGCCCCTTCACGTCGACGACGAGCGTGATCTCGGGGTCCTCGTAGGCCTCCTGGGCCTGGAGCTGTAGAGGGTGCGGCTGGGAGAACGGGATGGGCTGCTGCTGCGGGTCCTTCGTCTTGATGTGCAGGCGGGACATGTACGCCCGCGCCCACACGGGGTCGTCGTTCACCCGCGCGAGGTACTCGTCCCAGCGTCCATGGAGGTCTTCATCCACCTACGCCTCAGCGGGGCGCAGGTCGGTCACCCAGCCCGAACCCATGCCGGCCTCGATCTCCCTGCGCAGTTCCTCGGCGTCCTTGCCCGGCTCCCCTGCGAGCGCCCGGACAGCGGTGTAGAGCTTGAGGGCTGCGACGTCCCCCTCCTCCACCCGCACGGCGAGCTCGCGCCAGTAGGCCGCGTCCAGTCGCAGCAGGTCGGACCGGGTGAGCGCGGTGGACATCGGGAGGCCGTTGGCCCACCAGGCCAGGAAGCCAGGACGGTCCTCCCACTTGCGCCACTCGTCGGCGTACAGACGGTGACCGACCCACCGCATAGGGATGGTGGGGGGCGGCTCGGTCGCAGTGGCCGGACCGGTCGGGACCTGGACGTACCCGCCGGCAGCGTGGCGGATCACGTCGAGGAGCTCGGCCACGGATCGCCGCCGGGGGTCCCACGACAGCACCGTGGCCACAGCCCTCGCGCGCTCTTGTCGTCGCGTGGGCTTGTACGCACGGCTCATCTTCGGCCGTACCGCGGCCACCGGGCGTTCAGCAGGGATCTGCGGTCGTCCGTGCAGCGGTCGGCGAACGCCTGCCGCGCCCCTACGTGCGCCGGCGGGCCCACCCGCTGGTCGGGGACCTCCACCCAGGACGAGGCCTCGTGTGGCACCCCGACAGAGCACGCACCGCTGAAGCATCCGCACCGCACCGTCTCGTCCTTGACGACGTCATCGCAGCAGGTGCAACGCAGGCTCATGCCTCACCTCGGCGGGCCGGCGCACACGGCAGCACCCGGACCTCCTCGATGAACGACGCCTCGGTGATGGGGTCGACCACCACGACGCAGGTGGGGTAGTCGTACTCGAGGATGGCCTCGCGGATGTACCACGACGCCCGCTCGGCAGTGATGACGCCGTTGTTCCGCAGTCGACGGATGTAGGCCGACGACACGCCGAACGCAGCCCCGATGCGCGTCGGTCCCCACCCCGCCATCTCCCGCCCGTCAGCGGTCAGCCACCTGAGCAGCAGGACGCCGAGTTGTGTCGGCTCTGCGCGGCGGCGGCGCTGGCGTCGCCTCTCCACCGCTGCCTGGCGCGCCACGGTCCTGGCGTGAGCTTGCCGCGTGGCCTCACGCGCGGCCTCGCGCGCGGCCTTGCGCTCGGCCGCCATCTGGCGCTGCTGCTCGCGCCCGGATGCCGAGTCCTCTCGGGTGTCTACACTGGGCGATGCTGTCGACACTCGACCTCCACTACCTGGGGTGACGGGACCAGGGCGCGCGGCGCCACCCCCTCCAGCTCCAGCGCGACGCGCGCCTGCACGGCCAGTCGCCCACCGCTCATGATGACCCGCCCGACCGCGTCGTAGTCACCAGCGCGGACGAGGCGCCGCAGGCGGCGCACCTGTGCCCCGTACTGGGTGCCGTGCCCTGCTGGGTACACGCGCCGACAGCGACGACAGGCGGGTAGCCCTTGGCCGTTGTCGGGCCAGTACAGGGTGCGCGCCCATCCGCGACAACGGGATGCGGCTGGGCACGTCCAGGCCCAGCGACGTAGCGCGCCGTGCTGCCCCCGCGTCGCCTCGAGGCGCTGCCAGCCCGCGTCGTCAAGGCGGGCGTACACGACTGCCAGACTCCCATCCAAGGCGGCTACCCAGTGGACCACACGACCGCTGGATAGCCGCAGGCGTCCCTCGCCACGCCCGGTCGTCCTCGGATGGACATCGCGCTGCAGGCGGCCCACCACTTCGGCCACGGTGATCCGCGGTCGCAGCTCCTGGGGGGCCGCCGACATCTACTTCTTCCGCGGGGTCCGCGGGGGCTGCTTCGTCTGGCGCTCCTCAGCCGCGCCCAGCTGCTCCTCCATGCGGGCGTCGAGCTCGCTGATCGGCGACTCCTTGGGCGTCTCCTCCGGGGCCGACGATCCCATCTCCACCATCGCCTCCAGGCGGGCAAGGCGCGCCAGCAGTTCGTCCCGGTCGGAGTAGGGCTCCATGCCGAGATCGGGCTGTGACCCCTTCCGCTCCTCGCCGAGGCTGCGGACAGCTTCGATCAGGCCGGCGTCGTGCGTCGAGCGCATGGGCATGCCGTCGACATCCGAGTAGACCAGCGGCGCCTTGCCGGACACCTCGATCAGGACGTAAGGAACGAAGAAGTGGCGCATCTTGCGCGCGATCGGGTTCACGCTCTGCTTGGCGTCCTGGCCGACGAATTCGCCGCGGACGTCGTGGTAGGTCCGGTACACCGCGTCGAACCCTGCGTACGCCAGGATCCATCGCCCGCTTCGACGGTGCGTCTTCTGGAACAGGTCTTGACGCAGCTGGGCCTGCACCATGTGCCACATGCGCCCCTTGGTCACCTTGCCCAAGAATCCCGCGGCGTGGGGGAGCCACATCCCCGTCACCACCTGATGGCCTGCGGAACGACACCGCGCGATCTCCTCGGGGGTCGCGCGGTCCTGCGCCGCGATGAAGTCGGAGATCGCCCGATTGCCTACCTCCACGCACTCCTCGATGGTGTCGATCATGGGCGCGACAGCATCGGGAGCGTCGGCCCCCTCGGCCGTCGCCGCCGACCCTCGCATGCGCGCGAAGAGGTCCTGGAACGGCTCGCTGGTCTGGAGGCCTTGGTGGTCGTGCATGGTCACCCCTGTGAGATGACCGAGCGTACCGTTGGCGGTGCTGTCGCGCAACCCAGCAGTATCAACACCTTGCGCGAGCGTCCTCTACGCGACAGCGACCACGCAGTAGGGGCACACATCCGGTGTCATGCACAGCAGCATCGGCACCATCCGCCGGTCGACCCACAGGACGATGACGTGCTGGGGCACGCTGATCATGGGCGACGGGAACACGCGCGTCTTGCCGCGCCCGGCGCAGACGGGTGCCGTGTCGCCGCGGGCATCGGCCACTGCCAGCAGGCCGGCGTACACCGGGGAGGCCACGCGCACCGTCCGCACGGACTCGAGGTCGACGGTGGCGCCCACGGCGTCAAGGAGGTCCTGGACGGAGAACAGGTCGAGGTCGTCGTCGGACATGGGGCTACTCCTCGCCAGGTGGGCGGCAGGTGGTGCAGGTGTCAGGGTGCAGGCACACGTACAGTACGACCGGCAGCTGTCTCTTGGAGAGGTCCTCGACGGAGGCGTTGAGCGGGGCCAGTGTGAGGCTGCGGCGCTTCATCCTGCACCGTCCACCGTGAAGGTCCACCCGCCAGCGGCGAGCTCGGCCTTGATGCGCCCGCCGCCGAACCCGGCGTCCACGCGCTCGTCGCACCGCTCGTTGAACCGTCTCACCCACAGGCACACCTGCTTGTCGGTGAGCTGTGCGCCGACCCGGAAGGCGCGGCCGAGGTTGGACGGGGTCGCCCCCAGCAGGCGGGCTACCTGGGCCTTGGTGCCGTACCCGTGGTCGAGGTTGGCCGCGATGACGACGGCATCGAGCAGGTCCTTGGCGGGCGTCACGCGCCACCGACCTGGGCGGCGGCGTCGAGCCCGCGCAGCACAGTGGTCGCCCACATCTGGTACTCGCTCGTGACTACGTTCGCCTGGATGCAGGCATCGACCAGCTGTGAGGTGGTCAGCGGTCGGTCGCGCGGCCACTCCAGGACGAGGGCCAGTGCCCTGGCCTGCAGCGAGGCGTGCCGGGCCCGCCCCAGGCGGGTGGCGTTGTCGGCGCCGTTGTCACGGAGGATGCCCTGTACCTGGGTGCGGGCGTCGGCCAACCGCACCTCGCTGGGGGCCACGCGCTCGACGTAGCGGAGCAGCCGCGGGCCCCGCAAGTACAGGGTGGCCACGAGGCCCAGTTCGACGACGGCATCGAGCCGCATCAGGTCGGGGACGGTGACCGGGATCTCGCCCGAAGGGAAGAGCGTCTCGACCCGGTCGATGGTGTCGGCCATATCGATCTCGCGGATGACGTCCACGAGGTCGCAGGTGAGCAGGCGCATCGGCGCCTCCGTGTGGTTGGCGGGGGTCACTGGACGCCCCGCAGGTGATCGTAGAGGCCGTCGGAGACGTGCTCTTCGGCGTCGTCGGTGTCCCATCCAGGGACGGTGCCGACATTGAAGCGCCGCCCGTCGGTGGTCTCGAGGATCTCCGCGGCGACGTCCAGGTGGCTGAGGCTCACGGTCCATCCGACGAGGGCGAGGACGCGCCCCATGTACCGTCGGACCTGGACCTCGGCGGCGGGGGTGTCTGCGATGACGCAGGCGTGGTCGAGCATGCCGTGGTCGAGGGGGGTCATCGGCTTTCCCGGGCCGGCGCGATCGTGATGCCGGCGGCCTGCAGCTTCGCGACGAGGTCGTCGATCGCGATGAGTTCCTCGTCGATGGAGCGACGGGCCCACGCCACCGCGCCGGCGGGCGGCTTCCCCGTCGAGATCGGGTCGCACGCGCTGGCGGCGTACCGCTCCACATGCTCCTCGTAGCCTCCCTTGTCGTCGCGACGGGCGAGCCACACGTCGACAGAGGAGTAGCGGGCACAGACACCCACAGCGTCGCAGACGCTCTCGAGACTGGCGCGGTGCAGGACGGTACTGGCGTCGTCGCTGTCGACAACGACGTCGTGGAAGTCGAGCGCGTCGAGCGCCTCCGTCGAGCGGAGCCACTCTTCGCCGTGCGTCTCCCGGCGGATGCCGAGCGTCTCACCGAAGGCGTCGACCTTCGGCCAGTCTTTCCCTCCCCACTCCCGCACGAACAGGGCGTAGGCACCCATGCTGGGGGTGGTGGTGGTGCCGGTCGCGACCAGGATGGCCTCGAGGACCGGTAGGCTGATGGTGGCGGTGGTGGACATGGGTTCTCCTGTGGGAGATTGGGAGATGGGGCCCGTCTCTATGCGTGCAGTCCGACCCGCCGCATACGGGCCGACACCAGCCGGGCCAGCGCGGCTACCTCGTAGTCGGTGAGGTCGTCGGTTCTCGCGTCTGCGGTACGCGCGCAGAGCGTCGTGAACTCGGCATCGGAGATCGGGCGCTTCCACGACTTGCCACGCTTGTCGGCGGCCTGTCGGTCGGCGACGGTGAAGATGGCTGCGTTCATGGTGCTTCCTGCTGTGGGTGTCGGGCTCCGATGCCCTGCACCGAATCGCTGGATGCGACCCGTTGCAGGCCCCCGGAGCGGGGGGCGCCACTCAGTAGTGGTAGACGTCGCCGTCGATGACGACGATGGCCCCGTCGTTGGCGATGTCGTCCTGGGTGATCTCGGCGCCGTCGTAGCTGGCCGGGCAGAGCACCGTCTCGACGGTGGTGGACTCCCCCGCGATGCCGCGCAGCGGCACCGTGACGTCGACCAGTTGCAGGTCGGGGTCCTGCACCACATCGACCGTCAGGCCGACGAAACGGACATCGTCGAACATGTCTTCGATGGCCTGCAGCGCGTCGGACGCTGCTTCGTCCGCCGCGGTCCGGTCGCTCCAGCGCTGCATCATGTAGTCGCCGAGGGCCTCGGCCGAGGTCCAGTCGGCGCCGTCGGGGGTGGTGACAGAGAGCTTGAAGGGGTGGTTGATCGTGGTCGTCATGGTTGGCTCCGTTACGGGGTAGACTCTACTTCCATCCGACGATCTGGCGGACCAGAGCAGCGTGGGGCGCGTCGTTCGCGCTGTACGAGTGCCAGCGCGTGCTGTTCGCGCCGATGTTCGCGATCCCGATGTCGACCGAGCTGTGGATGGTCCCGCTCTTGCCGTACCGGTACACCGCCAGCTTGAACCAGATCGAGCCGCCGACATCTTCGCAGAACGTCTCGATGTACAGCGTGCGGTCGGTACGGGACTGCATCCGCTTCGAGCCGTCGGCGTTGACGCCGACCGCAACGCGATAGCTCGTGCCCCAGCCGGTGTCCTCGGCCCACTCGGGCTCCAGGCCCTTGGACTCGGCGCGGGCCAGCATACGGCAGGCGATCCTGTTGAGTTGCGGCACACTAACATCAAACTTTTCGGCGGCGAGATGTGCAGTTGAGGTCGTGATTTTGGTCGACATCGTGGTGCCTCCGCTGCTGCTCAGCGCCCGGTGATACTCCACCTATAACGGACGGAACCGCCAGTGGTAGTCCACGCAGACCACTATCCTGATCTCGGTCAGTTTCGTGCAGCGGCGCTGGACCCTGAGAGCGACGGCGATACCACAGCTTCCGGGGCACTGACAGCCCTGGGGCTGGTGGCCTCGACGACGGCGTCGACGACGACATCCCTCGCGGCCTCGTCGCACCCCTCCAGCGTGTACGCGCAGCCCGGACCCTCCAGGTAGAGCTGCGCCGCCGACCCGTCGTAGGTCACACCCACGACCTGGCGCAGGTCCACCCACTGGTCGAGCAGCTGGCCTGACGAGCGCACCTGCCCCCTCGCCCAGGGGCCGCCAGCGATCAGGTGAGGGGACATGGCGGCACCTCGACCAGGGCGCTGTGCGGCAGCGGCACCTCGAGCCCATTGAACTGGACGATCCACGGCGAGGTACTCGACGCCGGGTCCCGCTTGCGGGCCTCCAGGATGGTGCCCTCCGTGATCTTGGCGGCGTAGCCGTCCGCCGCCACCCCCGAGCAGTGGGCCAGCTGCCCGTCACGGGTCGCCCGGCACACCAGCCAGTCCCACCCCGTGGAGCGCTCCTGACCGCTGGGCTTCCTCCGGCAGCGGCTCAAGGCGAACCCCCGTCAGGGATGGCGGCAGCATCCATCGCGTGGGCCCAGCCTTGCGCCTGCTGCGTGCCCCCCCTGGACGCACCACGCCCCGGCTTGGCCGGCAGCGTCTCCTCGACGACGTAGGCGCCGTGCGCCCGCTCCACGCGCCCGCAGGCCACGCCGTGGAACGCTGCCCCCTCGGGCGTCGCCGACTCCACCAACACGCGGAACGGCAGCGACAGGGCGGCCCCGCCGCGCCAGCCGTGGAAGCGCACGACCAACCGGTCGCCGACCTTGACCGCGCCGCCGGTCACCGGTAGTCCTCGAGCAGGCTTGGCGCACCCAGCGGGCGAGCGTACATCCGTCGCCACCGCCCGCCGACGGGCGATTGGATGTAGCGCTCGACGGAGCGGTAGCGCTCCAGCCAGACGGTGACGCCGTAGGTCGTCACGATCGGCAACCACGCGAAGCGGACGCGGATCCGTAGATCCGTTGCGCTGGTGCGGACGGTGCGACGGCGACGCCCTCTGCGGGGGGGCGGGGTGGTCCACTGCATCAGTTCGGCCTCCATCGGATTTTGGTGTCGGGCAGCAGCGCCACCTGGCGCGTCACGGCTGCCCCCTCATCTGGCCGCGGGCATCGTCCAGGCGCTGCTGCACCCCGGCACAGACCGACGAGGAGCATTTCGCGACGAGCTCGCACTCGCGCAGGTAGGTCCCGGCGTCCACGGTGGACATCCCGGCTGGGATCCTGGGGCGGGGCGAATCCCCTGAAATGACCCACTTCATCAGGTCCGCCCGATATGCCTCTACCGGGTCGACCGTGGCGACCTTGCGTGGCGGCACCGTGCCACCTGCCCGTTGCAGCGGCCGGCTCATGTACTCCTGGGCAACGTGAACAAAGCAGGCGAACCCTGTGCTTTCGTTCTTCGGCCACGCCCTCCCGGCCTTGTGGTCGAGGAGGTACTGCTCGGCGACGGCCTCGAGGCGCGTCCTGGTCTCGGGCCGCTCACCGTCGACGCCTGCGATGATGGCCAGGCGTGCTCGCCGGTCGCGATCCCGGCCCCCTACGCCGAGGTCCCAGGCGTATTTTGCGCCGTGGACAGCCATCCACGCCACGGCGAAGGCATCGGAGGCCATCTTGTGGGTCGGGTCCTCGTCGCGGGAGCGGGGCGGCGGGTCGGCCACCATCTGCCGGTTGCTGGAGCGGAGCGCGGCCTGGGCTGCCCGCAGCGTCGCTGGTCCCACTCCGGGTCGGCGGAGAAGCTCGGACGGGCACAGGGCCTCCAGGGCGTCCAGAGAGGCAATGCCTGCAGCGCGGAGCACGCTCCACTGTCCGGGGGTCAGTCCGTCCGGTGCCGGAGGTTGCGTGCCCTGCGTCTGCGCCGCTTGGTCGAGGCCTTCGCCACCTTCGGCCGGCAGTGGTCCACGCCGAAGTAGCCGTCCATCGCCTGGGTGCTGTCGCCGTGGAGCACCCTGCGCCTCATCTCCTCCAGGAGCGATGCCGGTCCGGGTTCCAGGAAGAGGTCCGGGAGCAGGTCCGGACTGCCGGGTGACGGGCTCGTCGTCGCGGTCAGTCGGGCCAGGGCAAGTCGGGCTCTCATGATCGGACTCCTCAGACGACGACGACGTGTCGCTGTGTGTGTGTTGTAGATCGTGATCGTAATTGTCTAGAAAGGAACGCGCGTGGGGACCGAAACTGGACCGACTCTGGACCGGCGCTGGACCGGCGCTGGACCGCTCGTGCTGTAGTTTCAGCAACTTGGCGTCGTCTTTCTGGACCGCGACTGGACCGAAGCTGGACCGGTTCTGGACCGCCGCTGGACCGGCGTCATCTTCGCCGCCTTCCTCCTCTTCTTTCGCGCGACGGTCGCCGTGGAAGGGGTCCACCCAGGTCGACGTGGCGCTCATCAGCTTGCGGGCGAGCCGGTCAGACCAGCCCCAGGTCCGGGCCAGATCGCCCCTGCCGGGACGACGACGGTGCCCCTGCTGCCCCTCGGTGCCCTCGTACTGGCGCTCGCGACTGTCCCACCACCGCAGGTCGAAGTAGCAGGCTTCGCGCGGCCAGGGGCGCGGCAGCGTGTCGCGCACGGTCGCCCACCAGGACGACTCCATCCGGTCCCAGTCCCAGGTGCTCATGGCGTGCCTCGCAGGTGTGCGCCGAGGAGCGTCTCGCCGATGGCGCAGCTCACCCGCCAGGCGACCATGTTGCCGACCTGCCTGTACTGGCTGGTCGCCGTCCCCTGCCATGGCCAGTCGGGCATGTCGAAGAGTCGGGCGCACTCCTCGACGCTCAGCCTACGGCGGGCCCACGCTGCATCCTCCACCAACGGACCGCGGTTGCCGACCTGGGCTGCGGTCAGGGTGATGCACGGCTCGTCGGTCAGGTCGCGGTAGGTGCGCTCGTGCTCGGCGTCGGGGCTGTGCGGGTTGGTGCCACCACCGATGACGCGAACGGACATCGACAACGAGCCGCCACCGTTGACGACGGGCGCGGGTTCATCGCCGGGCGTCAGCC
>CALDOK010000242.1 GCA_937912125.1 uncultured Pseudomonadota bacterium
CCGCGTCGGTGTCGTCGCAGTCGTCGCCGCCGTAGGCATCCGAGTCGTAGCCGTCGAGGTCCTGGTCGTAGTCGGAGCCTCCGGAGCAGTCGGAGTCCACGCCGTCGTACCAGATCTCGGTGGCGCCGACGTTGATGGCGGCGTCGGTGTCGTCGCAGTCGTCGCCGCCGTAGGCGTCCGAGGCGTAGCCGTCGCCGTCCTGGTCGTAGTCGGAGGCCTCATCGCAGTCCTGGTCGATGCCGTCGTACCAGATCTCGGCGGCCCCGGGGTTGATGGAGGCGTCGTTGTCGTTGCAGTCGGTGCCGCCGTAGACGTCGAAGTCATAGCCGTCGCCGTCGCGGTCGTAGTCCGAGGCACCGTCACAGTCGCCGTCGATGCCGTCGTACCAGACCTCGGCCGCGCCGGGGTTGATGTAGGGGTTGGTGTCGTCGCAGTCGCTGCCGCCGTAGACGTCGATGTCGTAGCCGTCGCCATCGCGGTCGTAGTCCGAGGCCCCGTCGCAGTCCTGGTCGATGCCGTCGTACCAGGACTCGGTGGCGCCGGGGTTGATGCCGGCGTTGAAGTCGTTGCAGTCGGTGCCGCCGTAGGCGTCGGAGTCGTAGCCGTCGCCGTCCTGATCGTAGTCGGAGCCGCCGTCGCAGTCCTGATCTACGCCGTCGTACCAGATCTCGGTGCCCCCTACGTGGACGCTCGAGTCAGTGTCGTCGCAGTCGCTGCCGCCGTAGGCGTCGGAGTCGTAGCCGTCGTGGTCCTGGTCGTAGTCGGACCAGCCGTCGCAGTCGGAGTCCACGCCGTCGTACCAGGTGTCGCTGGCGCCCACGTGGACACTCGAGTCGGTGTCATTGCAGTCGGTGCCGCCGTAGGCGTCCCAGTCGTAGCCGTCGTAGTCTTGATCGTAGTCGGACAGGCCGTCGCAGTTCTGGTCCACGCCGTCGTACCAGACCTCACCCGCGCCGGGGTTGATGCTCGAGTCGGCGTCGTCGCAGTCGATGCCGCCGTAGGTGACCCAGTCGTAGCCGTCGTAGTCGCGATCGTAGTCCGAGTGGCCGTCGCAGTCCTGATCGACGCCGTCGTACCAGATCTCGGTGGCCCCGGGGTTGATCCCGGGGTTGGTGTCGTCGCAGTCGTTGCCGCCGCAGCTGGTGGAGTCGGAGTCGTAGCCGTCACCGTCGGCGTCGCAGCCGCCTACGCCCAGCAGGAAGTCGATCTCGTTCTGGTAGAAGATGTAGGCGTTGGTGGCGTCGCTGTGGGTGTCGGTGAGGAAGCCGTTGATGATGGTGTTGCTGCTGGAGCCCACCACCACGGCACCCAAGCCGCTGCTGAAGGTGGCGGCGTAGCCCAGGGACGAGGTCATCCCCATGCTCCAGGTGCCCCAGCCGGGGTTGTAGAGCGTGAAGGGGTTGCTGGTGAGGCCAGACCGCAGATCGGTGTGGCTGACGCTGACGTTGTTCTGGTTGGTGCTGGAGTAGGACACGCCGAACAAGGAACCGCGGGTGGAGTCCCGGGTCCAGTCCTGGTGCATGGCCGTGCCACCCGAGGAGACGTAGCTGTTGAAGTAGGGCAGGGAGGTGGAGTAGTTCTGGACCGCCACGATGACCAGATCCCACGAGTACGAGCGCACATAGCTCTCGCAGGTGGACATGCTGGTGGTGTTGGTGACGCTGTGGGTGGAGCCGTAGCCCGACAGGGCCTGGCCGAGCCGATCGGTCCCCACGCTGTAGTCATTACAATACAGGATGTTGCTGGCCCTGGCCTGGGCAGGAAGCAGCAACGCCACGGCCGTCAGCACCGCCAGCCAGCTCGTAGAGATCCGTGCTCGCATCGTCGTCTCCGTCTGTAGTGCCCGCCGGATACGCCAGCGAGATGTCACGCTCTCGCGGGCGATCAGCGCTCGCGCCGACGCCTCAGTCCCACCAGCCCTGCCAGGAACAGGGCCAGGCCTGCCAGCTTCGAGCTGGACCCAGTGGCGGCACAGCTACCACCATCGTCGCCGGGGTCCTTGCCTCCGAGGCCTGTGTCGCCGCTGGTGCACTCCTCGTCCACGCTGCCGTCGCAGTCGTTGTCCAGCCCATCGCAGAACTCGTGGGCCGAGGGGTGCATCCAGCCGTCGTCGTCATCGCAGTCGCCTTCTTCGGCGCTGTAGCCGTCGCCGTCGAGATCGTCGGCGTCGTCTTCGTCGATGGCGCCGTCGCAGTCATCGTCCCGGCCGTTGTCGGGATCTTCTTCGGCGCCGGGGTTGATGGTGATGGCGTCGTCGTCGCAGTCGCCGGCCTCTTCGGTCCAGCCGTCGCCGTCGTCGTCGTAGTTGGGGCCGCCCTCGTCCACGTCACCGTCACAGTCATCGTCCACACCATCACCAGCGACCTCTGGGGCGTCCGGGTTGGTGTCGGGATCGGTGTCGTCGCAGTCGCCGTCGTCTTCGGTCCAGCCGTCACCGTCGTCGTCGTAGGCGGTGGTGCCTTCGTCGATGAGCTCGTCGCAGTCATCGTCTACGCCGTTGGCTTCTTCGGCGGCGCCGGGGTGGACCGAGGCGTCCATGTCGTCGCAGTCGCCCGCGTCGGTGGTGTAGCCGTCGTGGTCCACGTCCTCGGCGGCGTCGTCGACCACGCCGTCGCAGTCATCGTCCACGCCGTTGTCGAGGAGCTCGTAGCTGCCGGGGAAGACCGAAGGATCGTCGTCGTTGCAGTCGCCGTCGTCCTCGGTCCAGCCGTCGCCATCGTCGTCGTAGGCGGTGGTGCCCTCGTCGGTGATGCCATCGCAGTCCTGGTCGATGCCGTCGGGCAGCTCGACCTCGGCTGGGTTGATGGAGGAGTCGGCGTCGTCGCAGTCACCGCCCAGCTCCGTGAAGCCGTCGCCGTCGTCGTCGTACCAGACTGTGCCCTCGTCGACGATGCCGTCACAGTTCTCGTCGATGCCATCGGCGTGCTCGCTGGCGGCCGGGTTCACGGCGAAGTCGGTGTCGTCGCAGTCGGTGCCGGCGAACTCGTCGCTGGTGTAGGTGTCGCCGTCCTGGTCGTAGTCGTTGGCGCCGTCGCAGTCCTGATCGACGCCGTCGTACCAGACCTCTTCGGCCCCGGGGTTGACGTCGTAGTCCATGTCGTCGCAGTCGCTGCCGCCGTAGGCGTCGTAGTCGTAGCCGTCGGCGTCGTAGTCGTAGTCGTTGGCGCCGTCACAGTCCTGATCGACGCCGTCGTACCAGGTCTCGACGCTGCCGGGGTGCACCAAGGGATCGAGGTCGTCGCAGTCGGTGCCGCCGTAGGTGTCGACCTGATAGCTGTCGCGGTCCTGGTCGTAGTCGTCCCAGCCGTCGCAGTCGCCGTCGATGCCGTCGTACCAGACCTCGGCTACGCCGGGGTTGATGGTGGCGTCCAGGTCGTCGCAGTCGGTGCCGGTGTAGGCGTCCGAGGCGTAGCCGTCGCGATCCTGATCGAAGTCGTCGCCGCCGTCGCAGTCGGAGTCGATGCCGTCGTACCAGACCTCGACCACGCCGGGGTTGACGGACGCGTCGCTGTCATCGCAGTCCGAGCCGCCATAGGCGTCGAAGTCGTAGCCGTCGTAGTCGCGATCGTAGTCGGACCAGCCGTCGCAGTCGGTGTCGATGCCGTCGTACCAGGTCTCGGCGCGGCCCGGGTTGATGGTGGCGTCCAGGTCGTCGCAGTCGGTGCCACCGTAGCGGTCGTGGTCGTAGCCGTCGTAGTCCTGGTCGTAGTCCGAGTGGCCGTCGCAGTCCTGATCGATGCCGTCGTACCAGGTCTCGGTGGCGCCGGGGTTGATGGCGGAAGAGCTGTCGTTGCAGTCGGTACCGCCGTAGGCGTCGGAGGTGTAGCCGTCGCCGTCGCGGTCGTAGTCGTTGCCGCCGTCGCAGTCTTGATCGACGCCGTCGTACCAGACCTCGGTGGCG
Source organism: uncultured Pseudomonadota bacterium (assembly GCA_937912125.1). Lineage (GTDB taxonomy): Bacteria > Myxococcota_A > UBA796 > UBA796 > JAFGLY01 > CALDOK01. Next base: position 3,902 of record CALDOK010000242.1, read on the forward strand.
CCGGGGTTGATGCGCGAGTCGGTGTCGTTGCAGTCGCCGCCGCCGTAGACGTCCCAGTCGTAGCCGTCGTAGTCCTGGTCGTAGTCGGAGAGGCCGTCGCAGTTCTGATCGACGCCGTCGTACCAGATCTCGCCCACGCCGGGGTTGATGCTGGCGTCGTTGTCGTTGCAGTCGGTGCCGCCGTAGGAGGTGGTGCGGTAGCCGTCGCCGTCCCGGTCGTAGTCGTCGGCCCCGTCGCAGTCCTGATCGACGCCGTCGTACCAGATCTCGGTGGCGCCGGGGTTGATGGCGGGATCGGTGTCATCGCAGTCGGTGCCGCCGCACTCGGTGGTGTCGGCGTCGTAGCCGTCACCGTCGGCGTCGCAGCTGCCGAGCAGGAAGTCGATCTCGTTCTGGTACAGGGTGTAGGAGGCGGTGGAGGAGGCGTGGGTGTCGGTGAGGAAGCCGTTGATGATGGTGTCGTTGCTGGAACCCACCACGATGGCACCCAGGCCGCTGCTGAAGGTGGCGGCGTAGCCCAGGGATGAGGTCATCCCCATGCTCCAGACGCCCCAGCCAGGGTTGGTGAGCGTGAAGGGGTTGGGCGCCAGGCTGGCCGCGATGTCGGAGTGGGTGACCGTGACCGTGTTCTGGTTGGTGGAGGAGTAGCTGATCCCGAAGAGGGATCCACGGGTGGAGTCCCGGGTCCAGTCCTGCAGGATCGCCACACCACCAGAAGAGACGTAGCTGTTGAAGTACGGGGTGGAGGTGCCCGAGTAGTTCTGGATCGCCACGATCACCAGATCCCAGCTGTACGACAGCACATAGCTCTCGCAGGTGGTCATGCTGGTGGTGCTGGTGATGCTGTGGGTGGAGCCGTAGCCGGACAGGGCCTGCCCCATGCGGTCGGTGCCCACGTTGTAGTCGTTGCAGTACAGGATGGTGTCGGCGAGCACCTGCCCAGGCGCCGTCAGCGCCAGCAGCAGCGCGCCACCAAAGGCCAGGGACGTGGCCGAGCGCACGGGCATCAGCCGTCCTCCCCGTCGCAGTCTGCATCGAGCCCGTCTTCGGGCAGGTCGTAGGAACCGGGGTTGACCGCCGCGTTGCCGTCGTCGCAGTCCCCGCCCATCTCGGAGAAGCCGTCGCCGTCGTCGTCGGCGTACTCGGTGCCGTCATCGACGGTGCCGTCGCAGTCGTCGTCGATCCAGTTCGGCAGCTCTCTGGCGGCCGGGTTGACGAGGGCGTCGGAGTCGTCGCAGTCGCCTGCGGACTCGGTGTAGCCGTCGCCGTCGTCGTCGTAGGCGGTGGTGCCCTCGTCGATGAGGCCGTCGCAGTCGTTGTCGATGCCGTCGATCACCTCGGGCAGCCCCGGCGCGGCGGAGGCGTCGGAGTCGTCGCAGTCGCCACCGGTGGTGGCGTAGCCGTCGGCGTCCATGTCGTTGTTGCCGCTGTCGGTCACGCCGTCGCAGTCGTCATCGATGCCGTTGCCGGCGATCTCGACATTGCCCGGGTAGATCTCGACGTCGGAGTCGTTGCAGTCGCCGTCGTCTTCGGAAAAACCGTCGCCATCGTCGTCGTAGGCGGTGGTGCCCTCGTCGATGAGGCCGTCGCAGTCGTTGTCGATGCCGTCGATCTCCTCGACCCCACCCGGGTGGGCGGTGGCGTCGTGATCGTCGCAGTCGCTGGCGCACCAGCCGAAGCCGTCGCCATCTTGATCGTACAGCGAGCCCGCGGCGGTGGTGCAGGCGTTGCCGCGCAGGGTGATCGGATCGAGATCGAGGGAGGCGTCGAGCACGAAGCCGAGCTCGGTGCTGACCTCCTCGAGATCGGAGGGCTCGAAGGTCACCGTCATGTCCAGGCTCTGGCCCGCGCGGACGGCGGCGGGCAGGGCGATGTCCACCGCGAAGGGCGCGTCGCCGCCGGTGACCGACAGGATCTCGTAGTCGAGCGCGGAGGTGTTGGTGAAGGTGATGGTGTCGACCCCCACCTCGTCCTGTTCCACAGGCCCGAAGTCGATGATGGAGGGAGTGACCCGAGCCGAGGCCCAGTCGGCCACGCCGCGCACGTCCACCAGGTGCTCGAAGTCATCCTTCTCGTCGGTGACGATGGAGAGGGTGGCCCAGTGGAAGCCCTCGTCCAGCGGCGCATACGACAGAGACACCAGGGCATCCTCGGTCTCGTCGACCGTAGGGAGATCCTCGGTGTCGAGCGCAAACCACTCGCCTTCGACGTTCTGCAGGTGCATCGCGAGCACGCCAACAGAGCCTTCGGAGGCGATGAGCTGCAGCTCGAAGCTGGTCGCGGAGCCGACGGCGACGGTGTCCATGTCCACCATGCCGGGACTGACGACGAGCCTGCCAGAGCGAGGGTTGACGATGTAGTCCTGGCCGCACCCGATGGTGAGCGTGGCCAGGACCGCTACGAGCTTGGACGGTCTGGTATTCATGCGCGCAGTATACTCGGGACTTTCGATGTTGGAAGCACCCCGGGACGCTCTCCGCCAAGTTTTTCGAGGCTTGTCTCCCAGGAACCAACCTGACCACGGAAAGGACAGGTGCGACCGAGATCCTGCGTGCAGCAGGCGCAGATGGAGCCCGGCGCCCGGCGACACCGGGCGGGGTGACGGCTCGGTGTCGCCGGGGCGCGGGGAGAGCAGAGGCAATAGCTTGGCGAGGCATGACGCCGGGGCCCACCGCGTGGGGCTCCAAGATCAACGGAGCGCCTGGATGGGCAGTGAGAAGAAAGCGCTCGTCGCCATGAGTGGAGGCGTGGACTCCAGCGTAGCGGCCGCCCTGCTCGTTGAGCAGGGTTGGCAGGTCGAAGGCGCCACCCTGCGCCTGCATCCTTGCGAGGACAGCAACCCTGAGCGCTTCTGCTGCGGGGTGGACGCCGAGGCCGCCGCCAAGCTGGTCTGCGATCGCCTGGACATCCCACACCACGTCATCAGCGCCGGTGTGCCCTTCGAAGACTGGATCCTGCGCCCGGCGTGGGAGGCCTACCAGCGCGGCGCGACGCCCAGCCCCTGCCCGCTGTGCAACCGGGACCTCAAGCTGGGGTTGCTGATGGACACAGCCTCGGCCCTGGGCGCGTCCCACGTGGCCACGGGCCACTACGCCCGCGTCGGAGGGAGCGCGGACGCCCCGACCCTGCTGCGGGGCGCGGACTCCAACAAGGACCAGAGCTACTTCCTCTTCGCGCTGTCCACCGAGCAGCTGACGCGCTCCGTCTTCCCCCTCGGGGGGCTTGACAAGCCCGCGGTGCGCGCCAAGGCGCTGGAGCTGGGGTTGGTCAACGCCCAGCGCCGCTCGAGCCAGGACGCGTGCCTGCTCGGCCCCGACGGTCAGAGCTTCGCTGAGATGCTGCGCCTGCGCTTCGGAGCGGACGCCCAGCCCGGCGAGCTGGTGGACGAAGGCGGGCGCGTGCTCGGGCTCCACGGGGGGCTGCACCTCTTCACGGTGGGGCAGAGGCGCGGCCTGGGGGTGGCGCTGGGGCGCCCTGCATTCGTCCAGCACATCGACCCCGCCAGCGGGCGGGTCACGGTCACCACCCGCCCCGACGCCTTGCTCGCCTCGGGCCTGGTAGCGTGCGCTACCAACTGGCTCGCAGCCCCGCCCACCCCCGGCGAGCCGCTGCGGTGCGAGGCGCAGGTTCGCTACCGGGCGAATCCCGTGAGCGCCGAGGCCATCGCCGGTGATGACGGCTCCCTGACGGTGCGCTTCGCCCAACCCCAGCGTGCGGTGACCGCCGGCCAAGCCGTGGTGCTCTACCGCGGGGAGCGCGTGCTGGGCGGGGCCTGGGTTCTGGGCGCCACCGGGGCCTGAGCCCTGTCTCCGGGTTGCGGGCGCAGGGTGGACCGGAGGGCTGCCCCAGGGTACCTGTGCGACGCGCCGGCGGACGTCCCGTCGGGCGCTCCGCGCAGGAGCTACGCCATCCCTCAGCCCATCCGGATCACAGTCAACGGACAGGAGCGGGAGCTGCCTCGAGGCAGCGATCTCGCTGCCCTGCTCAGGCTGCTGGACGTCCCGCCGCGGCACATCGCCATCGAGCTCAACGGCGCGCTCCACGAGGGCGGGCTGGACACGGCGCTCGAGCACGACGACCGCGTCGAGATCGTGCGCTTCGTCGGTGGTGGATAGGCTCCTGCCCCCCGAGCTGTCTGGAGGCTCTGTGGACCCCCTGGTCATCGCCGGTCGCACCTTGCGCTCCCGGCTCTTCGTCGGCACCGGCAAGTTCCCCGACCCGCGCTCCATGGCCGCCGCCATCGAGGCCAGCGGGGCCGAGGTGGTCACCGTGGCCCTGCGGCGGGTGGATCTTCACGACCCCGCTGACTCCATGCTCTCGCACATCGATCCCGAGCGCTACCTGATCCTGCCCAACACCTCGGGCGCCCGGGACGCTGAAGAAGCGGTGCGAATCGCCAAGCTCGCCCGGGCGGCCAGCGGCTGGACCTGGATCAAGCTCGAGGTCACCCCCGAGCCCCACTACATGCTGCCGTGCCCCGTCGAGACGCTCGAGGCCGCCAGGCGCTTGGTCAAGCTGGGCTTCACGGTCCTGCCCTACATGAACGCCGACCCGGTCCTCGCCAGGCACCTCGAGGACGTGGGTTGCGCGGCCGTGATGCCCCTGGGCGCCCCCATCGGCACCTCGAGGGGGCTCCGGACCCGCGAGCAGATCTCCATCATCATCGAGCAGGCGAACGTGCCCGTGGTGGTGGACGCCGGCCTGGGCCTCCCGTCCCACGCCGCCGAGGCCATGGAGATCGGCGCTGATGCATGCCTGGTCAACACCGCTCTGGCCATCGCGGACGATCCCGCCGGGATGGCCCGGGGCTTCGCCCTGGGCGTCCAGGCCGGTCGGCAGGCGTGGCTCGCGGGCGCCGGCGGGGAATCACGGCTGGCGCGGGCCTCGAGCCCGCTCACCGGCCTGCTCGATCAGGCCTGATTCATGGCATCGTCCGAGAGCTTCGCCGAGATCATCGCGGGCGTCGACTTCGCACAGCTCGAGGAGCGCATCCTCGCGGTGCGCCCCGAGGCGGTGGACCGCGTCCTGCGGCAGCCCCGGGCCCGACCCGAAGACGCGCTGGTGCTGTTCTCCCCGGCGGCGGCCCAGCGCCTGGATGCCCTGGTGCAGCGCGCCGCGGCCATCACCGAGCAGCGCTTCGGCCGCGCCATGCAGCTGTATGCGCCGCTGTATCTGTCCAGCGCCTGCACCAACCGCTGCGTGTACTGCGGCTTCTCCCACGACGTCGTCATGGAGCGCCGCAGCCTGAACCTGGACGAAGCGGTGGCCAACGCCCGCGTGCTCCACGATCAAGGCTTCCGGCAGATCCTGCTGGTCACCGGCGAGGCACCCCGGCACTACGGTGTGGACCACATCGAGCAGGTGGCGCGCGCCATCTCGCCCATGTTCGACTCCATCTCCATCGAGGTCTTCCCGATGGAACAGGCCGACTACGGCCGCATGGGCGCCGCTGGAGTCGACGGGCTGGTGCTGTACCAAGAGACCTACGATCCGGGCATCTACGCCGAGGTCCACCCGGCCGGCCGCAAGGCGGACTACCGCTGGCGCCTGGACGGGCCGGACCGCGGTGGTCGAGCTGGCTTTCGCAGCCTGGGGTTGGGCATCCTGCTGGGGCTGGCCCCGTGGCGCCCCGACGCCGCGCTCCTGGTCCAGCACGCCGCCTGGCTCCAGCGTCGCCACTGGCGCAGCCGCATCGCCATCTCCTTCCCTCGGATGGTGAACTCGGAGAGGGGCTACGCCGCCGCTCACACGGTGGGCGATCGGGACTTCATCCAGGCCATGGCCGCGGTCCGCATCATGCTGCCCGACGCCGAGCTGGTGCTCTCCACCCGTGAGCCCGCCGAGCTGCGGGACAGGCTGATCGGCAGCTTCATCACCCGCATGAGCGCCGGCAGCCAGACCAGCCCGGGGGGCTACATCGAGGAGGGCCTGGGCGAGCAGTTCGAGGCCCAGGATGGCCGCAGCCCCGGCGAGATCGCCCGCGTGCTGGCGGAGCGGGGCATGGACGCGGTCTGGAAAGACCTGGACAAGGGGTTCCGGGTGTAAGCTGGCCGGGCTCTGTCCCGTCCTGGAAACACTCGGCCTCCGCCGAGCGTAGGTTCCATTCCGCACTCCGGAGACACCATGGCCAGCTATCTCGACACCCTCGATCGCGTGATGAAGGGCGACTACCAGGACGCCAGCCCCCAGGAGCGGGCCGAGGCGGTCAAGGACATCATCCAGGTCTGCAGCGTCGCCTCGGCGGCGGTGGCCTGGCAGCCCATTCCGTTCCTGGACACGGTGCTGATCTCGCCCATCCAGATCGCCATGGTCCAGGCCATCGGCCGTGTCCACGGCCACAAGCTGGACCAGAAGTCGGTCCTCGAGATCCTGGGCACCTTCGGCGCCAGCCTGCTCGCACAGAACGTGATCATGGCGGCCGCCAAGCTGATCCCCTTCGCCGGCTGGATCGTCGGCATGAGCATGGCCTACGCCCTGACCTACGCGGTGGGTGAGGTGAGCGACCACTACTTCCGCCACGGGCGCGGCGTGGACCCCCAGGACCTCAAGCAGATGTTCGACAAGACCTACCGAACCAAGAAGGCGCAGAAACAGGCGGAGCACAAGGCAAACGGGACCTTGAAGGAGAAGCTCGAGCAGCTGGGCGAGGCCTACGCCGCGGGCTTGCTCACCGAAGAGCAGTTCGAAGCCAAGAAGCAGGAGCTGTTGGCTGGCTTCTGACCGCCCGACGCGCTGACGCAGCGCACCTCTGCCTCGCCGGAGACCCCCTTTCGCGGCCCGATTCCGACCGGCGGGTTGAAACGGCTCGGGAAACGAGGCAAGGTGGGGCAACGGAGGTACCCCATCATGCGCCATTTCGTCCTTCTCTCGTCGTTCCTCGTCGTCGGCTGCGCCCCCAAGGGCAGCTTCGATGGCAAGCTCATCGACCCGATCACCGGCAAGGCGCGCAGCGGCGTCACCATGGTGTTGCTCTCGCCCACCAACCCCACGCCGGCCTGCATGGAGCTCGAGGCGGTCACCGGTGACGACGGCGCCTTCCACATCGAAGGCCTGTGCGACAACGGGGACTACTCCCTTGGCAGCCGGGACTCGAACTTCGTGATCGAAGACATCGGCGGCGTCGCGGGAGGCGTGCTCGCCACCGAGACCCTCGAGGTCAAGGGCTGGCCCGTGCCCAACGGCCCAGGCCTGTTCACCTTCGACGGCGAGGGCTTCGCCAAGCACCGTGAGATCGCCAAGATCGGCGTCGAGCCCATCTGGCAGTCCGAAGAGGACGTGGCCTTCCCGGACACCCTGCCCACAAAGGTGGTCACCATCGCCAACGATGAGTGGCTGGTCTTCAGCGGCGCGAAGTTCACAGAGCGCTTCACCCTCGAGCCCTTGATCTACCACGACGCCTACATCCGCCTGGGCGAGCCCGGCAACTACATCCGCTCCGAGCCCTGGTGGTACATCGGCACCGAGTTCGCGTCGGAGTCCGAGTTCACCCGGGTCGAAGCCAAGATCGACAGCTCCAAGGTCAAGGCCCTGGACCAGGGCGACACCCACGTGCGCTTCCTCTCCGGCGACGCCGTGCCCAACAGCCTGTACGTCAGCTACTACGAGGGCTTCCGCGACGATCCTCGCTACAAGAAGCTCTACATGGTCAACATGGGTCCCGAGCTCCCCGCGCCCGGCGCTGAATAGCCTCGCGATCCAGCGTGCTCAGGGGCGCCGTCATCCGGCGAGCGCAGCTCACAGGTGCGGCGGTGGGGCGAAGGTCACGGCTCCAGGCTGCAGTCCGTCGGCAGCGCCGGCAGGTCGCTGGAGGGCTCGAAGGGACAGATCCAGCCTGCCCCTGATCCATCGCTCAGGCCCTCGATGGCGTTGTGCAGGTAGATCGCTGCCTGGCTGTCTTCGTCGTAGAGCTGCTCGCGCAGGGCGAGGGGCCACTCGATGTGCATCATCTCGTCCGTGGGGGGACGCTGCAGATGGTCGTCGTAGTGCCGAGCCAGGCCGTCGAAGCCCGCCTGGAGCTCGCCGAAGTTGATCAGCTGGCCCTGCCGGTTGGTCCGGGCCCCAAGATCGTGGTGGGAGAGGCAGCTGGGGTAGGGGTAGACCACCTCGCTGCCAGAAGGGGCAAAGGCATCCTGGAACGCGGAGACCGCTCGATGGAAGCTGGCGGTCTGGACGCTCCAGGGCACGCCGGGGCTGGCCAGCGCCGCCAAGTGGTAGGGCACCGGCTGCAGCCCCGGGATCTCGAGGGACTGGTGGGTCGGGTCGTCCTCATCGTAGCCGTGCAGCTGCAGGTGGAAGACAGCCGCGCCGCGGGCCAGGGCCTCGAGGTAGTGGTGGTAGGGGCTCATGCGGCCACGCTCCTCGTCGTTCCCGGCCTGCAGCAGGTCCCCCCGGCGGTAGACCTCGATGGGCACCAGGTCGTAGGACCCATCCCCTGCTGCATCCATCATCAGCCAGGCCTGCTCCTCGTCGCGGGCGGCGATGGTGCGCAGCGCCGGCAGGCCGCCCTGGTCGGCCAGATCGGTCTCGGCCAGGCGCTGGATTGAGCGCACGGCGCCGTCCATGCCTCGCTCGAGCACCGCGCCGAACAGCTCGTTGCCGTCGTGGTCCATGGCGAGCAGCAGGTCGTCGGGGGTGAAGGTCAGGACTCCCACGTCCTCGATGCGGTGATCCACGCCGAAGCGGGAGTCCACCAGGCGACAGTCGCCACCAGCCAGCAGCGTCGTCTCGCTGGTCTCCCCGCTGAGGGCCAGGGGGAAGACGACCCAGTCCTGCACCTCGCCGCTGCCGTCGTCGATGGCCATCACCACGTTGCCATGGGAGTCTACGGCCAAAGCGGCCGCGCCCTGCAGGCCCTTGGCGAGGGTGTCCATGGCGCCCACGCCGCCTGATCCCGGGTACACCGGGAGCCTCACGAGCTTGACGCCCCCGTCGCCGCAAGTACCGGCCCCACCTTGGTCCACCATGAAGAGAGTGCCGGTGTCGCCAGAGAGCTGGAGGGCCACGGGGCCGGGCTCGCAGAAGGGATCCTCGCCGGGGCTCGCCCCCAGGTCGATTCGCATGACCAGCGCGTCGGCGGATCCGGAGGCCAGCAGAGACACGGCCAGCAGCGTGGGCTGGCTGCCGGCGTCCACCATCACCAACCAGTCGTCGCTGGCGTGCAGGCTGCGGATGTCGTCCAGGTAGGGCGATCTGTCGTCCGCCACGTCGCAGGGCCGGCCGTCGGGCGCGATGTAGTCAGGGTGGCCGAACACGCAGTGGGGCGCTCCGGTGGCCTGGTCGGGGTCGATGGAGAGCACGACATCGCGCACCGAGCTCCCCTCGAGTGGGTTGGCCACGGCGTAGTACAAGGCCGCGGCGTTGGCGGCCAGCACGCTGCGGTTGGGGCGGTCTTCCGCGGCCACGCCGCGCTCTTCGAGCAGGCCAGGCAGCGCGTCGCGCAGGTCGGACTCGGCGCCGGTGCCGGTGGGGTTGATGGCGCCCCGGGGGAAGCCGTTGGCGAGAAAGGCCCTGGGCACCGTGCCTCCCACCAGCTCCCGCAGGCCCAGGTAGAAGGTGTAGAGATCGGCGTCGCCGCAGGCGGGGATGGTGGCATGATCGCGCTGAGGCGCGCCCAGGACCACCTGCTGTTCGGTGCCGTCGTCGAGCAGGCGGGGCCTCCAGCCAGACAAGCGCAGCACCGCCAGGCCTCCCCGCAGGGCGGTCTCGTCCTCCCGCAACACCAGCAGGTGCTCGGAGCCGACCCCCTGGATGCAGACGGCCTCGAGGAGGCCCTCCAGCCCGGCGTTGTCGAGGCGCGCCCGGACCGTCCCGGCGACCTCGAGGCAGGCCTCCCGATCGGCAGCGGGGTCTCCAGCGAGGCCCTGCTCCAAGACCACCTGGATGGCCGCCTCGATGGCAGGCTGGCCCTGGTCCATGGCGCGCAGATCCACCTCGCAGCCAAGCGGATCGTCGTAGCGCTCGAGCCAGGTGAGCAGGCACGCAGCGAGCCCGCGACCGCTCACGCCTTCACAGATCATCCCGTCGCAGTTGCGGTCCTCTCCGTCGTCATCCTCGAGGGCGCCGGGGTGGACCTCGGCGTCGCGGTCATTGCAGTCGTCCTCGCATGCCAGATAGCCGTCGCCGTCCAGATCCTGCTCGTCCAGCGGCAGCTCGCCGTCGCAGTCGTTGTCCAGGCCGTCGCAGCGCTCCAGCCGGTCGGGGTTGACGTACTGCTCGCGGTCGTCACAGTCATCGCCTCCACAGGCCTCGGCCAGGAAGCCGTCTCCATCCAGGTCGGCGTCATCCGCGACTCCGGAGCAGTCCTGGTCGATGCCGTCCGCGCAGCGCTCCTCGGCGCTGGGGTTGACGCCCGCCTGGAGGTCGTCGCAGTCGTCGCCGCCGCATGCCAGGGCGATGTGACCGTCTGCGTCGAGGTCCGCGTCGTCCGCCAGCCCGGAGCAGTCCTGGTCTACGCCGTCACCGCAGACGTCCTGGGCGCCAGGGTGGATGCCGTCGTCGCCGTCGTCACAGTCCGTGCCCCCCTGGGAGGTGGAGCAGTGCAGATCGCCGTCCAGGTCGTCGCAGGCGAGGCGGGGAGGACAGGCCATCAGCAGCAGGCACGCCACCAGCGCAGCGGCTGTGAGGGCACCCATGGGTCAGCGCCGCGCGCGGGAGTGGCGCAGGGCCTCTTCGGCGCTCAGGGAACAGCCGCGGGCGGCCGCACCGGGCAGGCGGCCGTGCAGCAGCAGGCCGCCGTCGGCGTCGAGTGAGCCCAGATCCATGGTCTCGATGGCCAGGACGCTGTGGTCGTTGGCCAGGTCGACGAAGCGCAGCTGGCCGCGCTGCCCCACCGGCTGGGGGGCACCGGAGCCGGGGTCCACCACGATGGGCACGAGCCATGGGGGGGCGAAGAAGGGCCCGCGCGCGCAGAGGGGCTCGGCCGATCCCGGGGTCCAGGGCCGGCTCCAGAGCTGGCTGCAGAGCTCGGTCATGCCGTACTCCCCGACCAAGCGGACCCCTGGGCCCAAGCGCCGGGAGGCCTCGCGCAGCAAGCCCTCGGGTTCGACCTCCAGGCTGCGGCCCTTGAAGCCCCCGGTGGTCATGAGCACGGAGCCTGGCGGCAGGGTGCACTGGCCCGTTCCGTCCAGCAGGGAGGCCAGGGACAGCGCCGTGCTGGCCACGAAGACAGGCTCGCGCTGCTGGCTCAGGATCTCCCAGGCGGCCGCGGCATCGGCCATGGGGGTGGCCTCGGCCAGCCAGCGAGCGCGGGGGTAGAGCAGGCCGACCATGTGGGACAGAGAGGAGTGGGGGGCGCTGGCGGGGGAGGGGAGCAGGCTGATGGCCCGCGACGGCGCGTCGGGCAGCCAGGCCCGGAACCAGCCTGCCGAGGCGAGGTCGTAGGTGACGGTGTCCACGAGGCGATGAACGCCCGGCGAGCCGGTGGTGGTGCCGCTGGTGTGGAACAGGTGGACCGGGGGCTGCTCGGGGTGGCAGCTGAGGGGGAGGGACCGAAACAGGGCTACGGGCAGGGCTGGGATCTCGTGCATCGCCCGGGGATCGACCTGGCCACAGAAGGCGCCGTAGGCAGGGTTGCGCGCCCGCTGCCAGGCCGCCAGCTCGAGGGCCATGGCGCAGACGGAGGGCTGGCCTGGATCCCGCTGGAGGCAGGTGGCGATGAAGCGCTGAACGCGGATCCTCACAGGAGCTCCCCGAGCACCTCGCCGAGGGCGATGACGGAGGCCTCGAGCACCGCGCGGCTGACGGTGAGGGGAGGAGTGAAGGCCAGGACGTCACCTTCTTCACCGGCGGGCAGGACGATCCAGCCCCTGCGGAGCATGCCGCGGCTGGCCGCCAGGGCCCGGGCACCGCTGCCCAGCTCAGGGGCCACCATCAGGCCTCGACCGCGCACCCCGAGCACTCCGGGCAGCGCCGCCAGCGCTCCAGAGAGCCAGGCACCCTGGGCCTGGGCCTGCTCACGCAGGCCTTCGCCCTCGATGACCTCGAGGGTGGCCAGGGCCATGGCGCAGCCCACTGGGTTGCCCAGGAAGGTCTGGGTGTGGATGGCCTCGCCGGTGGAGGCGCCCCAGGCGTCCATGACGCGGGCGCTGCCCAGGCAGGCGGAGATGGGGAAGCCTCCCCCCAGGCCCTTGCCCACGCAGAGGAGATCGGGCGTGATGCCCTGTTCCTGGAAGGCGAACCAGCAACCGGTGCGGCCCATGCCGGTGAAGATCTCGTCGAGGATCACCAGGGCGCCCGCGGCGTGGGCCTTGTCGCACAGCTCGGCGAGCCAACCCTGCGGCGGCGCACGCACGCCGCCCCGGCCCTGGATGGGCTCCACCAGCACCGCGCCCAGGCCCGTCAGATCCGGCAGGGGCCCCCCGAAGGGTGCGTGGTCGACGTGCTGGCCCAGCTGACCGGCGAAGGGCGCGCGGAAGGCGCCCGACTTGTACCCGGTGACGGGCAGCGCCCCGTAGGAGAGGCCGTGGTAGCTGCCGTCGAAGGCCAACACCCGATCCCGGCCGGTGGCGACGCAGGCGGTCTTGAGGGCAGCCTCTACGGCGTCCGAGCCGCTGGAACCCAGGATGGCCCGGTCGAGCCCCGAGATGGCGGCCAGGTGCTCGAGCAGCTGCACCCGACCCGGATGGAAGAAGGCGTCACCCATGGCATGGGGCAGGGTGGCCAGCTGCTGCTGCCCCGCCTGGACCACCCGGGGGTGGGCATGCCCCACCGAAGAGGCGCCGAAGCCTGCCGTGAGGTCCACGAGCAGGTTGCCGTCGGCGTCGAGCACGTTGACGCCCCGGGCCTGGACCCACACGGGAGGGTCGTCGTCGGCACGTCCCAGCACCGCGGCGCGGCGGGCGCGGCGGGCGGTGATGGCTGGACACTCGCGCACGGCGAGCCGGTCCACCCAGCCGCGAGACGCGGGGCCGGGGATGGGGGTGACGAGCGCGGGCAGGTCGTTTCCGTTCATGGCTCACCGGGAGGTGTGACCTGCTATCCGGTTCGGGAGGATATGCTCTCGCGATGGACACGCTCCCTTCCTGCACCGCCTGCCCGCGCCTGGCCGCCTTCCTGGCTCAGGCGCGCGTCGATCACCCCGACTGGCACAACCTGCCCGTCCAAGCCTACGGCGACCCTGCTGCGCCGCTGCTCGTGGTGGGTCTGGCCCCGGGCTTTCGGGGCGCCAATCGCACCGCTCGCCCCTTCTGCGGGGACCGCTCGGGGGGCTGGGTCTACCAGGCCCTGCACGCCTGCGGCCTGGCCGAGAGCCCTGATCCCATGCTGGCCGGGGGTACGCTTACCGGCGCGCGCATCACCAACGCGGTCAAGTGCGTCCCCCCCGCCAACCGCCCCACCAGCGCCGAGACCCGCGGCTGCCGTGAGCGCTGGCTGACCACCGAGCTGCGCGATCCGACCATCCGGGTGATCATCTCCCTGGGGGGGCTGTCCCACCAAGCGGTGGTGGACACCCTGGGCTTCCCCCGCAAGGACCACACCTTTTCCCACGCCGCCGAACACCAGCTGGGCTCCCTTGTGCTGCTGGATTCCTACCACCCCAGCCCCCACAACACGAACACCGGGCGCCTGAACTGGGACCAGTTCCTCGGCGTGTTCCGCCGCGGCGTGGCCCTGGTCCAGGGCGCGGGAGCTTCGGCATGACCTTGCTCATCCTGCTGACTCTGCTCGGCGCGGGTCCCACTCTCGCGGGCCGTCGGGCCCCAGCGCCGGCCGCGCCGAGCCTCGAAGAAGGCGCCGCCCAGCTGATGAACGACGCTCTACTGGCAGACGAGGCATGGGGTGAGCTGCGCTATCTCTGCGACCACATCGGCCACCGCCTGGCGGGCAGCGTGGGCCTCGAGCAGGCCGTGGCCTGGGGGGCTCGGGAGCTCGAAGCCGACGGCCTCGGGGTCACCCTCGAGCCCGTGCAGGTGCCCGTGTGGATCCGCGGTGAGGAGCGAGTGGAGCTGCTCGCCCCTCTCGAGCGGCGCCTCGACGTGCTCACCCTGGGCGGCAGCGTTGGCACGCCTCCCGGAGGCATCGAGGGAGAGGTCGTCGTGGTCGGCTCCTTCGACGAGCTCGAGGAGCGGGGGGCCGAGGCGGCTGGCAAGATCGTGCTCTTCGACGACCCCTGGGTGGACTACGGCCAGGCCGTCTCCTACCGCGGGCGCGGCGCGGCGGCGGCGGCGAAGCAGGGCGCCATCGCGGCCCTGGTGCGCTCGCCGACCCCCATCAGCCTGGGCACCCCCCACACCGGAGGCATGCGCTACGAAGAGGGCGTGCCCGAGATCCCGGCTGTGGCCGTGACCCTCGAGGACGCGGCCTGGATGCGGCGCCTCGCAGCGAACGGAGAGGCTGTCCGGGTTCGCCTGCAGCTGGGAGCCCGTCGCGAGGGCGAGGCCGCGAGCCACAACGTCGTGGGCCAGATCGAAGGCCGCGAGCATCCCGAGCAGGTGGTCATCCTGGCCTGCCACCTGGACTCCTGGGATGTGGGCCAGGGCGCCCACGACGACGGCGCCGGCTGCGTCGCCGCGATGGAGGCTGGGCGCTTGCTGGCGGCCATGCCGGTGGCTCCACGCCGCTCGGTCAGGGTGGTGCTGTACGCCAACGAGGAGTTCGGGCTCTCGGGCGGCAAGGCCTACGCCGCGGCCCACCAGGACGAGCTCGGACAGATCGTGGCGGCCGTCGAGGCCGACACCGGCGCGGGGCAGCCCCTGGGCTTCCGGGTGGACATGCGCGCGGCTGACAGCGGTGAGCGCGACGAGGCCCTGGCCGCCCAGGTCGTCGCGGCGCTGCAGGCCTCCATGGCGCTGCTCCAGCCCATCGACGCCACGGAGCTGGAGATCTCCTGGTCGGGGGCCGACATCTCGCCTCTGGTCAAGCTCGGCGTGCCCGGGCTGGGCCTGAAGCACGACACCAGCGGCTACTGGCCCATCCACCACACCCGCGCGGACACCTTCGACAAGATCGATCCTGCGCTGCTGGCGCGGAACGTGGCGGCCATGACGGTCATGGGCTGGATCCTGGCAGAACAGCCCGAACCTCTGCCCCGGTCCCAAGTGCCCCCGGAACAGTAGCGGACCAAGCACGCGGTGCGGCCCAAGGCCGCCAAAGGATGGCTCTGGGCGGCCTAGAACGGCGCGAAGCGGTTGGCCGCCCAGTACTCCTGCTCCAGCTCCTTCATCTGGCTGACCAGGGCGTCGTGGTGGCCGCGCTCCCACTGGGCGAGATCCCTGAACAACTTCGCCACGGAGGGGTCATCGGCCAGCTCGGCCTGCTCGGTGTAGAAGCGCATGGCGTCGGCCTCGAGCTGGGCGCCGACGCTCAGTGCGGTCATCTCGAAGTGCGCCTTGGCTGCGCGCTGCTTGAGGCCCTCGGAGAAGAACGACACGCCCGCCTCGAAGCCCGGCTCACCCAGGATCCGGATCATCTCGTCCACCCGGCCCGTGGTCTCCAGCGCGTGGTGCTGGGCACGCAGGAACTCGGCGTGAAGGACCTCGTCCTGGGCCATGGCCTCGAAGGTCTCCTTGCCCTTGGGGTCCTTGGTCGCGGCTGCGACCATGGTGTAGAAGTGGTAGCCCTCGATCTCGGCCTGGATGGCCTGCTCGAGCGCGCTGAGCAGCTTGGGGTTCACGGGCATGGGTCTCTCCTTTGGGGTTCCGACGCCATCCCTCTCGATGCGTCGATGTCCAGGACCTAATCGCGAGCGAATGTATGCCCAAGGCCTCCACTCCATCCCGTAGCGGGCCTCACTTCCGGAGGTGGCTGCTGCGCCAGGACAGGCTATCAACCCGTGCGGTGGGCATGATTCACCCGAGGTAGACTTGGCAAGCAGGACCACCATCGCGGCGGCGCTGGCGCTCGGGCTCGGGCTCGGCGCAGGCTGCTTCGCACCCTTCCCTCACGACCGCCACGATCTCGTGGACTTCCGCATCGTGGGCGTGCAGGTCAGTGACGCAGCCCCCGCGCCAGGGCAGATCATCACCGCCAAGGCCCTGATCTACGGCGACGCCGGCTTCTACCACGACGTGCTGCCTACGCTGGAGTGGAGCCTGGGGGACGAGGTCGCCCAGGGGCCCTCGATCGCGTTCACGGTACCCGATGAGCCCGGTGACTGGGAGCTGACACTAGTGGCGACCCACGCCGACGGAGAGATCGAAGAGACGGCGGCGCTCTCCCTGAGCGTCGGGCTGGGCCTGGGTCCGCTGCTGCCACCGGCGCTTCCGCCCATCCAGCGCGCGGTGGTCGCGCTGCCCCTGGACAGCCCCGCCCAGGCGTTCACCCTCGAGGGACGGCTGGCGCTCGAGGGCGCCGCCCGGGTTGGACCCGCGCCCGGAGAAGCCGCGCGCCTACGGCTGCCGCTGGACGACCCCGAGGGCCGGTACCAGGCTCGCTGGATGAGCGCTGGAGGGCAGGGGACCTTCCTGGAGCTGGACCCCCTGAGCACCGACTGGGTCCCTGCGGAGGTCCTGCTCGACGCCGAGGATCTCGAGGTCGAGGTGGGTGAGGCCATCGAGCCCGGGCTGCAAAGCATGGCGGTGCTGGTCATTGACGGCCGCGGCTCCACCGCCTGGGCGTTCGTGGACGTGCCCTGGGACACTGATCCCTCACCCACCGCGGACCACAGCTACCACTGGCTCGAGCACGACGGGCGCCTGCTCGACTCGCCCTACCTTCCCACCAGCGGAGGCATGGTCGAGGTCACCCTGAAGCGCGACGACGACAGCCCGTGGGGCCTGCGCTTAGGCAGCATCGAGCCCTACGTGCCATGGTTGGGCGAGTCACCGCCCGACAACCTCACCATCCCCTGTGAGCATCCCATCCCAGCCCGGGGCCCCTTCCAGCTCGCCTGGATCGCTGAGGGCCTCTGCTCTCGCGAGGCCGTGCTGGGGCAGCGCGTCCGCATCCAGGCCAGCCGGCACATCGAGACCTGGGACGGGACTCCATGATCCCGGTGCTGCTGGCGCTCGCGCTCACGCCACCCTCGGTGGCCCAGGCGCCGCCCGTTCCGCTCGCCGCTCAGCAGGTCCAGGTGGAGCTGCGGGGCCGGGTGGTCGATGTCGCGGGGCTTCCGCTGCCCGGCGCCTGGATCACCATCGAGGGCATGCCTCAGCACACCCGGAGCGGTCCGGAAGGCGGCTTCGAGTTGTTGCTACCCGCGGGTCGGGCCGAGGTGGTTCTGTCCGTCTCCCTGGCGGGCTTCGAGCCCCGAGAGCTCGTTCAAGCCCTCCCGCCGGGCGGCCCCCTGCAGATCGTGCTGCGCAGCGGGAGACCGGGAGCCAGCGGCGCCATGGGTGAGATCGTGGTGGAGGACTACCAGGAAGCCGCCGCGCCGATCCAGCATGCCCTGGATCGAGAGCAGGTCGAGCTCACTCCAGGCACTCACAGCGACGCCGTGCGCCTGGTCCAAGCCCTACCTGGGGTGGCGGTCACCCGCGAGTACGCACCGGGCGCCGGCGCCCTGGCCATCCGGGGCGCGGGGCCCGATGAGCACCGGCTCTACCTGGACGGGGTGGAGCTGCCCTACCTGTTTCACTTCAAGCAGTTCACCTCCGTGGTCAACACGGGCCTGCTCGAGGAGCTCACCCTCTACCCCTCCAGCTTCGGCGCCGATCACGGCGACGCCACGGGCGCCGTGGTGGACGCGCGCACCCAGGCCCTGACCCCTGAGCGCCCCCTGGTTGGCATCGACGTCAACGCCATCATGGCCGGCGGCCTGATCCGGTCCCCCCTGGGGCGGGACCTGTACCTCAGCGCCAGCGGCCGTCGGTCGTACATGGACTGGATGGTGGGCGGCAGCAGCGGGCAGTACACCACCTGGCCTGTGTTCTGGGACGCCTACGCGCGCATCGATCACGTGCCCGATCCCGACCACCGCACGGCCCTGAGCGCGCTGGCGGCCAGCGATCGTTGGGACCGCCTGGTGCGAGAGCCCGAGGAGCTCGATCCCCTGGAGGCCCTCTCGGAGCCCGTCCTCTCCTACCGCCACCGCTACCTGGCCACCTCCCTCATCCGCCACGATGCCTCCCAGAGCCTGCGCTCCGACGGCACCCTGGCCCTGGTGCTGGACAGCTGGCCGGCTCAGCTGCAGGAGTCCTGGCAAGATCGACGCGAGGCCAACCTGCAGCTCCGACAGGATCTGGTCTGGATCGCCCGCAGCGACCTGCACCTGGCGGCCGGGGTGAGGGGACGGGCCGAGCGGGTCCTGCGCAGCGCCAGCGTGGACCAAGCTTGGCCCGAGGTGGTCACCGAGGCGCCGATGATGGCCCGCGGCCTGTCGGTGGACGAGCGCATCGATCGGCTCAGGGTCGCGGCCTACACCGAGCTGCGCGCCCAGCTGGGCGCCTGGAGGCTGCTGCCGGGGATGCGCCTCGAGCACGACACCCTCACGGGTGCGTGGAGTCCGGATCCGCGCCTGGGGCTGAAGTGGAAGGCCACGCCCGCCTTGACCCTGCGGGCGGGCATGGGCCGCTACTCCCAGTTTCCCAGCTCCGACGCCCTGAGCCCCGCCGCGGGCGACCCCGACCTCCCCGCCATCCGGTCCGAGCAGCTGGCCCTGGGTGTGGACGGCGTGCTGCACGAGCGGCTGACCCTGACCGGCGACGTCTACGGCAAGCAGCTGCGAGAGATGGTGCTCGAGACGCCCGGCCAGGCCCCCACCGGAGGTGTGGACGGCAGGGCCCTGGGGGCCGAGCTTGGCGCCCGCTACCGGATCCGCAAGGTCTTCTTCTTCTGGACCACCATCAGCATGTCCCACAGCCAGCGCCTGATCGGGGACGCATGGAGTCGCTACGACTGGGCGCAGCCGCTCACCCTGGGCCTGGTGGCGTCCTGGACCTTCCTGCCTGAGTGGAACGCCGGGGTGCGGTACCGCTACGGCTCGGGCTTCCCCTACACGCCGGTGGTCGACGGCCTGTACCAGGCCAGCGTCGACAGCTACGAGCCCATGCTGGGGGAGCGCAACAGCGCGGTCATGCCCGCCTACCAGAAGATCGATCTACACCTCGAGCACCGCTGGGAGCGGGAGCACTGGCGCGGCGCCGTCTACGCCGAGGGATGGATCATCCCCGGCCGGTCCAACGAGATGTACCCGGTCTACAGCTACGACTACGACGAGGAGACCTTCGTCTATGGCCCCCACTTCGTGCCCATCCTGGGCGTGCGCGGCGAGCTCTACTGAAGGGCCTTGAGCAGCTTCTTGTCGGCCAGCAGCAGCGGCAAGACCGCCTCGGTGACGTCCTCGCCCGAGCAGCCACCCAGCCCCTGGGGGTTCGCGCAGACGCCCACCGCAGCGGGGGCTCCCTTTTTCTGGAGCCTGAGGAGGCTGGCCTGGATGGAGTCCAAGAAGCCCTCGCCGAGCTGTGCCATGTCGCGCTCGTACAGGGCCCGGTAGTCCTGGGCCTTCTCGAGGGCGGCGCTGCGGACAGCCTGGGTGTCGCCCTCTTCGAGATCCGCCTCGACGGCCTCGAGCGCCTCGGCATGGCGGGCCTTGGACTGGGCGATGGCGTCGCGGAGCAGGGCGTCGGTGAGGGCGTCCAGGTCGAGGTAGCTGCCCACGCCGGTGATGGGGATGACCGGCTGGGCGCGCCCCTGGAGCTCGAAGCTTGGCCAGGGCAGGGCGATGATCTCGTCCACGTCGTCCATCAGCTCGGCGTCGCCGTCCATGTGTTGCCCGATGATGGGCGCGAGATCGGTCCCCTCGCACTGGCTTCGTCCCATCAGCGCGTGGATGCCCTCGGCCCGGCACAGGCTGACGTCGTAGCCCACCGTGGCGGCCTCGAGCACCCGCTCCATGGCGCCGCCGAAGGTGACCTCGAAGTCGTCCACCAGGGTGTCCACGAAGGCCTGCACCTGCGCGGTCTGGCCGTTGCTCTGCCGGCGGATCTCAGTGGCGTAGGTGAGGAAGCCCTCGGGGGCGCGCTCGGCGCACAGGCTGGCGCCCTGGTCGAGAGCCACCAGGTCGGGGCTCAACCGGGCCATCTCGGCCTGGATGCCACCGAAGCTCTCGGAGACGTGGGCGCTGGCCTTCTCGAACAGCGCCGAGTGCGGCCCCACGAAGTCGGGGTGGTAGTACCCGGGCTCGCCAGCGAATGACGTGGCGCAGAGCAGGAGCGGCAGGGCAGCGAGCATGGAGTCTCCGGGGAGGGGCGTTTCGCTCTCCACCGCTGCTAGCCCGCTGGAGGGCTCGTTGCATCCCTCTGGGTGTCAGCGGAGGAACAGCAGGCCCTCGCCCTCACGCCAGTCCGGGCGCGAGCGGGCCAAGGCTTCGCGGATGAGCGGGCGCGCCCCGCGGGCCGCGACGGCCACCAGGCACAGGTCCACGTCCATGCCGACCAGGGCCTGGGGATCGACGATGGGGACGCCGTGGCGGGTGGAGCCGATCTTGCGCGGATCGATGTCCACCACGCCCACCAGGCTGTGCCCCTGGGCCAGCAGCCAGCGGATCCAGGGCCGCGCCTCCTTGCCTGCGCCCCAGACCACCAGCCGGCGGGGGCGTGAGAGGTGGGTGCTGGCCAGCCACAGGGCGCGCGCCCGACGGAAGGCCTCGCGGCTGTAGGCGGGGTGGGTGCGGGTGAGGCGCTGGGGACGGTCCCGCATCTGCACGAGCACCTCGGGCGCCTTGCGGAAGCGGCCGCCCCGGCCGTGCAGGCGCAGCCAGAGGTCGTAGTCCTCCGGGATGGGCCCCTCCGGCAGCCCTGGGCACTGGGCCACGCCGCGGTAGCCTCCCACAGCCAAGACGGCCTCGCGTCGGTAGGTGGCGGCGGGGTGCACCACCGGGCTCTACACCGAGAAGGCCCGGTCGAAGTCCTCCGGCTCGATCACGGCGTTGATCCAGTCCTGGTGCAGGCGCATCCCCTCGGGCACCTCGCCGTGATCCCGGAAGAAGCGCACCTGCCCGTCCACCAGCACCAGGCTCGGGTCGGCCTCCAGCAGCGGCGCCTGGATGGTGAGCCGGTGCGGGCTCGCCAGGTCGTCGGCGTCCATGCGGGCCACCCAGCACCCGCGGCAGGCTTCCAGCCCCTCGTTCAGCGCGGGCACCAGGCCCCGTGCTGGCCGCCCCAGCACCCGGACCCGGGGATCCTTGGCCTGCCAAGCGGCCAGGCGAGCGGGGGTGTCGTCCCGGCTGCCGTCGTCCACCACCACCGCCTCGAGCAGGTGATCGCCCCACGCCAGGACCGAGGCCAGGGCCGCATCGATCCCCGAAGATCCGTCTCGAACGGCCATCAATGCGGAGACGCGCGCGGGCTGTGGCATGGACGGGGCCCCGAGGATGGTGGGGAGCCTGCAGGGGAGGGCGCAGGGGCTGATCCAGGCCGTTTGACACGACCCGTGTTCGGCCATTATCCAGCCATCCCCCTCGGTGCGCCCGGGGTGCCACTCGGCACTTGTTCGGAGCCGAATCAACCTGCCCCAGCAGGAGATTCCATGCGTATCGCCATCCTTGGCGCGGCTGGCCGCGACTTCCATGACTTCATCGTGCTCTATCGCGATGATCCCAACGTCGAGGTGGTGGCCTTCACCGCCACCCAGATCCCCGGCATCGACGATCGTGTCTTCCCGACCGAGCTCGCCGGTCCTCGCTACCCCAAGGGCATCCCAATCGTCCCCGAGTCCGACCTCGAGCGCCTGGCCCTCGAGGAAGGCGTCGAGCAGTTCGTGTTCGCGTACTCGGACGTCTCATGGGACCACATCGCCACCATGTCGGCCCGCTGCAACGCTGTGGGCGCGGACTTCGTGCTGCCCGGCGCGCGCACCATGATCCCCTCTACCAAGCCTGTGCTCGGCATCGGCGCGGTGCGCACCGGCTGCGGCAAGTCCCAGACCACCCGCTACTTCATCGATCTGCTCAACAAGCGTGGGCTCAAGGCCGTCGGCATCCGTCACCCCATGCCCTACGGTGACCTGGCGGCCCAGGCCGTGCAGCGCTTCGCCACCTACGAAGACCTGGTCAAGCACGAGTGCACCATCGAAGAGCGCGAGGAGTACGAGCCCTACATCAAGCGTGGCCGCGTGGTCTACGCCGGCGTGGACTACCCCTCCATCTTGAAAGCCGCCGAAGAAGAGTCCGATCTCATCCTCTGGGATGGTGGAAACAACGACATCGGCTTCATCAAGCCCGACATGTACGTCGTGCTGATGGACCCCCATCGTCCGGGCCACAGCCGCAGCTACTACCCCTCGGAAGCTCAGGTCCGGATGGCGGATGTCATCCTCATCGCCAAGAGCCGCAGCGCCACCGCCGAGAACATCGCCTCCGAGAAGGCCCTGGCCGCAGAGCTCAACCCCAGGGCGCAGGTCATCTGCGTGGACTCCAAGCTGACCCTGATGGGCCACGACGAGTCCATCCTGAAGGGCAAGCGGGTCGTGGTCGTCGAAGACGGTCCCACCACCACCCACGGCGGCATGCTCTACGGCGCCGGCACCCTGCTGGCTCAGCGGGCGGGCGCCGAGATCGTCGATCCTCGGCCCTACTTCGTGGGCGAGCTGGCCGACACCCTGGCCAAGTACCCCAACGTGGGCCCCCTGGTCCCGGCCATGGGCTACTCCGACAAGCAGCAGGCCGACCTGCTGGCCACCATCGACAACGTGCCGTGCGACTTCGTGGTGTCCGGTACGCCCATCGAGCTGGCCGACCTCATCAAGACCAAGCAGCCCATCTACTCGGTGTCCTACGACCTCGAAGAGATGCCGGGCGAAGACAGCCTCGAGGCCGTCATGGACGCCTGGTTCGCCAAGGCTGGCCTCTAAGCTCCCACACGAAGCTCGGGGCTGGATGCGGGATGCCCTCGGGCATCCCGCCGCTGCTTCAGGAGCGCACGACGGAGGCTATCCCTCGATGTAGGGCACCATGATGGCGGCGGTGTCCGTGGTCTTGGTGCCCAGCTCGAAGCCGCCAGAGATGAGCAGGGCGCCGTCGTGCAGGGTGGTGACCGCGCAGCCGGGGCGGGAGCGATCGAGATCGACCGTGGGGCCCTTCTCGCCGCTGCCGGGCGCCAACAGCTCGACCTTGTTCACCGAGGTGCGCGAGGAGACGTCCGCGTACCCGCACGCCACGGCGATCCAGCCTTCCTCGATCCACGGCGACCAGGAGGCTCCCTGGCGGGGCGTGGCCAGCGGCGTGCCGGTCACGAAGCCCGCGGAGTCCAACCGGAACTCCTGGCCCTCGCTGGTGACGATGTTGCCCTCGATGTCTACGCCTCCGCCGATCCAGAACACGCTGGGCTCGATGTTCAGGATGATGGCGTCGCGGACGTAGGTCCCGGCCGCCGACGCCGAGATGGGCTCGAAGCCCTCGCCGATACCGGTGCCGCTGAAGGGATCGAGCACGCCCGTGGTGGACTGGCTGTCGCCTTGGACGAAGATCTTGCCCTCTTCGGCCACCCCGCAGCCCGTGGTGCCCTCGGAGGTCATACCGTTTCCGAAGCCGACGGAGGTGGAGAGCCAGGACGAGTCGTCGGTGTAGAAGCGCAGCAGGTCACCCTGGTTGCTGGTGCCGGCGCCCCCCAAGATCACGATGGAGTTGTCGATGTACTGGGCGCTGCAGTGGCCGGAGCGCGCCTGGATGAGGTGAGCGATGCGGCTGATGGTGTCCTGGATGGGGTCGTAGAGCCAGACGCCGTCCTGGGGGCCCGTCACGGCGTCCTGGCCACCGAAGAACAGCAGCTGGGACTCGGTGGTCCAGGCCCACTGCACGCCGGCTACGCCCACGTCGGTGACGGCGCCTGGCGACGAGAACACGCCCTCGTAGAAGTCGTAGGTCTCGATGTCCTGGTAGCTGGCGCTGCGGGTGGGGTTGTGCCCACCCAACATCAGCACGCGCCCGTCGGGGAGCGGGATGGCGTCGTGCTCGCTGCGCGGCTGCCCCATGTTCTCGGTCATGGCGAAGACGCGGTTGACCGGCAGGAAGGTGATGGGGACCCACAGGTCTTCGTCGGGCTCGAGGACGACCTGCGCGCTGCGGCCGTAGGATCGGACGCTGCTGCCGTCGGTGCCGGCCACCTCGAAGCGCACCACGCCATACTCGGCGATGCCGCTGAGTTCCGGTGGGTCGCCGGGGTAGTCGAAGCTCTCGGAACGCAGGACCTGGCCGTCGACGACGACGTCGATGCGCATGGAGCTGACCCCCTCGATGGGATCCGCATCGACGGTGGGGTTGCGCAGTGAGAGGGTGATCGTGGCGTTGTCCACCGCGATGATCACGTCGTCGCCGCCGTCGGTGATGGGGGCACAGGCGGGCAGCGCCAAGAGGAGGGGCAGGAGGGTGCGCATCATGTGGGTTGATACCCGAGGGCTATTGGGGGGCGCAAGCATCGAGGCCTTCATCAGGTGGCTTCCTGGCCAAAGCGCTGGCCGAGGGCGTCGAGCAGCTTGGTGTGCAGGCCGCCGAAGCTGCCGTTGGACATGACCGCGACCACATCGCCTGGCATAGCGTTGGCCGCGACGACCGCCGCGATCTCGTCGGGCTCGGGCAGGTACAGGGCCTCCACGCCGCGAGCCAGCAGATCGGCCACCAGCTGGGCGGGGCTGAAGAGATCGGCGCTGGGGAGGTTGTCCTTGCGGCCGGGATCGGCGATGACCACCACATCGGCTGCGTCGAAGGCCACAGCGTAGTCCTGCTGGAACAGGGCTCGGCGGCTGGTGTTCGAGCGGGGCTCGAAGACGCCCCAGAGGCGGCGACCGGCGAAGCGCATGGCCAGGGCGTCCAGGGTGACGCGCACGGCGGTGGGGTGGTGGGCGAAGTCGTCCAACACCGCGATCCCACCCACCACGCCTCGGAGCTCCTGGCGACGGCGGATTCCGCGGAAGCCCGGGAAGCCCGCGGCCAGATCGGCGGCGCTGAGCCCCTCGCGCTCGAGGGCGGCCACCACGCCGACCTGGTTCCAGAGGTTGTGCTCACCCACCATGCACGACTCGAAGACGCCGAAGCGACGGCCCTGGCGCAGCACCTCGAACTTCATCACGCCCCGGGTGGGGTCCACCTCGAGCACGCGGCCGTCCCAGGCGCAGTCGGGGCCGTAGCGCCGGACCTCACAGCGGGCCTCGGCGCAGACCGCGCGCACGTTCTCGTCCGCCCAGTAGGCAACCAAGCAGCCGTCGTCCTCGGGGATCAAGCCCACGAAGCGCTCGAAGGCCGACTTGACGTGGTCGAGGTCCCGGTAGATGTCGGCGTGGTCGAACTCGACGCTGGTGAGCAGGGCGGTGCGCGGCCGGTAGTGTACGAACTTGGGCTGCTTGTCGAAGAAGGCGGTGTCGTACTCGTCGCCCTCGATCACGAAGTGGCGGGGCGTCCCAGGGGCGGCGCCGCAGGCCCGAGCGGTCCGATCCAGGTTGGCGGCGACACCGCCCACCAGGTAGCCGGGGGCTCGGCCGGCGGCCTCGAGGAGCCAGGTGGCGATGGCGGTGGTGGTGGTCTTGCCGTGGGTGCCCGCCATGACCAGGGAGCGCGTGTCTTCGAGGAACATGGCGCCCAGCAGCTGCGGGAATGAGCAGTAGACCAGATCGCTGCTCAGCAGGGCCTGCGCCTCGTCGTACACGGCACGGACCACGTTGCCCACCACGACCAGATCGGGACGATGATCGAGGTTCGAAGCTTCGAAGCCCTCCATCACCTTGATGCCCAGGCCCGCGAGGACCTCGGACATGGGCGGGTAGACCCCGGCGTCGCTGCCGGTGACCGTGTAGCCGGCGTCCACGAGCATGGCCGCGAGCGAGCCCATGGCCGTGCCGCAGATTCCCATGATGTGGATGGTGCGGAGAGGGGCGGGGAGGGGGCCGGCGAGGAGAGGCATGGGTTCCTCGAGGTGGCTGGGGGGATGCTCCTTTCACACGCACCATGGGCTGGGGCAAGGGAAGGG
Source organism: uncultured Pseudomonadota bacterium (assembly GCA_937912125.1). Classification (GTDB taxonomy): domain Bacteria; phylum Myxococcota_A; class UBA796; order UBA796; family JAFGLY01; genus CALDOK01. Next base: position 29,734 of record CALDOK010000242.1, read on the forward strand.
CGAGTGTGGTGAGGATGACAGATTGACCCAGGGCCCGTGCGGATTACCTGTACGGCCGAGTCACGAACACCCAGCCCGCTGGTGCCCTAATGTTTCGCACGCTCCTGTCTCTGGTCTTCTCCTTGCTCCTGGCGACCCCTGGCTTGGCCCTCGCGCAGCAACCCGGCCAGGTAGAAGATCCGTTCCGGGTCGAGATCGCGTCCATCGACGTCCCTGCGGGCGGCAGCGCCCAGCTCGCCGTGCTGCTCGTGGTGCCGGCCGAGCACCACGTCTACCGGGACATGCTCGAGCTCCGCATGGACCAACCTGGCCCCTTCGAGCTGGGGGAGCCCGACATGCCGCTGGGGGATCTCGAGCCCGACCCCGCCTTCCCGGACAAGAAGCGCGAGCTGTACCACGAGAGCTTCACCATCACGCTCCCCATCCAGGCCCAGGCTGCCGCGGTGGGCACCTACGAGATCGAGGTGCAGGTCCGCTACCAGGGTTGCCGCGGCAACCTCTGCTACCTGCCCCGGGAGCGCAGCGTCCCTGTCACCCTCACCGTGATCGAAGGCGGCGCCCACGGGCAGGCCGCTGGGGATCTGGCCGCCTTCGGGCCGCGGCCCGCCCTCACCCAGGAAGACCCCGTGGGCGTCAAGGCGCTGGCCGGCACCGGCGGCGTGCGGGTTGCCTTCTTCCAGCTCGAGGGCTGGCACATCAACCAGAGCATGACCTTCATCGAGCTGGGCGAGGGCGCTCCGGTCCAGGCCGGCACGCAGCACTTCCCGCCGGCCAACACCTTCGTCGATCCCACCACCGGCATGGAGCGCGCCGAGATCGGCGGTGACTTCGTGGCCAGCCTGGACCTGACGGGCCCCGACGGCACCCACAGCGTGCCCGTCACGGTAGGCTTCCAGGCCTGCAAGGACGACCTCTGCCTGATGCCTCGCTACGAGGACTTCCAGCTCGAGATCACCCTGGGCGAGGGCGCCCCCGCGGTGGCTGCGGCCTCCAGCTCGTCGCCCGGGGCCGCCGTCAATGGCGACACCTTCAGCCAGATGCGCGAGAAGGGATTGTTCTGGCTCGTCCTGTTCGTCTTCGGCGCCGGCTTCCTGGTCAGCCTCACCCCCTGCGTGCTCCCCATGATTCCCATCACCATCGGGATCATCGGCGCGCGGGCCTCGGGCAGCCGCCTCAAGGCCTTCTCCCTCTCTCTCACCTACGTGGCGGGCATGGCCCTGGTCTACACCGCCCTGGGGGCCACCGCCGGCCTCACCGGGGGCCTGTTCGGCGCCTGGATGCAGAACGTCTGGGTGGTGGGCACCGTCGCCTTCTTCTTCGCGGCCATGGGCCTGGCCATGTTCGGTCTGTTCGACGTGGCCATGCCGTCCGGCGTCACCACCAAGCTCAACCAGATGGGCGGCGCCGGCTATGGCGGCGCGTTCGTGGTGGGCATGGTGGGAGCCATCGTCGCGGGCCCCTGCTCTGGCCCGGTCATCGCGGCCTTGATGGTGCTGGTGGGCACCGAGGGCGAGATCTTGCTGGGTGTCTCCTTGATGCTCGCCTTCTCCCTGGGGATGGGCGTGCTCTTCTTGGCCGCTGGCGTGTTCTCGAGTGTGCTGCTGCGCCCGGGCGCCTGGATGGAGTCGGTCAAGCGCGTCTTCGGCGTGATCATGCTGCTGGGCGCCATCTACTTCATCAAGGCGCACATGCCCGAGTGGGCCACCGCCATGCTCACCGCCGGCGTGCTGCTCTCCACCGCGGTCTTCGGCTGGCCCAGCGATGACTCCGAGGGTCCCAAGATCACCAAGGCCCACAAGCTGTACTCGGTGGTGGCCGGCATCGTGGGTGCCTGGTTGCTGGTGGGGCTGATGGCCACCTACGGCTTCATCCTGCCCCCGCTGCAGTTCTCCTCAGGCACCGGCGTCGAGGCCGCAGGACCCCACATCGAGTGGCAGGCCGACGAGGCTGCGGCCATGGCCCAAGCCAAGGCCGAGAACAAGCCCCTGGTCATCGACTTCACCGCCGAGTGGTGCGCCGCCTGCCAGGAGCTCGAGCACATCACCTATCAGGACCCCCGGGTGATCGAGCGCTCCGCGTCCTTCATCCCGGTCATGCTGGACTCCACCGACGCCAAGGACCCCACCGTCAAAGCGCTGCAGGAGAAGTACGAGGTGGTGGGCCTGCCCACCGTGGTCTTCGTGCTGCCCGACGGCACCACCATGGACGACCTCAAGGTCACCGGCTTCGTCGGCGCCGATGACTTCCTGGCCCGCATGGACGACGCCCTTGGCCGGCTCTGAGAGGTCCACCATGAACACCCCAACAGGTAGCTTCGTCGTCGGCCTGTCCGACGTGGCCGGTGTTCGCGTCCTGGCCGTCGATGCCACCGCGGCCGCTGAGGAGCTGCGGGCTCGCCACGGCCTCAGCGGTCACGCGGCGGTGGCGGCCTCCGAGGGCTTGATCGCCGCTCAGCTGATGTCGGCCTACATCAAGGGCGAAGAGCGGCTCACCCTGCAGTTCCAGTGTGAGCAGCCTCGCTTCGCCATGATCGCCGACGTCCACGCCGACGGCGCCACCCGCGGTCGGTTCACCCCCGCGGTGATCCCGCGATCCCGGCCCCTGCGCGGCGCCATCATGGTCATCAAGCACGACGCCACCCGCGAGCTGTACCGCGGGGTCGCGCCGGTGGAGGACACCGACTTCCAGGGGGCGCTGCAGGCCTACCTGGTGCACTCCCAGCAGGCGGTGGGCGTGGTGCGCATCCAGGCGGAGCTGGATGACCAAGGGGCCGTCCGCGTGGCCCACGGCTTGCTTGTGGAGAAGCTGCCCGATCAGGAGACCTCCGTCTTCGAAGACCTCTTCGGAGGGCTGGCCGAGGCTTCCCTGGATCGGGTCCTGCCGGCCGTCCTGGCGGGTGAGATCTGGGGCTTCCCCATGAAGATCCTCGAGACCCGCGCGCTGCGCTTCGCCTGCACCTGCAGCCACGAGCGCAGCCGAGACATCTTGATGGGGCTGGGGATCGACGAGCTGAACGCGTTGCTGGCGGAGCAAGGCACCGCAGAGATGACCTGCAACTTCTGCCTCGATCTCTACAGCTTCGACGGCGACGAGGTCCGCGAGATCATCCGGGAGATCCAGGCCAGGCCCTAGCCCTCGAGGTGGTCCAGGAGATCGGTCAGCGGGACGCTCCAGGTTCCCTCGCGGTAGCCGAGCAGGTTGATTCCGGTGTTGCGGCAGGTGAAGTCGTGGTACCGGGCCAAGGGGATCTGCTGGCACCGACACAGCAGGGTGGCGATGACCAGCTGGTGGCTGCAGACCACCACCAGCGATGAGGGTGTCGCCTGCCGGGCGATCTCTTCGAGAGCCTGGTAGCTGCGGCGAGCCGCCTGGCCGAGGCTCTCGCCGCCGGGGATGCAGGTGTGCTCGGGATCACGCCTCCAGCGGACCAGGAACTCCTGGTAGCGGCTGAGGAAGACCTTCTCCTGCAGGCCCTCGATCTCCCCGTGGTCCACCTCCACGAGCTCGGCTTCGACATGCGCGGGTCCCAGGCCAGCGAGGGTCTGGCGGGCCCTCGCGAGGGGGCTGGTGACCAGAGTGGATGGTGCGAGCGGCGTCAGGGCGGCCCTCAGACGCGCGGCCTGGTGCCGGCCAACTTCGTCCAAGGGCACGTCTCTCCTGCCGACGAGCACCCGGGCCGCGTTGTCCGCGGTGCGCGCGTGGCGCACCAGGAGCACGGGTGTGCCGCCATCGAGCCGCACAGCTTGGATGGATCGCTGGAGGGTGGAGGTGGCGCAATCGTTCATGGAGGCTAGAATAACGGAGCCGTGTGGGCCTGGCGTTTCCAGGGTCCGCGCAACCTCCTTCAGCTCGGAACGCATCATGCCGCGACGTCCCAAGGGCTTCGATCCACTCGCGAGTCTCTTCGAGCCCCCCAACGCCGAGTCGGGCATCGACGAGGTGCCCCTCGATGAGCCCGAGTCCAGCTCGGCGCAGGTCTTCCCACCGGTCCTCGAGCTGACGGATCCGTACTTCTCGGCTCCTGAAGAAGGCCCCCGGGCGCCCGCGCGCCGGCTCATCGGGCCGGGGGGGCGTTCGCCTCGCTCCCAGTACATCACCAGCGGCGACCCTGACATCGCCTCCCTGGACGATATGTCCATCCCGCGACCTCCGCCTCCGCCGCCGCCCAAGGCGCGCGCCGGCCTTCCGGTGGCCACCGGGGCCCCCCCCCCTGATCTCTTCGAGCCTCCCCCGGATCTGCTCGAGCCGGCGCCGCCTGCGCCGACCTTGCCCGAGCCAGCGGCCGAGATCCTGTCCGAGCCTGTGCCCGTGCCTCCCCCAGCGCCCGTCCCCCGTCTGCAAGAGCCCGACCCGGTGGCCCTCGCCAAGGCCCTGGCCCGCGCGGCGGTGGCCAAGGCCGGCCCTCCCACCCCGTCATACCGCCCTGACAGGCCCGGCGAAGCCGCCGCCGCTGCTCCGCCGCCCGCCGAGCCTGCTCCGCAGCCCAAGCCCTCGAGGCCCCTCAGTCGCGTCGAGATGCTCTCCCAGCGCGCGGTCCGGCCCAAGTCCGCCCAGGACGTGATCCAGCGCGCCACAGAGGTCGCGCGCGCACAGGAGCAGCGGGCCGAAGAGCGCCGTCGCCAGCTGGAGCAGGAACAGGCCGATCAGCCTGGGGCGCCACGCCCACCCCTGGTCCACAAGGTCCAGCGCCTGCTCGAGCGCAAGCTGCGCGGGCTGGGCCCGATCACTGTCAACAACTGCATCGTGCTCGAGGACCGCGACGTGCTCCGCGCCCTCTGGCGGGCTCACCGCGCGCGCTTCGGCGCCGAAGGCAAGCTCGACCAGGTGGTGGGAGCGGCCGCAGTGCTCGACGCCTTCGACCTTGTGCCCGGCGACAAGCTCGTGGCTGCCCACGTGCTCACCGACGCCTCGGACTACCTGGTCTGGCTCGACATGCGAGAGGGGACCCCCCTGGCGGCCTTCGCCGATGCGCGCGCCTACTTCGTGGGGCAGCAGACCGGCGCATAGGGGGGGGCCTGACACAGTGCGGACCATCTGGGGCGCTCTGCCACCTGATCCCCGATCCTGGTCCTCCACAGCGCCTCGCCACATCGAGCCTCTCCTACGCTCGGCTCACGAGCACGGATGGACCAGGGCCGGAGCCCGTGAAGCCTCCACACTCGCCCGGGGAGCCGGCGAAGCAGGGCGCTGCGCAGGCTGGACCATGGGGTGCTTGCTCCGAAAACGTCCTCGCCTCGGCTATGCCTTGGGCTAGGTGCGACGCAGCTCGAGGACTGCGGATTGTTCTCCACGCATTCACCCCACGTCCCGACGCCTGCTCCGCTGCGCGACCACGAGCGCGCCAACCATGCGGACCGAGACGTCGTGGGGGTGGGGCTGCTCCCTTGTCGCCTCGTTGGCCCGACTGAGCCGCTCATCA
>CALDOK010000243.1 GCA_937912125.1 uncultured Pseudomonadota bacterium
CGTTCGTACCGATGGCGCCCAGAGGTCGCCACGGTACAACGCCGCGCAACCGACCGTAGGCGGTCCAGGACCGCGCCGTTCGTACCGATGGCGCCCAGAGGTCGCCACGGTACAACGCCGCGCAACCGACCCTTGGCGGCCCAGGGCCACGCCGTTCGTACCGATGGCGCCACGGCTGAAGCGCCCGCCAATGGCGTCCACGCCACCTTTCCGGTGACTCTCGCACCCTTCCCGTGGCCTCTTGGGGTTATTAGCTTCGGGTGCAGGCCCTGCCTGTCTCTCCCAGCGCCGCCATGGAATTCGGCCCCCGTTCGAAGGGTCGGCGTCCCTGGCACGTCATGCGGGGGCGGCCGGTGGTTGCTGCGACATGGAGGTTCCCTTGCGCGCTCTGTTCCTCTCTCTCATGCTCGCCCTGTTTGGCGCCTTCCCGGCCTACGCTGGCGACGAAGCCCCCGGCTTCACTCTGCGCGACATCAACGGCAAGCAGGTCAGCCTGTCCGACTTCTCGGGCCAGGTCGTCTTGATCAGCTTCTGGGCCACCTGGTGTACGCCATGCCAGGCCGAGATGCCCCACCTGCAGCGCTTCTACGACACCTACAAGGACAAGGGCTTCACGGTCCTGTCCATCAACACCGACGACGCCCGCTCGTCGTCCCAGGTCAAGCCCCTGGTCAAGAGCAAGGGGCTCACCTTCCCGGTGCTGCTGGATCGAGAGACCTCCGTCGTGGCCCTGTACAACCCCGCCAAGACCCTCCCGTACGGCGTCCTGCTCGCTAGCGACGGCTCCATCGCCCAGGTGTTCCAGGGCTACACGCCCGGCGAGGAGGTCCACGTCGAGGAGGCCATCAAGACGGCGCTCGGCGTAGGGGCCGCAGCCGCAGCCGCAGAGTAGCCCATGGCTCCCAGGGCTCTGATCGCGCCGACGCTGGCTGGCGTGCTGCTGGGGACGACCCCCGCCTTCGCGTCCGTCACGCTCGAGGGCCAAGGTCCCCTGGCTGGCGGCACTCTGTCCCTCAGCGATCGCTTCGCGCTGCGCTACTACCACGTCGACGACGTGCTGCCCGGCTTCGAGGAGAGCAACCCGAACCTCCATGACTATGTCGAGGAGGTCAATCGGCTCAACCTGCTGCTGAGCAAGGGCGGCTTCGCGGCAGGGGCCCAGATCGATCAGGTGGGCCTGTTCGCCAACCGCTACTACCTCGACGATGAGCTGTACCACTCCATCGAGCTCTACGATCCGGAGATTCGCTCGCCGTGGCCCGACGCCTACCTGGGGCTCGAGAAGGTCTACCTGCGCGGCAAGGGCGAGCACCTCGAGGTCAACGTCGGTGACGGCTATGTCTCGTTCGGGCGCGGCATCGCGCTGAACCTGGTGCGGAACACCAACATCGATCTCGACAGCTCCCTGCGCGGGGTGCGCGCGGTGGTGCGCGCAGGCAACTGGGACTTCACGGGGGTCTCGGGGCTCACCAACCCCCAGCAGGTCCAGCTCGACAACCGGAACGTGGGCATCCACACCGACAACCAGCACATGGTCAGCGGCATGCGCGCGGAGCGCTTCGGGCTCGGGGCGTTCAACCTCGGCGTCCACGGCGTGGCCTACAGCTTCGCCCGTTCCTCCGATCCGGAGGGCCCTGGAGTGTTCCAGTACCAGCGGCCCCTCGACGCGCTCGTGGGCGGCGTGACGGTCGAAGGCTTCGGCCTGGCGGGCATCGATCTCATCGGTGAGTTCGACTGGTTCGAGTACCGCTCGCCCGACTTCTTCGGGGGGGACGAACCCGAGCCAGCCTACGCGGCCTACCTCAGCGCCTCCGCCTACCCCGGCCGCACCGTGGTGCTGGTCGAGGCCAAGCACTACGTCAACACCGAGCTCATCAACACCTTCACCGGCGTGGACAACTACGAGGTCGCGGTGGCACCGTCCCTCGAGTACGAGCGGGTCATCACCGAGGACTCCTCGGCGGCGGTGAACTCGAACGACATCTCCGGCGCCCGCGTTCGGGTGGACTACGCACTGAAGCCTGGCGTGCTCATGCCCTACATCTCTGTGGCTGCGTTCCGCGACCGGGAGCTGGGCGGTCTGCACTTCAACCGGGCCCCCGAGACCATCGTGCATCCGGTGGTGGGCGTGCAGTGGCTGGGCCAGGAGGCCCACGTCATCGCCACGGCCGGCGGTCGCGCCGACATCCGGGACGAAGGCTACGGCACCGACGTCAACGCCCATGTCGATCTGGACATCCAGCTGCCCGCCGGTCCCCTGGGCTCCCTCGAGCTGTCGTCGGCCTTCATGCGCTTCATGTGGGGCGACAACCCCGCCCAGCAGACCGACTTCACAGACGTGGTCAACGCCCTGGCGCTCCACGCCACCGACAAGTGGACCTTCATCCTCTGGCAGGACTTCAGCGACAACCCGCTGGTCCGCAGCACCGGCAACATCGCCGAGAACGTCTACGGGGCCGGCGAGGTCCAGTACAAGCCCTCGAGCTCGCTCACCACCAGCCTGTTCTACGGTGCCTACAAGGCCGGCATCCGGTGCGCGGGCGGTCAGTGCCGCAGTCTCCCGGGCTTCCAGGGCTTGCGCTTCGGTCTGAACGGCACCTTCTGATCCTCCAGGGGGACGACGGTTCGCCGGCGAGGTGTTCCCAGGGTGTCCGAGACAGGATCCTGCGGGGTCCGCGCTTCCGGGATATGAACCGTCCGTCGTCCCCCGGCGCGCACCTTTTTCGTACGTCTACAGGTGATCATGTCTACGCGAAGCCTTCTGATTTCGGCTGTCTCCCTCGTCCTGATGGCCCTGCTGATCACGCCGGCCCACGCCGCCCAGGTCAAGATCGCCGGGGTGCTGGCGTCGTCCTCCTACCCGGACTCCGAGGGCGTCTCCTACGCCGCGACCAACGTCAAGGACGGCAAGGTCTCCACGGTGTGGGTCGAGGGCGAAGAGGGCTCCGGGCTCGGCTCCTGGCTCGAGATCGATCTGGGCGGCTCGCACACCGTCACCCACATCAAGCTGTGGGGCGGAAACTGGTACTCCTGGGACTTCTGGAACCGCCACAACCGGCCCAAGGAGATCGAGATCACGTTCTCCGACGAGTCCACCCAGAAGTTCGAGCTGAAGGACGAGAAGCTGCCCGAGGAGATCCGCTTCCCCACGCCGGTCACCACCTCCACCATCAAGCTCAAGATCAAGGGCATCTACCGGGGCACCACCTTCAACGACACGTGCGTCTCCGAGATCGCGGTCTTCGATGACCAGCCCGAGGCCTTCCACACGGTCGCCGCCACCGCCGACTCGGGCCACCTGCCCGAGGACGCCGACGGCACCTACGATCTGCCCAACACCTGGGACATGCTCAACGACACCATGTGGTGCGAGAACCAGAAGGACGGCGACGGCACCGGCGCCTGGGTCGAGTACCGCTTCGGCAAGAACGTGCGCGTAGGCAAGCTCCTGCTGCTCAACGGCAACGCCTACGACCCCACCTTCTGGCGCAAGTCCAACCGGGCCACCAACATCACGCTCAGCTTCTCCGACGGCAGCACCGAGGCCATCGTGGTCAAGGACTTCATCATGCTGCAGACGCTGCGCTTCCCAGCCCGTGACGCCTCGTCGGTGCGCATCACCTTCGACGCGGTGAAGGTCGGCACCGAGTACAACGACCTCTGCATCTCGGAAGCGCGCTTCGCCGAGTAGCTGGGCTACCCAGCCCAGCTACGGGCACAGTCAACCCT
>CALDOK010000244.1 GCA_937912125.1 uncultured Pseudomonadota bacterium
CCAGGCATGGTAGGAGATGAAGGCTGTGCCCCCGAAGCGGGATGAGCGGCCCAGCTCGCGGATCAGGGTGGGCTCCTGCCAGGCCTCGCCCACTCCCCGCAGGCCCAGCAACAGGCCCGCGCCCTCGTCGGGTTCCTCGCCCGCCTGGGCCCAACCCAGGGCAGGGCAGAGCGCCAGCAGCAGCGCGAGCGCGCCGCAGAGGGCGGACTGCAGGCTGGGTGGATGGAGGAGGGCCATGGGAGCTCCCGAAGCTCGAATCGTTCCCGCTATCGGACGGCGGCGCGCGCGCTTTAGGCTGCCGAGCAAGTTTCTCGACCTGAAGCACACGGCGCCGCCGGTGCAGGTGTCACCGGCGGCGCGATGCCGCGAAACAGGCAGAACAAGAGTGGAAATCAACCGAGAAGGTTGAGCACACCCTGGTTCATGTTCTTGGCCTGGGCCAGGACCGACACACCCGCCTGCTGCAGGATCTGTTGCTTCGCCAGCTCGGCCGTCTCGAAGGCGAAGTCCGCGTCGCGGATCTGGCTCTCGGCACCCTCCAGGTTCTCGACGTAGGTCTCCATGTTGGACAGGGCCGAGTCCAGGCGATTCTGCACCGCACCGAAGTCGGACCGGATGGTGCTGACCGAGTCCAGGGCGGTGTCGAAGATGTCGATGGCCGCCTGGGCACCGGTGACCGTGCTGAGGTCGGCCGAGCCGGTGTCCACGCCCAGGCTGGAGGCGGTGAGATCGCCGAGGGTGATGGTGATCCGGTCGTCGGCGGAGTTGTTGATGCCAACCTGGACGTCCAGCGTGGTGTTGGAGCCGTCGGCCAGCGCCAGCCCGTTGAAGGTCGTGGAGGAGGCGATCCGGTCGATCTCGTCCGAGAGCTGCTCGAACTCGGTCTGGATGTAGGCGCGCTCGTCGTCGGCCAGGGTCTCCGAGGAGCTCTGCACGGCGAGCTCGCGCATGCGGATGAGGATGTCGCTCACCTCGTTGGTGGCTCCCTCAGCGGTCTGGATCACCGAGATGCCGTCGTTGGTGTTGCGCATGGCCTGTCGGCCCGAGACGCTCTGGGACTCCAGGCTCTCGGCCACGCCCAGGCCCGCCGCGTCGTCCGCTGCCCGCGCGATGCGCATGCCGCTGGAGATACGCCCGTAGCTTCCAGTGAGGTTGCGGGTGGTGCGATTCAGGTTGTTGATCGCGTTCAGTGACGCAGTATTGGTGTTGACGACGAGTGCCATGCGTGCTCCTTTGCTGTGAGGGCTGGGAGGGCCCTCGCGTCGGGGTGGAGGCGTCTTGTGAGATGGGAGTTGTGACGCCTTGTAGAATGCCCAATACGGGCCGGACTACATCATTGAGAACAGGTTCATCGATTGGGACGATGCCGTGATCTGGAGCACGGCCTCGTAGTTGGACTGGAGCTCTGCGAGAGATGTGTAGACTGAGACCATGTCGGCGCCCGCGGTGTTCTCGAGGGCCTCGTTGAGCAAGGCCTGCATGTTCTCGGAGACCGCCACGGCGTCTTCGGCAGAGTTGAACTCGGAAGCCACCGCTGTCCTGGAGGTGCTGATCTGCTCGCCTGCCGCCTCTAGAGCATCGATTGAGGCGGAGATGGCATCGGTGTCGTCGGCGCTCAGGGCCGCGATGAGATCGCCGACCGCGGCGAAGATGTCCGTGTCGCTCTGCAGCGCGTCGCTACCCACCAGGCCTGTCGCCACGTCCTGGGTGCTCCCCGTGAGGGTCGTGGGAGCGTCGGTGTCACCCAGGTAGGTGCCGGCGGAGTCGTAGGCGGGGCTGTCGTAGGCGTTGCCCGAGAAGATGTATCGCCCACCGATGTCGGTGTTGGCCAAGGCGACGATCTGGTCGAAGATGGCCTGGGCTTCGACGGCGCCACTGGCGCGATCCTCGGCGCTGTAGGTCTCGGATGCGTACTGGGTGGCCAGCTCGCGGGCGGAGCTGATCAGATCGGACATGCCCGCCAGGGCGTCGTCGGCCCCGTCCAGGTAGTTCATGGCGCGCTCGGCGTTGGTGCTCCAGGTGCCCTGATCCGTGATCTGGGAGGACAGGCCGTGCAGGTACGCCACCTGCTCCGGGGCGTCGGACGGGCGGGTGATCTCCAGGCCCGTCGTGGCCTTCTCCTGCAGGGTGGAGATCTCGCTCGAGATCTTGCTCGCGGCCTGGGTCAGGCTGCTGAGGCGGGAGCTGTAGGTGGTGCCGATCATCGCGCCATGTCCATGAGCTCGCTGAGCATCTGGTCGCCCGCGCTGATGACCCGGGCCGCGGCCTGGTAGGCGGCCTGCCACTGGATCAGCTCTACCGCCTGGGTGTCGAGGTCGACCCCGGTGATGGAGGCGTAGAGGCTCTCGAGGTCGCTGGTGGTGGCGTTGGCGCTCTCGTGCGCGGCCGAAGCCGAGGCAACCTGCTGCCCGATGGTGGTGTAGATGGAGGAGACGAAGTCTTCGGCGGTCTTGGTTCCGCTGTCGAAGATCTCGCTGTCCTGGATGTCGATCAGCGCGGTGAGGTTGCCGCCGTCGCCGGCCGAGGCCGTCGAGGCCCCCGCCAGGGCCAGCAGGTCGGTGTCGGCAGCCAGGCTGGCGTCCACCGCGAAGCTGGAGGCGGCCGAGCCGGTGGTGTAGGAGAAGACCGCGCCGCCGGCGCTGCCGTTGGCATCGTAGCCGGCGGCGTGCTGGGCGTTGAAGGCGTCGGCGAAGGTCTCGGCGAAGCTGTCCAGGTCGGCTTGGACGTCCCGGATGGTGTCGTGGGAGGCCAGCAGACCGCCCACCGCGCCGCCGACCGAGGAGGTGACCTCGTAGCTGCCGGCGTCGGCGGAGATGGAGATCACCGGGTTGCCGTCGGTGTCGGTGCCGTAGGAGAGGGTGCGGGCCGCGGTGTCGTTCACCAGGGCGTGGGCGCCCAGGTAGAGGGTGATCTCGCTGCCCTCGCCGTAGTCCACCGTGGCGCCGATGCTGGCGGCCAGCTCGGACACCAGCGCGTCGCGCTGATCCAGCAGGTCGCCCTGGCCAATGCTGGCGGCGTCGCTGCTGATGGACTCCTGCAGGGCTGCGATCTGCGCGATGGCCTCATTGATGGAGTCGAGGCTCTGCTCGATCTGGCCCTCGACGCTGGCCGCGGTGTTGTCCAGGAACGCGTAGGTGCTGCCGACGGAGCCAGCCAGGTCGTCCGCGGCGCTGAGCACCCCGGTGCGCAGGGAGTCGTCGGAGGGGTCGAGCGTGGCCGCCTCGAGGCTGTCGAAGAAGTCCGCCAGGGTGGTGGCCAGGCCGGAGCCGTCGGTCTCGGAGAACATGGCCTCCACCACCGACAGGGTCTCATACAGGGATGACTGGAAGGCGGACTCGCCCTGAGACTCCACCAGCTGGCTGGAGACCAGCTCGTCGCCGGCACGGGCGACCTCGGAGATGGCGGTGCCCTGGCCGAACCACATCCCGCTCTGGTTGACCGTCGAGCTGGCGCTCGTGCCCAGGGTGCGGGCGTGGTAGCCGTCGGTGTTGGCGTTGGCGACGTTGTGCCCGGTGACCTCGATACCGGCGGACGCGGCGTTGAGCCCGGTCTGTCCGATACGGATGGTGTTGAGCACGGACATGGAGCTAGCGCTTCATCCGGCCGTTGAGGCCGTAGGTGGTGGTGGCGCCGCGGTTGAGGACCGCGCCCAGCGTCTGGTTGACGCTGTCGAGCACGACCTGCAGCCGCCTGTCGAGGGCGGCGATGCGGCGGAGGTTGAGCTGAGCTTCGGGATCGAGATGGACGCGGCTGCCCGGGCTGGCTGCGCGAGCTTCCTGGGTGGCCAGGCGCAGGTGGAAGAGCAGGTCCTGGCGCTGGGCGGTCGCTTCGGAGAGCGTCCCCGCGTCCAGGCTTCGCGCGGCCTCGAGCTGGCGCTCCACCACCTCGGCGAGCGAGCCGATGATGGCGGATGGTTCGAGCTCGTGGTGGATCTCGTCCACCATCTCGGGCAGAGCGGTCATCAGAGCTCCATCATCAGCGCGTTGATCACCGCGTCCATGTCGATGTTGCCTTCGAGGGTGCCCGCGGCGATCTCCTGCTGGGCGCGGGAGATCTCGTCCGTGCGCAGCTCGGGCGCCTGGGTGGCGGAGCTCCGCACCTGTGAGACCCAGTTGGCCTGGTTCGACAGCTGGACCTGCACGCCTGGGGCGGCGGTCGCAGACTTCTGCGCGGGCTGGCCGAGGCTCGGGGTGGTGGGCTGAATGGCGTTGAGGCCGTTGATTCCGGAGATGTTCATAGGAATCCTCCAAGGAGCGATTCGGATCGGTGCGGGGTGACTTGAGGGCAATTTCCCAAAAATGATGCGCCGGGCGGACGGCCCGGCGCAAGTGCTGGATCCAGATTGCTTAGAATGGCCAGACGCGGTCGATCAGGCGCTGGCCAATTCCTGGGCCTTGCTTGTCCGACAACACCCCGGAGCCGCTGTTTTCGATGCGCGCGTCCGCGAGCAGGTACGAGTCCACCGTGTTGTCGGCCCGGATGTCCCTGGGGCGGACGATGCCCTCCAGCACCAGGTGCTGGGTCTCGCGATTGGAGCGGACCTCCTTCGAGCCATAGATTCGCAGGTTGCCAGTGGACAACACCTCCAACACCTCACAGGTGAGCTGGCCCTGCAGCTTGGTCTGGCTGGAGGTGGTGCCGCTGCCCGAGTAGGAGCTGGAGCTCTCGGTGGACACGGACAGGTCTGGCCCCATGTTGGGGTTGGCCTTGACCATGCTGGCCTTGAGCCCGAGCAGGGCCGCGATCTTGGCGCCGATGGTGCTCTTGCGGCTGGTCTCGGTGTCGGCGGCCAGGGACGAAGTGACGGACTCGAAGATGTTCACCGTGATCAGGTCTCCCACCTCGCGGGTGTTGCCGTCCTGGCCCAGCATGGTGCGGGCGCTGCGCTCTGTCCACAGGTTGCCGGGGGTGGGGCCCGCCAACATCGTGGTGGCGTCTGGGAGCTGGGCGCTGGGTCGCTCCGCGACCACGGCGACGGCCACGTCGGCGGTGGCGGCCGCGTCGGCGGGAGCCACCGCGGCGTCCTGAGCCTGGGCGGGGGCCGTCAGGAGCAGGATGGAGAAGGTGAACCACCCGATGGGGCTGACGTTAGGGGTTCTGGACATGAGGACAAGCCTCCTTCATGCGGGGGGTCACGGCTCCGGTGCTGACGCAGCCGGGAGCAAACAGGATTCCGTCGTGGACGCCGTGGGTGGCCATGTTGGCCACGCGAACCCGGTCGCCCAGGAAGGCGTCGCTCATCAGGCGTCCGGGGGTCTCGATGAGCAGCCCGCCTGCTCCAGCGAGGACCTGGACTGGCTCCCCCGAGGCGGCGTCGGGGCGGGTGCGAAGCACGAGCTCGGTGAGGGGCTCGCCCTGGGCGATGGTGGTGCGCGCCAGCCAGCGACCCTGCTCCAGCTCTGCGGGCTGCATGGGAGTGCCGGTGAACCGCTCGAGGGCCACGCGCCGCATCTCCCACAGGACCTCTTGGCCTGGCCGCAGAACGGAAGCGGCCACAGGCGCGTCTGTCCAGGTGCGGATGCGGGGGCGCAGGCGCATGGTGGTGCAGCTCTCGCTGTCACCGTACAGCTCCACCGAAACCTCGGCGTGGCCACGGAAGCGCTCGGAGGGGGGGCTCTCGAGCACGGCCCGTGCCGTGTCGGCGCAGGGCGGCAGGGTGGAGACGCCCAGGTGCAGGATCTCCACGTCCTCTGGCGCCAGCTCGAGGCGGGCCGCCACGTGCTCGCGCAGGGCGCGCTCAAGGCGCTCGACCCCGGCTTGCTGCCCACTGGCGGGGAAGCTGAGCAGCAGGGCGAGCGTGGCGGGAGACATCAGCGCTTGAGGTTGGTGACGGTCTGCATGGTCTCGTCAGCGGCTTCCATCACCTTGCTGGTGAGCTCGAAGGCCCGCTGCGCCACGATCATGGCCACCAATTCCTCGGCGACGTCCACGTTGGATGCCTCGAGGAAGCCCTGCTGCAGGCTGACGGTGCCGTCGTTGGGGTCCATGGGGATGGGCTCGCCGCTCTCGGGGGTGCCCAGGTACATGTTGCTGCCTACGGCCTGGAGTCCGCCGGGGTTGGCGAAGTCCACCATCTCGATGGTGCCCACCACCACCGGGTCGGTGGGGTCTTCGGTGTAGATGACGCTGACGGTGCCGTCCTCGGCGATGGTGATGGTGGTGCCCTCGGGGATCTGGATCCCCGGGGAGACCTGGTGGCCGGAGGCCGTGACCAGCTCGCCATCGGAGTTGAGGGTGAAGTGCCCGTCGCGGGTGTAGCGCGGGATCCCGTCCTGGGACTCGACCACGAAGAAGCCGTCGCCGCTGATGGCGACGTTCAGCTCATCGCCGGTGTACTGGATGCTGCCGGGGGTGAAGTCCCGGGCCACCGAGACCACCCGCGTGCCCGTGCCCACCTGGACCTGGTTGGGCCGGCGGACCTGCTCGGAGGGATCGCCCACCGTCATCTCCTGGTAGACCAGATCCTCGAAGACCTCACGGGACTTCTTGAAGCCGGTGGTGGAGACGTTCGCCAGGTTGTTGGCGATGTTGTCGATCCGCGTCTGCTGGGCCGAGAGGCCGGTGGCGGCTGCGTATAGGGCTCGCATGGATCCTCCAGGGAGGCTCAGATTGCCTCGCGCCAGTCGAGATCCTGGCCAGCGATCTGTTCCTGCAGCACCTTTCGCAAGGCGGTGCGAGACTCGCTGAGGATCTGGCTGATGCGGGACACGCTGACGCCGTAGACCTCTGCGATCTCGGCGAGGGAGTAGTCTCTTCCGTAGTACATCATCACGCACTGGCGCTTGCGCTCGGGCAGGGCGCGGATGGCGCTCTCGAGCATCCTGCGGGCGTCGCGGGAGGCCAGGGTGACCAGGACCTCCTCGCCGGTGGAGGCCAGCTGGCCGTCCAGCATGTCGGAGCCCTTGTCGCCCTCCTTGGGGCCGTCGGAGTCCTCGAGGCTCATGTGGGAGACAGGCGCCGCCTGCTCCACGGCCTTCCAGTAGTCCTCCATCTCCATCCCCAGCTTCCTGGCCACCTGTTCGGGAGTGCCGGGGGCGCCCTTCTCGAGCTGGAGCTTGCGCTGGGCGTCTTCGATCTGCCTCGCGAGGTTGCGCTGCCGGCGGCTTAGGCTGTCCATGGAACGCAGCGCGTCGAGCATGGCGCCGCGGATGCGATACTCGGCGTAGGTGCCGAAGCGGATGTTCAAGGACTCATCGAAGTGGTCGAAGGCCTCGAGCAGCCCGATGGCGCCGTAGGATGCCAGGTCTTCGACTGTGATCCCAGCGTCGGAGGGCAGGCGCTCGGCCAGCCTGCGGGCCAGGTACATGACCTTGCCCTGGTAGCGCTTGCAGATGCCGGCTCTGTCGAGTCCATCGACGGTGCGGCGGCCTACGCTGCGAGGATTGTTCTGATACAAGGCTCTACTCCCGTTGCTCCGCCCGTCGGGCTGGAGGGCGCTAGGCCTGGCTACCCTGGCCCTGGTTCGGGATCTCGGTGATCTGGAGGGAGAGGGTGTCGTTGTGCATGACCAGCTCGCCTCGGGCGATGACCTGGTCGCCGACCACCAGGGAGAGGGGCCGGTAGGCTGGCTGGTCGAGCTCGAGGATGTCATCGGGCCCGAGCGCCGACAGCTCCCGCAGGGTGAGGCGCACCCGTCCGAGCTCTACGACCACGTCGACTGGGATCAGGTTCAGGAAGGTGTCCTGGGGGCCTGCACTGGTGGGCGTGTCTGCTTGCATGGGAGCCTCGAGGGCGAAGAGGTAGCCAAGTCCAGCCGCTGACGGGGGCTGGGTCTGCTCCGCTATCGGACGGGGTCACAGCGACTTGAGCCCAATCTTCCGCGGCGCGAGTTCCACCCTTGGTCAGTGCGGGATGGACGTTACCACAGCGCCGGCAGGCGAGGGAGGGGTGAGGCCAGGTGCGGCGATCAGCCGAGCTTTTCGATGATACGCACCGAGCGGTAGCCGTCACTCGAGCCGGGCTCGGCCTTGAGCACGGCCTTGTCGTGGACCCGCAGTACGCTCGAGCTGCTGGGGCCGAGCGGGATGATGTCGCCGATGTTCAGGTTGCGGACCTCGCCCAGGGTCAGTGCGACGCGGGCCAGCTCGGCCGTCACTTCCACCCGCATGTCCAGCGCACGCTCCCGCTGCCTGGTCGCTTCCACCTGCGCATCGCTCCCAGTGGCCGAGGTCTTGCGCATGGGTGAGAGGTTGGCGGGCAGGGGCACCGTGATCAGCAGCCCTCCGAACTCCACGTCTCCCGAGGAGATCTCGATGCGGCAGCCGATACAGTCGTCCTCGCGAAGATCTGGCGTGAGGAAGCGGGCGTGGGTGGAGGCCTGGGCCAGCCGGAAGCGGGTGCCGGTGGGGTCGGGCCAGTGGGCGTTGAGGCCCGTGAGAAGATCCTGGACCACCCGACGGCCCACCCGCATCTCCAGGTCGGTGATGGGGTGCTTGGCCCGGTAATACATGCCGGACTCTTCGCCGTCACCGAGCATGCAGCCCATGAGGCGGCTCAGCAGCTTGCCCGAGAACAGGATCAGGCCGGGCTGGGCGGTGGAGCCGTTGTTGAAGGTGACGAAGATAGAGGGCTCTTTGGGCCGGCTCTCTTCCATGAAGACATGCAGCGGCTTGATGCGGATCCCGCGGGTGCGGACTCGGAAGTCGCCCCCGGCGCGGCTGCCCAGGCTGCGCTGCAGGGTGCGCGCGGCCACCCGGAGGGACTCTTCGAGCTCTGGGACGGCCTTGGGAGAGTCTTTCTCGGAGCTGGCGAGCAGGGTGAGGACGGAGTTCATGCCAAGCCTCCCTACTGCACGACGAACTGGGTGAAGTACACGCGCTCGACGCGCTCGGGTCGCAGGATGCCGTTGATGCGGACCAGGAACTCGTCATGCAGCCGCATCTTGCCTGCGGAACCCTCCAGCTCGGCCCAGCTGTAGTCGCTGGCCACCGTCAGGATGGCGTCCCTGAGCTGGGACTGCCGGGCCTCGCACTTGGCCACGGCGTCTGCGGAGCCTTCCACCTGGACCTCGATGCGAAGCAGGCGACCGCCCCCCCCGCCACGCAGGTTGATGTTCATGTCGCCCAGGGACAGGATGGTGCCATCCTTGACGGCGGCCTCGTCCGCGATGGGAGCCCCTTCGTCAGTGACAGCGGCATCTTCGGCAAGCTCGGCTGTGCTGGAGTTGGTCACGACGAGGGACACCGCGTAGCCGGCACCAGCGCCGGCGAGGAACAACGCCACGGCGAGGATGGCGAGCCGACCGCGGCGAGGCGCGGGAACCTCGGTCTCTTCGACCTCGATGTCGGCGGGCTCATTCCTGGGCGCCATGGGTGCCTCCTTGCAGGCCGTCCACCGCTTCGATGGCTGAGTATGCGCTGCGCTTGTTCGAGTGGAGCACGATCTCTACGCGACGGTTCCAGTCCGAGGAGTCGGCCTGGCTGGTGTCAGCGGGCTGGTAGTGGCTGAAGCCGCGGGCCTCGAGCCTCTGCCCCGCGATGGGCCCGGAGTCCTGCAGGGCCATGACCACGGACACGGCGCGATCCACGCTGAGCTGCCAGTTGTCGAGCTGGCTGCCCGTGGCGTCGGTGTGCCCTTCGGCCACGACATCCACCTGCTCGTCCGCGATGGCGGTGGCCAGGTCGCCGATGAGGCCGTAGGCGGTGGGGTGGATGCGGGTCTCGTTGGGACCGAACAGCACCCGCTCGTCGAGCTGAATCCGGATCTCGGTCTGCGTCTGGGTCATGCGAACCAGGTCATCGCTGAGGTGCTCCGACAACGCCTCACGCAACTTCACGGCGACCGGCTGGACGTCCGTGTTCGACTCGGGGTCGAAGGTGGCCGGTGTGGCCTCGGTGAAGTCGTTGGACAGCTGCACGTTGAAGTTACCCATGGAGAGCGCGTCCCGGATGGACTCGAGCACCGCGTTGAGGCGCACCAGATCGTCGAAGTTGGCCATGGCGAGGAGCATCACGAAGAAGGTCAGCAGCAGGGTCACCATGTCGGAGTAGGTGACCATCCAGGCGGGGGCGCCTGCGGCAGGTGTGTCGGCCTTCTTCTTGCGGCGGCGAGCCACTTGGGCCTCCTGGGTCGGGAACGTGACCTCTATCGGTCGTGGCAGGGGGGGCTTTAGGAGAAAAGCCGGGAGGGCTAAGGCGCGGCAGGGATTCGTCGAGAAACCAGGAACACCCCGAACCTCGTCCGGGGTGTGTCACGCTGGCTGGGTGCGATGTATCACACCAGGTTGACCA
>CALDOK010000245.1 GCA_937912125.1 uncultured Pseudomonadota bacterium
TGCGCCCTCAGATGAATCATCTGGCCCCAAGATGGCGGTCCAGGCCGCCCCACCAACCACGTCCTGGGTGAAAGCTCCCGCCCTGTTCCGGCGTTGGGGGCTCGATCGGGTAGGATGCCCGCATCCTTCGGAGGTCTCCCGTGACGGCTCCCCCTGCACCGGCCCATCCAACGCCCGCTCGCGATCCCAGGAAGCGTCACCGCAACCTGAAGCTCACCTTGGGCATCGTGGGGGGCGTGTTTCTCGTCCTCACGCTGCTCTGCGCCAACCTGGTGGTGTGCATACCGGCGTGGGTGCGCTGGGGCATCCTGGTGCACGACTGCCCGGTGGGCAAGCCGGTGGCCGAGGCCAGCTTGGAGGCCTACGGGCTGCGCCGCGGCCAGCCTGGGACGGTCTACGTGAACATGGACGCGGTCTACTCCCGTGGCGGGGCCGACGACGACTACCGCGCGCCTCTGCGGCGCTACGACGTGGACCTGTACCTGGTGGACCAGCAGGGCGAGGCCACCAGGTTGAAGCCGGTCAAGCGCTGGCACAAGGGCCAGACGGGTACCCGCTATGCCGACGTTCGCCTGCCCGATGTGCCCGATGGAGACTACATCCTTCGGGCCGAGGTGGACACTCCGCTGGGGGACGTGACCGTGGACGCGGAGCTGCCCGTCTACGCGCCGGCCCTGGTGCACCTGGCCACGGACCGCCCGCTGTACAAGCCGGGTCAGACCATCAAGTTCCGCGCGGCGGTGCTGCGCATGAAGGATCTGGCGCCCATCGACGACCGTCCGGGTCGCTTCGTGGTGCGCAGCCCGGAAGGCGACGTGCTGCTCGAGGAGAAGGTGGCGGCGGGCCCCTGGGGCGTGGCGGGCGGCGACTTTCCCCTGGCCTCCGACGCTCCCATGGGCAGCTACGGGATCACCTGGATCTCGGGCGACGCGAGCGACACGGTGCATGTGTCGGTGGAGCCGTTCACGCTGCCGCGCTTCGAGGTCAAGCTCACCGCCACCAAGCCCTGGTTCGAGGTGGGCGAGGCTCCCACCCTCGAGGGCACCCTGCGCTACCGCTCGGGGGCGCCCGTGGCCGACGCGCGGGTGGAGCTCCGGCTGCTGTCTCCGGGCTACGACGCCTGGCCACCTCCCAACGACTGGCTCGAGCCCCACCTGCTGCAGACGGACCGTGAAGGCAGCTTCTCCCTCGAGCTCGACCCGGTGCCCGAGGATCTGGTGGGCAAGGTCACCCTGCCGGTGGTGGTCCAGGCCACGGACGCGGCGGGGGAGCGGGTCGCCGGTGGCTCGGTCTTGATCCTCAGCGAGGACCCGGTGGTGGCTCAGCTGGAGACGGAGCTGCGCGACGGCCTGGTGCCCGACTTCAACAACCGGGTCTATGTCCGCGTCACCCGGCCCGACGGCAAGGCGCTGCCAGGCTCGATGGTGACGGTGCGCCGCGCCTGGGACCCAGCAGACGAGGGCGTCACGGGCCAGGCGGACGCCGACGCGGTGGCCGCGGTACAGCTCGACCCGGGCAAGCCGGTGTCGGTGGTGATCCCGCCCCTGCCATACCGGCCGCCGCCTCCGTCGGAGCAGCGGCGCGTGTTCCGCACGAGCTTGAAGGATCTGTTCGGCTCGGGAGGTGAGCCCTCTCTGGACGAGCGAGTGGTCATGGATCGTTGGGACAGTCGGCTCGAGCCCTGCGCCGAGCTGGTGGAGAGCGGATCCGCCAGCATCCGCCTGGCGGTGGCCCTGAGCGCCGATGGCGCAGTGCGCCGCGTGGTGGGCGCCCAGGACGCCCCAGCGGACTGTGTGGCGCGTGTGGTCCAGGGGCTGCGTGGCCCCACCGGCGTCGAGCGCTTGTACACCGTGACCTGGCGCGTCGACGCCGCCCCGGGCGCCCAGCTGCAGCTCAGCACCGACGGAGTGCCCGGCACGCCCTCGAACCTCAGCCAGGCCCTCGAGCGTGCCCGTGTGAGCGCGCGGCCCTGTGTGGCGGCCATGGACCGCAGCAGCACCTTCCCCAGCCGGCTGCACTGGCGCCTGCGCAAGGACAGCCGCCAGGTAGAGACACGCTTCGTGCGTCACCCCACCGCCGCTGGCGCCTTCAACCCCAGCTCGCTGCAGTGTGTGCAGGCGCGCCTGGGCTCCCTGAGCCTGGACAGCGCCGCCACCCAGGACGCCGAGGGCGTGGTGGATCTGTGGGTGCGCCCCGATCCCTCTCTCGCCCCCCCGGACATGGGCTCGGGTACTGTGCGCACCGCCTATGAGCTCGAGGTCGAGGTGACGGTGGGCAAGCAGTCCTTGGGCACCACCAAGGTGGTGGTGGACCCCGGCGCGGTCCCGGATCTGCGCTTGCGGCCGGAGCAGCCGGTGCTGGCCGCGGGCGATCCGCTGCGCATCAAGCTGCTGCGGGGCCCGGACTTCTACGGCTCTCTGCCCGATGAGGACAGCGAGATCCATCTGATGCACGGCTACGACGAGGTGGCTGATCTGGCCTACGACGAGGACGAGAAGGTCATCCACGGCACCCTCCCCGCGGGAGTACACGGCCTGCTCACGGTGGAGTGGGCCGGCTACCGCGCCGTGGTGCTCGCGCCCCGTACCGACGAGCTGGCGGTGGCCGTGACACCCGGCCAGGCCGTCTATCGCCCCGGCGAGGTCGCCCAGCTGGCGGTGGCCACTACGGCCGGCGAGCACGGTACGCCGGCGGCGGTCTCCCTGTTCGGCGTAGACGAGGCGCTGTCCCAGCTGGCCCCGCTGCTTTCCCCCGACGACTGGGGTCGCATCACGGTGCGCGCCACGGTGGACCGCGAAGCCTTCGGGCGCTTCGACGCCCGGGCCCTGCTCACGGGCCGCATCGCGGGTGAGAACGCGGTGCTGGCCACCCTGCAGCGCATCGCGGACATCCCGGCCACCTCGGCCGAGGCCGAGGCGGTGAACGCCGTGGGCTCCACCCCCTTCGATCCCGTGGTGCCCCTGGCCGAGACCTTCTACGAGCTGCTCTCCGACGCCCGCATGCGGGTCTCCGCCTGGGAAGAAGGCGCACCCGAGGGCGAGCTGATGACCCCTGAGCGCATGGTGGACCTCTGGGACGACATGCTGAAGGAGCGCGCTGCGAACGACCTACCCGTGGAGGATGCCTACGGTCGCCGCCTCGAGCTGCATCGCCTGCCCTCCGACCTGCTCGAGCTCGCCGATCCGCGCCTGCTGGTCGCCGACAAGCGTCGCCTGCCGGAAGACGTCGAGAACTGGCAGGCCTTCGTCTGGGAGAACGCATCATGATCCGCACCCCGAACATCGCTCCCTGGTTGCTGCTCCTGTCCTGTGCGGGCCTGTCCTGCGCTGGCCAGATGGAGCCCAGCTCCGCCGATCAGTCCGTCGCCTACGAAGAAGGCTGGGGGGAGTACGAGATGGCCAAGGAGGCGTCGCCCTCGGACGACGCCGCCTATGGCGGCGCGCCTCCACCGCCCTCACCTCAGGCCTCGCCAACCATGCCCGGTTCCGCGAGCATGGCGAGGCGAGACAAGGCCAAGCGTGGTGTCGCGGACGAATCTGCCGGCGAGAAGCCCGGCGAGCTGTCCGAGCCCGCGGCCGACGACGCGCCCACCCGCGCCTGGTTCCCCGAGTCCTTCCTGTTCGAGCCCCTGGTGGTCACCGACAACGACGGCCTGGCCTCCCTCGAGGTCACGGTGCCCGACCAGCTGACGGACTGGCGCATCCTGGCCCTGGCCCACGACCGCGTGGGTGGACAGGCGGGCAGCGAGGCCCGCTTCGCCTCCACCCTGCCTGTCTACCTGGACGTGGTGGAGCCCCCCACCCTGAGGGTGGGCGACGTGGTGAAGCTGCCCATGCAGGTGGTGAACAACCAGGACGACGAAGCGTTCGCTGGCGGACTGAGCGTGCGGGTGGACGGTGAGGCCGCCTGGGGAAGCGTCTCGGGCACGATGCAGGTCGAGAGCCACGGCAGCCGCCTGGAGTACATCGAGATCCATGCGGTCCGCCCGGGGCAAGCCACCCTGAAGGCCGATCTGGTGGCCACGGATCGGGTGGAGCGCGGGCTGACGGTGGTGCCCACCGGGCGGCGCCTGGATCGCGCGCAGGGTGGCACCCTGGCGGCGGCCCGGGACTTCTCCATCACGGCGCCCTACAGCGCCCAGCCCGGATCTTCGACCCTCTCGCTGGTGGTCTACCCCGGCCCCCTGGCCATCCTGGCCGAGGAGATGGGGCGCTCTCTGCCCGGCGCCCACCTGCGCGACGCCGCCTATGGCTTCGCCCTGGCCGGCTACGGTCGGGACCTCGCTGAGCGCCTGGGCCAGGAGTTGGACCAGGACGCGCTCCGGCGCTCCCGGATCCTCGCCTACCAGCGCCTGGTGCGCTTCACCCGGAGCCCGGATCTGCCTCAGGCGGTGGTGGCGCTGGCGGCGGCCCGCACCCAGCCCGACGACGAGCTTGCCCGCGCCCTGACCAGCCGCCTGGTGGACCAGGTGGTGGCCGGCCAGTCGCCGGATGGTTCCTTCGCCGCGGCGTGGGGTGGCGGCTCCGCCAGCCTGCCCCGGGCCTTGGTGCTGTCGGCCGCGGCCGCCCACTTCACCCGGGATCACAGCCCCCGCGTGGGCCAGCGCGCTGCCGGCTTCGTGGCCCGCAACCTGGGGTACGTGATGGACCCCTACACGGCCGCGGTGTTGCTCGCCTCCGGGCTCGTCGAGGGCCCGCAGGCGGAGCGCCTTCTCGCCCTGGTGGTCGAGGGGGTGGAGGTCATGCCCGACGGCGCCCGAGTGCTCCGTCCGGATGCCGCCTCGCAGCGCCTCGACGGCCAGGCTCCAGGCACCGTGGAGTGTACGGCCTGGGCCCTGCTCGCCCTGGCGGGGCAGGAGGATCAGCAGGAGCTGGTGAGCGATCTCGCCGCGTCACTGCTGGGATCGTACCGCCCTGGGCGTGGCTTCGGTGACGGGCTCGCTGGACTGGCCGCCCTCGAGGCCCTGACCGTGGTCTTCGATGAGCCGCTGCCCGAGACGGTGCAGATCCGGCTGTCGGTGGACGGCCAGGAGCTGATGACCCGCGACATGAACCTGGCGGGGAACTTCGCGCCCCTGGTGGCCAGCACGGCGGCGCCCGGTGCGGCGGGGCCACACGGCTACCACATCGAGGCCAGCCCCTCGGTGCCCGGCCTGGCCTTCACCCTCACCCAGACCGCCTACCTGCCCTGGGAGGGCGATCCCGGCGCCGAGGGCTTCAGCTTGAAGGTCAGCGCCGCGGGCCCCTCTGCCGTGGGTGAGACCCTGGCCTGCCGTCTCCAGGCCGCCGTGCCCGGCGGCGAGCCCTTCGCCGTGGCGCTCGATCTGCCGGCCGGGGTGGAAGTGGAGCAGCGCTCGCTCCAGGCCTTGGTGGACCAGGGCAGCATCCTGGCCTTCGACGCCAGCCAGGGGCGGCTCGAGATCAGCGCGCCGGCCTTGGTCTCGGGCGCTGTGTTCGACGCCACCATCGAGCTGGTTCCGACCCTGGCGGGCTCCTTCCAGTGGGGCGGGGCGTCGCTGGCCCTGTCCGGTCGCCCGGACGAGCGCGTGCAGGCGCCGGTGGGCGCGCTGACGGTGGCGCTCAGGTAGGGCTTCAACCACGGGCGCTGCCGACCGATAGGCCTGGTGGATTTCCCGCCCAGGCCCCTGCCATGCGTAGCTTCCGTCCACCCCGCTCCACAGCGCTCGGCGCTCTGCAGCCGCCTCTCCGCAGCTCCGCGCCCTCTGAACAGGTCACGCGGCCGCCCGAACCGCCCGAGCTGCGCGAGGAGCCGTCGCCCCCCTCCCTGTCCATGGACTGTACGCCCATGCTGTCGGGCTTGCTTCGGGGCCGGACCCCCCAACCGGGCGCGGTGGCCGTGGTGTGTGCCGACGAGATGCTGCGCGAGCGCTTGCGCCGTGACCTCGAGGAGGACGGCCATCAGGTGCTGGCGGCGGACTCGGGCCCGGCCCTGATCCCCATGCTCGTCGGCTGTACGCCGGGGGTGCTGCTGGTGCATGAGGCCGTGGTGGACCCCGAGCCCCTCGAGCTGTGCTGCACCGTCCAGGAAGATCCATCCCTGTCGGCCTTCGAGGTGGTGGTCCTCAGCGGGCAGGCCAGCCTGGATGCGCGCCGGGTGTTCCTGCATGCCGGCGCCCGGGACCTGTTGCTGCTCCCCTACCTGCGCTCGGAGCTGCGCGGGCGGGTGGGGCTGCGTCTCGAGCTGCAGCAACTGCGCCTGGCTGTCCAGGAGAACGAGGAGGGGGAGCGGGCCGCCGGCTGACGCAGGGGCTGCCTGCGGACCTGGGCGGGGCCGGGGAGGCGCGAGGACGGCTGGCCGCTACTCTGCGGGAGCGGGCTCTTCATCGACGGGGTGGGCGTCGATGGTGGAGGCCAGCCGAAGCTCGAGGGCGTCCACCTTGGCCCCCATGGCTTGGACCTGGATCAGCAGGTGCTCGTCGAGCAGCGCTTGATCGTTGCGGGCCTGGTTGACGTTGTCGATGACGATGTCCTGGGTGCGCAGGGTGAGCCAGATGTTGACCCCCACCGCGACGAGCAGCACCGCGATCAGCAGGACGCGGCCCATGCTGGCCTGCTGCTCCATGCGCCTGCGGAAGAAGTCGAAGTCTTCCCGCCGGACGGCTTCTTTGCTGGCGATGACTTCGGCCTTCGCAGGATCGAACTCTTTGGACTGGTCGTAGGCGGGGGCGTAGCTGAGGCCGGCGCCGTTCTGGTTCTGCTCGTCGGACATGGGAGGCTCCTTCCGCTTGACAGGATCTTGACACATACATGGCCCATTGATCAAGCCGTCCGTGAGGTCCTACCCTTGCTGAGTGCTGGATGATCCCTTGCCTCGGGATAAAGGCGGCCGCCAGCCCCGACTTCGTGGGCCTGGGTCGAGGAGGATGAGCCGTGAGCAAGGTCAGCCCAGCCCGTGGAATGCGCGACTACCTTCCCTCCGACATGAGGCGGAGACATTGGGTGATCGGCCGTATCCAGGAGGTCTTCGAGCGCTACGGCTTCGAGCCCCTCGAGACCCCGGCCCTAGAGCGCATCGAGACCCTGACCGGTAAGTATGGCGAAGAGGGCGATCGGCTGCTCTTCAAGGTGCTCAAGCGGGGCGAGGGTGGCGCGCGAGGCGAAGCCGACATGGGCCTGCGCTATGACCTCACGGTGCCGCTGGCGCGGGTCATGGCCACCCATCGGGATCTCCCGACGCCCTTCCGGCGCTACCAGATCCAGCCTGTCTGGCGGGCGGATCGTCCTCAGCGCGGTCGCTTCCGCGAGTTCATGCAGTGCGACGTCGACACCGTGGGCACCACCTCGCCCGTGGCCGACGCCGAGTGCCTGGCGGTGGTCCACGACGCGCTGGTAGCGCTGGGCTTCTCGGGCTTCCGCATCCGCGTGAACCATCGGGAGATCCTGCGGGCCATGGTGGACCACATGGGCGTTTCTGAGCTGGAAGGCCAGGTGTTGGTGGCGCTGGACAAGCTCGACAAGGTGGGGCGCGAGGGCGTCGACCGCGAGCTGGTGGAGCGGGGTGTGCCCGCTGCGGCGACATCTCAGCTGTGGCGCCTGCTGGATCTGGCCGCCACCGGTCTCGACTCCGCGGCGGCGCTGGACGCCTTGGCCGCCGAGCTGTCGCCGGCTGGACGGGCCGCCGCCGCACAGCTCCACGCCGTGCTCGACAACGCCGCGAGTCTCGGCGTCCCCGCCACGCACCTGCGCTTCGACGCCGCCTTGGCCCGAGGCCTGGACTACTACACCGGCGCTGTCTTCGAGACCGTGGTGCTGGAGCCCGACATCGGCTCCATCTCCGGCGGTGGTCGCTACGATGGCCTGGTGGGCATGTTCTCCGGGCGTGAGCTCCCAGCCGTCGGCGTGAGCCTGGGCATCGAGCGCATCCTGGTGGTCATGGACGAGCTGGGCATGTTCCCCGACCTGGGCTCCACCACGCAGGCCATGGTGGTCGCGCTGGGGGACGACGAGCTCCCTGCCGCCCTCGAGGCCGCCGCGACCCTGCGCGGGGCGGGCGTCTCGGTCACGATGTCCCACGAGGCCCTGCGCTTCAAGAGGATCATGCGCGACGCGGACCGGGCCGGGGTGCCCTGGCTGGTCCTGGTGGGTGCGGACGAGAGGGCCAGCGGCGTTGTGGCTCTGCGCGACATGTCCACCCGCGAGCAGGTCGTGGTCACGGCGAGCCAGGCCGCTGCACGCATCCGCGGTTGATACGCCCCAGGTGCCCCTGTCAGGGGAGCTTGGGCTGGGAACGTGATACGCCTGCAGTCTGTCCAGGGGTGTAGCCGTGCTTTTCCACTACACGCGCGAGAACGGTCCCGAAGGCTGCATCCTCTCTGACGAAGGTGAGGCTGCAGGCGTCGATCTGGCTACTCTGCTCAACAGGGGCAAGCCGCCTATCAAGGCCGCCCTCGAGCTGGGCTCCGCCCTCGCCGATCTCCTCTCCATCGCGGTCCAGGATCAGCTGGTTCACGGCGACATCAAGCCGGGGCTGGTGAAGATCGACGTGGCTGGTGCCGTGTCCATCGACGCCTGGGGGCCGCAGCGGCAGACCTGCCGAGCGCCCGAGCCCATGCCCGTGGGGCCAGAGACCGACGTCTACGCCTTGGGTGTCGTGCTCCATGCGCTGCTGGCCGACGAGACCCTGGGCGCGTTGCCCAGGGATCCGGACGACCACGACGACATGGTGGTCGAGAAGATCCTGGCCATGGACTTCGGCGATGTGGGCGCCAAGCGCTGGGTGCAGGACATCCGGCAGTTCATCGCCCTGTGCATGGCCTATGATCCCGCCGAGCGGCCCGAGGCCCTGGATGTGGCCAACGTGCTGGCCCACGTCAGCGAGCAGTGCCCCGAGCCCGGGCTCGGCACCTGGGCTGCGCGCACAATCCCGCGCATCAGCGGCGACGCGGCGCCGCCCCGCGTCACCCCCGAGCCTCAGCCCGTGGAGCAACTCGACGGCCCCACCGCCACCCACGGGCCGCTCCAGACCGGCATGTTCAAGGCCCAGACCCGTACGGCTCCCGCGGCCAAGGGTGAGGCCACGGCCTTCTGGACCAAGGACAAGATCTCGGCCATGCTGGCGGAGGAAGACGCGGACTTCGAGGATCTGCCCCAGGCCGCGCCCCGCCCGGCGCCTGTGCCCGCGCCGCGTCCTCAGCCCGCCCCGCCCGCGCCGCGCCTGGAACTTCTGAATGATCGTCCAAAAGAGGCCA
>CALDOK010000246.1 GCA_937912125.1 uncultured Pseudomonadota bacterium
TATGGTCGGGGTGAGAGGATTCGAACCTCCGACTTCCTGCTCCCGAAGCAGGCGCGCTAACCAGGCTGCGCTACACCCCGAAGACCCGCGAGATTAGCCGGCAGCACCATGAGCGTCAAGGCGCGAAGAGGGCCGCGGCTTCGAAGAGAGCCGCGAGGTCGAGGCGCCGGGGAGCGATGCCCTGCGGAACGCGCCATTTGCGAAGCCATGTGCCATCCAACGCACCGGAAGGGGCCCACGAGGCCTGCTTCGGAGCCCGCCGGAGGCGATCGGGGCCGGGACACCCCGGGCGACCACCCCGGGCCCCACTACGCCGGACTCCACCCCGGGCGACCTCCCCGGGGCCAAGGCCACCCGGCCTCGACACACACACGCCCGCTCACCCCTCGAAGCGCAGCAATTCCCGGGGCTGGAAGCCCAGGTGGTCACCCGCCACCAGCACGTAGCGGGTGCCGTCCAGCACGCAGTCGGCGCCGGCGCGCGGCATACGGCCCAGGGAGTGCAGGTGACCGTAGACACACAGGTCGATGCGGTGCTGGGTCATGGCGGCGCTCGCCCTGGACCCTCGACCGTCGCCGCTGACGGGCGGGTAGTGCAGCATGGCCACGCGATGGACCACGTCGTCAGGCAGGCGCCGCAGAGACATCTCCAGCCGATTCAGCTCGCGGTCCACGAGCTTTCGATCCTGGTCTGCCGTGGGCCGGTGGCCGCGGCGCACGTCGTCAGGCATGGGGCTGCGCTCCTGGGGCCACAGCACCTCGGGCAGGTCCCACAGGCGGGTGCCGCCGATGGCCAGATCGCCGAAGCGGACGACGTCGTACTGCAGGAAGTGAAGGCTCGGCAGGGGCAGGGCCCGCAGCTTGCCCAGAGACTCCCACCAGTAGTCGTGGTTTCCCCGGATCAACACCTTGCGCCCAGGCAGCTCGTCGATCCACCGGAGATCGGCCAGGGCGCCGTCCAGCCGCATGGCCCAGCTGATGTCGCCGGCCACGAGCACCACATCCTCCGCCCCCACCCGCTCACGCCACGCGGCCGCGATGTGCTCGGGGTGGTGATCCCAGGCTTCGCCAAACACGTCCATGGGCTTGGGGCGCGCGAAGGAGAGGTGGAGATCGGCGATGGCGAAGAGACGGGGCATCAGCCCCGACAGCCTACCCCACGGATGGCGGCGGACCGATCCTCGGCGCCGAACACGGCGCTGCCAGCCACCAGCACATGGGCGCCGGCGTCGGCCACACGCTGGGCGTTGGAGGGCTTGACCCCACCGTCCACCTGGATCAGGGTGGGCAGGCCCAGGGCATCGATGCGCTCGCGCAGGCGCGTGATCTTGGGCAGGGTGGCCTCGATGAAGCTCTGGCCGCCAAACCCAGGGTTCACGCTCATGACCAGCACCAGATCCAGTTCCGGGAGCAGGTAGTCCAGCACGCCCTCGGGCGTGTGCGGGTTCAGCGCGACACCAGCCTTGACCCCCAGGGACTTGATGACCTGCACGCTGCGGTGCAGGTGCGCCACGGCCTCGGCGTGGACCACCAGCCAGTCGGCCCCGGCCTTGGCGAACTCGGCCAGGTAGAGGTCGGGGTTCTCGATCATCAAGTGTACGTCCAGCGGCAGGTCGGTGACGCTGCGGGCAGCCTTCACCACCAACGGACCGATGGTGATGTTGGGCACGAAGTGGCCGTCCATCACATCGATGTGGATCCAATCGGCGCCGCGAGCGGCGACGTCGGCGATCTCATCCCCCAGGCGCGCGAAGTCCGCGGAGAGGATGGACGGAGCCACGAGGGGGTAGATCATGCGAACACCTCTCCAGCAAGGATGCGCTGGCCGCAGATGAGAGCCGCGCCCGGCAGGCAGCGGCGGTTGGCAGGCTGGGCCTGGATGAGCTCGATGGCGCCCTGGCCGGTGGCCACCAGCAGGCGCTTGCGTGCCTCGACCACGGTACCCGGGGCCACGTCGCAGGCGTCCCAGTCGGGCACCGGGCGCGTGCTGTGGACCCGGATGGGCTCGCCGCGGAACATGGCCTGGCCCATGGGCCAGGGGTTCATGCCACGCACCAGATCGTGGATGCGCTGCGCCGACCAGCTCCAGTCGATGCACCCGTGCTGCTTGGTGAGGATGGGCGCCACGCTGTGCTGGCTGTGGTCCTGGGGCCGCGGCTGGAGATCGGGCAGGACCGCCAGGGTCTCGAGGACCACCTGGGCGGACAGCTCGGCCAGGCGCAGGGCCAGCTCGGCCGCGGTCTCGTCAGCACCGATGGGAATGGAGCGCTCGAGCAGCATGTCGCCGGTGTCCAGGCCTTCGTCCATGAGCATGGTGGTGACGCCGGTGAGGGTCTCCCCGCTGGCGATGGACCACTGGATGGGGGCAGCCCCCCGGTACCTGGGCAGCAGGCTGCCGTGGGCGTTGACGCAGCCCAAGCGCGGTGCCCCCAGCAGGGTGGGGGTGAGGATGCGGCCATAGGCCACCACCACAGCCACGTCGGCCCCGAGACCCACGAAGTTGGGCGGGAAGGGCCCGGAGCGTACGCCCTTGGGCTGCATGGTGCGCACCCCGAGCTCCCGAGCCAGGGTGACGGTGGGGGGCGAGACGAGCAGCCGGCCGCGGCCTGCAGGCCGGTCGGGCTGCGCCACCACGGCGATCACCTCGTGCTCGGAACCCAGCAGCGCCCGCAGGGTGGGCACAGCGTAGGCTGGCGTCCCCATGAACACCACGCGCATGGTCCGACCCCCGAAGGCTAGCCCCCCCGCTGCCGCGCCTTCTTGCGAGCGCGCAGGTAGCGGGAGCGCTTGAAGCGAGAGACACGGTCGAGGATGGTGACGCCCTCGAGGTGATCCATCTCGTGCATGATGACGACGCCAGCGAAGTCCTCGAAGCGCCGCTGCCGAGGCTGGCCGTGCTCGTCGAGCCAGCGCACCTCGACCCAGCGGGGCCGCTCGAAGTTCTCCCACAGCTCGGGCACGGACAGGCAGCCCTCTTCGGCCTTGTAGAGGTCCTTGGAAGCCTGGACGATCTCGGGGTTGATCATGGTGATCAGATCGACGCCCCGCCTGCCGGAGCTGCCCTCGTCCTGGGACCCGGGATCCGCCACCAGGAAGCGGCGGGTGTCGCCCACCTGAGGTGCGGCCAACCCCACCCCCGGTGCGGCGTACATGGTCTCGGCCATGTCGCGCAGAAAGAGGCGCAGCTCGTCGTTGATCTCCTCGGGCCGCATAGGACGGCACTTCTCGGAGAGCCGAGGATCGGGGACGTGGATGATCTCGAGGATGGCCATGGTGGACTCCGCCGCAAGGGTAACCCTGGGTTCCTCGGAGGCAAGCCACGTGCCGCCTTCGGAAGGAGGACGTGGCAGCGGGAGGGGATGAACCCCGGCCCTAGGACAAAGATGGCCCCGCGGACCGGCCCGTCAACGCCCAACGCCCCGCGACGCAGTGGATCTCACCGCCGTCGCCGGATCGCGAGCCCCAAGCCTGCCAGGGCCAGCCAGAGCCCCGCCAGCAGGCCGCCAGGCCCACAGCGCATGCCCCCACCCCCCATGTAGCGATCGCCGCCCAGGGGCTCTCCGCTGTCGTCGGGCCCATCGATCCCCGTGTCATCCACCGGGGGTTCGCCGGTGTCATTCACAGGATTGCAGTCCTCGTCCCAGCCGTCCGCGCCCGGCCAGATGTCGGGGTCGGTGTCGTCGCAGTCGTCCTCGAGCGCCCACCCGTCGCCGTCCTGGTCGTCGTCGTTGCCGTCGCAGTCCTGATCGATGCCGTCGTACCAGATCTCGGTCGCCCCGGGGTGCACCTGGGAGCTGGCGTCGTCGCAGTCGTCGCCTCCATGGGCATGGCTGTCGAAGCCGTCACCATCGGCGTCGTACTCGTCGCTGGCGTCGCAGTCGTGGATCACGCCGTCGTAGGGATCGTCGGGCGCCCCGGGGTAGACCGCGGCGTCGGCGTCGTCGCAGTCGTCTCCGTGGTAGCTCTCGCTGTCGTATCCGTCCCCGTCGTAGTCGTAGTCGGACCCTCCCGAACAGTCCTGGTCCACGCCGTCGTACCAGACCTCAGTGGCGCCAGGGTTCACGTAGGGGTTGCCCTCGTCGCAGTCGTCCTCGATGCCCCAGCCGTCGTCGTCCTGGTCGTCGTCGTTGCCGTCGCAGTCCTGGTCTATGCCGTCGTACCAGATCTCCATCGCCCCGGGGTGGACCGACGCCAGGCTGTCATCGCAGTCGGTGGCGTCGGTGCTGGTGCGGGGGGGCTGGGTGCACGCCGCGAAGGGGCTGCCGGGATCGCCGTAGCCATCGCCGTCCAGATCGGCGTACCAGGTGCTGGTGTCCAGGGCGTCAGCCTCGTCCACGGCGCCGTCACAGTCGTCGTCGTAGCCGTTGCAGTACTCGTCGGCCCCGGGGGCCGCCGCGCTGTTGTGGTCGTCGCAGTCGGACCCGTCGGCGATGTACCCGCTGGGGGCGCTGCAGGCGGCGGTGCTGCTGCTGGCGTCGCCGTAGCCATCGCCGTCCAGGTCGGGATGCCAGGCCGTGGCGTCCACGGCGCTGTCCTCGTCCACATCGCCGTCGCAGTCGTTGTCCACCCCATCGCAGCACTCACTGGCGCCAGGGTTGATCCCGGTGTCGCCGTCGTCGCAGTCGCTGCTGTCCGCCCCATACCCGCTGGGAGCGCTGCAGGCGGCGGTGGTGCTGGCGGCGTCGCCGTAGCCGTCACCGTCGGCATCGGCGTACCAGGTCGCGGCGTCCACGGCGCTGGCCTCGTCCACGCTGCCGTCGCAGTCGTTGTCCACCCCATCGCAGCGCTCGCTGGCGCCGGGGTGGACCGCCGCGTCGCTGTCGTCGCAGTCGCTGCTGTCCGCCCCATACCCGCTGGGAGCGCTGCAGGCGGCGGTGGTGCTGGCGGCGTCGCCGTAGCCGTCACCGTCGGCATCGGCGTACCAGGTCGCGGCGTCCACGGCGCTGTCCTCGTCCACATCGCCGTCGCAGTCGTTGTCCACCCCA
>CALDOK010000247.1 GCA_937912125.1 uncultured Pseudomonadota bacterium
CGCCGCCTCCGCCGCGGTCTTCGTGCTGGCATGCCAGCAGGCGGGCGTGCCCTACCAGCGCTTCGTCAACCGCTCGGACGTGCGCTCAGGCGGCACCATCGGCTCCATGACCTCCGCCCAGCTGGGCATCCCCATCTGCGACGTGGGCGCGGCTCAGTACGCCATGCACTCGGTGCGCGAGTGCACCGGCACCTGGGATCACTGGTACATGTCCCAGGCCATGGGCGCGTTCTACCTGATGTAGCGCGCTGCGGCGCAGCCCACGGCGGTGCAGCGAAGCGGGCCCCCGAACCACGGCGGGTCCGAGGGCCAGATGGATCAGTAGGTCTCGAAGGTGATCTCCACCTCGTACCAGGCCGGACCGCCCTGAGGGTTGTCGTCCCACTCGATGGTCAGGCGGTAGTCGTTGGCCGCGCTGGGCTCCTCGAGGATGGTCACCTCACCGCGCCCCTCGAGCACCTCCATGGTGATGTCCGCGTCGGCGAAGGGCACCAGCACGCCATCGGGAGGCTGGCTGAAGAAGGTGGACGAGGAGCAGCCACAGTCGCGGTTCTCGCCCTCCGAGGGCCACTCCGGGTACCACTCGGCGTCCTGCAGCCAGGTGGCGCGGGCGGGCTGGGACGAGGGATCGTCCTCGCCGAAGGTGAAGTGCCGGCCCGGGGCGGCGTAGTCGTGGTGTGTGTAGGTGGCGTCGTAGGTGCCGATCTCCATGCTGCTGCGCCCGTCGATCTCGTTGCGGATGCGCAGCTTGTGGACGGTGGGATCAGGGTCGTCGGCGGTCTGGTAGACGCCCAGGAACCGTCCGCCGGGGCTGTCCGCGACGCTCCGGTAGACACCCTCGATCACGCGGATCTCCCGAAGCTCCGGGAGCACCCAGCTCCAGTGGACCGAGCCGGCCGCGTCGTCGAAGGGCAGGTACTCGCCCACGAGGCTGCCAGCCAGATCGGGGCGGGCGCTGTAGCTCTCACCCTGCAGGTAGCCCCCGGAGCCGTCGAGGTGGTTGACCCAGCTTCCGTGCAGCTGTCCCCGCTCCGCCTGGTCGAAGCGAACGAAGCGGCCATGGAAGGCCCCCACGTCCTCGCTCCACCGGGGAATGTCCTCGCCGTAGGCGCCCATCACCATGCCGTCGGCCCCGGTGGTCGACAGGCCTCGCTGGACACACTCGTCTCCGGCCTCGAGCCAGTCACAGAGCAGGGAGGTCAAGCCCTGACGTCCCCCGTCCTCGAGGGCGACGTCCACCCCCGCGGTCAGCAGATCCAGCTCGGAAGCCGGCGCACACCCGGTCATCACTGCACCCACCATCGCGGGCAGCAGACAGATCCATCCAGTCGTCCTCATCACGTTCCTCCTTCGGCAACCCGGCTGTCTCCCTCCCTCCTGCGTGGACGGAGACCCGTGGCTTTGCGTCCCAGCCTCGCGACTGGTTTGCCGTTGTCGAGAGGAGCACCACGCTCCCTCGCAGGGAGCCCATCGGCGCAGCAGCCGCCCACCCCCAGCAAAGAACCTGTCAGGAACATTGAGAGGAGGCCGACAATGCGATGCCACTGGTGCCGCGACCAGCCTGCCAGCCGGCACCCAACATGGCGCGCTACCCCGCCGGCCCCAGCCGCCGCGGTCAGCGTGCCCGACGCCACCCCCAACATGGCGCGATATCCCGCCGGCCCCAGCCGGCCCGCAAGGCCGTGCCCGACGCCACCCCCAACATGGCGCGATATCCCGCCGGCCCCAGCCGGTCGGGATGATCGCGCCGGCAGCCCGCAACCTACCGCGGGATATCCCGCCGGCCCCAGCCGGTCGGGATGATCCCGCCACACCAACGCCCCACTACCCTCAACCTACTTATTCTTCTTGTTCTTGCGGGGTTTGGTGAAGTCCCCGAAGAGCAGCTGAATCTCCGCCCCCAGCTGGGGGTAGAAGGACCAGCCGAAGCTGCTCTCGTACTCGGCCTCGTAGATGGTGCCGTCCTTGGCCTCCTGCTGGAGGGTCAGGGTCTGCCGACCTGGCAGGTTGAGGTTGAGGAAGATGAGCGCCTGGAAGGCATGGGTCTTCTGGCGGAAGATGGCGCCCACTTCGCCGCGGATGGGGTAGTACGGCACCCTGAGGCGCTCATCGAGCTCACCTGAGAAGTTGGCCACACCCACGCCCACACCGCCGCCCACGAAGGTGTCCAGGGCGTCGAGGTTGTACATCTTGTCGTACTTGAGGATCAGGTGGGCGTCCTTGTAGCCGCTGCCCAGCCCCAGCCCCGCGGTGGCGGCCAGCCGGTTGGTCTTGTCGGCCCAGTACAGCCCCTCGATCCCGATCACGGCGTCGCCGCGGACCTTCTCGATGGTGGTGTCCTCGGAGATCTTGATCTTCTCGCCCGACTCCTCGCCCGCCTGGTTCACCTCGTCGAAGCTGGGGAAGCTGGCGGGGTACCCACCGGGGACCACGATGGTCCCCAGACGAGGACCGAAGCCGAACATGTAGGTAGAGGTGCCCGCGACCGCCATGGGAGACCAGCACAGGACGGCGCTGCCGAGGATGAGACCGAGGGAGGAGGTGAGGCGCATGGTTCGCTCCGAGGCTGTTGAGCCCGGCGGGACGGACGCCGGGACGACTCGCACGCTGCGACGGAACATCATACGGCGAAGCCGACACCGGGGCTACCATGCCGCGCCCTGGAGCCAGGAGAGCCCCCTGCCCCCCGCGCGCCCGCCCGACCCGCCGCAGCTGGATGACCATCCCCAACCTGTGGAATGGGAGAACTCCAGGCCGCTGCATGTGGCCTCGTCCCTGGCCGCCGTGGGTGCACTGGGCTCGAGCCTGGTGCTCGGGCTCATGCTGGGACTGCTGGCGCTGGACACCGCGGCTTGGGCGCGCGGAGCGGGCTTCTCCGGGCAGAGCTTGGTAGCGGCGGGCCTGCTCGGCTCCATGGCGCTCCTGCCAGGCCTGGGCTGCTGGGCCGCCGGACGCAAGCTGATGCGGGATCGAGGCGACGAACCGCTGCTTGCGCCACATTCCGCCCGAATTGTCTCCGGCGGTCTTACGGCCCTGGGCGCCCTGGCGGGGTGGTTCCTCGGCTTCCCCACCCCCTAGCCCAGGGCCCCCAGGATCGCCTGCAGTACGCACGCCGCGCGGATCGTGGCGGCTCCGAGGCCTCAGCTCGACCAACTATTTACGAGTCAAGAGAACAAGAGGATACGTCTCTTTCGACCTGAGCGGATTGGGCACTCCTTCACTCATTGGGCGAAGCGGTTGTAGAATCGTCTCTATGTTGCCCCCTGACCTCCAGAGCACCCTCGAGGAGCTGGGCGTGCCGGTGCCCAAGTGCCAGCGCGTACTGCTGGTGGACGATGAACAAGGCAACCTCGAGGTGCTCGAGGCGCTGCTCGAGGACGACTGGGAGGTCTTCACCGCCCTTAGCGGCGACGAGGCCCTGGCCCTGCTCAGGGCCAAGGGATCCGTGGACCTGATCATCGCAGACCAGCGTATGCCCGGCATGACCGGGGTCGAGTTGCTGGGGGAGGTGGCCCGCCGCCACCCCGCCACCATGCGCATCGTGCTGACCGGCTTCTCCGATGTGGAGCCCATGCTGGCCGCCGCCAACCTGGGCTTGGTCTACCGCTTCCTGCTCAAGCCCTTCGACCCTGCCGAGATGCGGGTGATCGTGGCCGACGCACTGCGGGTCAAGAGCTGGGCCGCGGCCCTGCTGTCCCTGGTCATGGCTCTGGACGGCCGCCGCGCGCAGCTCGAGGCCGCCCAGCTGGATCTGCACGAGGCCAGGGGTCAACTGCTGGCCGAGGAGCGCCTCGCCACCCTGGGCAAGCTGGTGTCCGAGATGGCCGGTGAGCTTCAGACCCGCAGCGCTGCCCTCAGCCTGCTGCTGGGCCTGGTGCGCCAGACCGTGCTCGACCCGCCGGTGCTGCAGGCCGCAGAGGCCGCCTGGTCCGGGCTCGGCGCGCTCCGGGAGCTGCTGCAGCAGGTTCGGGACTACACCCGCGCCACCTCCAGCGCCCATGCCGTCGCGCCCACGGATCCCAGAGCCCTGCTGAGCGGGACCATGGAGCTGTTCCTCATGGAGGACCTGGGCCATCGGTGCCCGGTGGCGGCCCATCACGCACCGGATCTCGGCGTGATCACCGTGGACACCACCCGCGTGAAGCAGGCGCTGCTCGCCCTGCTGCGCAACGCGGCCAGGGCCAGCCAGCCCGGCCAGCCCATCCAGCTCTCCGTCTCCACCGACGAGCAAGGTCAGCTCATCCTGGAGGTCCGAGATCCCGGCGTCGGTATGTCCGAGGAGCAGCTAGAGCGAGCACGCGAACCCTTCTACAGCGGCTTCCCATCGCCTGGCATCGGCCTGGGGCTCGAGATCGCCCAGCTCGGGGCACGCGCCCACGGGGGCCGGCTCGAGCTGGACAGCGAGCCTGGCGTTGGCACCTGTGCGCGCCTGGTCCTACCCGCAGCGGTCGTGGGAGCGCACCATGGCTCGTGATCCCATCGTGCTGGTGCGCGCATTCCTGGCGGAGCACAACCCTCCGCTCAGGCTCTGGTTGGCGCCCGACGCCAGCTGCCTGCTCACCGACACGGCCCGGAGCGACCTGCCCGCAGGGACCGAGCTGCACCACGTCCCCGCCGAGCATGATCTGCGCGGCCCCGCCATCCTGGTGGCCACAGCCGACGATCTGTCGGGCCCTCATCGCGAAGAGCTGCTCGCCCTGCGCACCGAAGCCCTGCCAGGTCGAACCGTGATCTGCGGCGGCACGTCCAACAAGAACGTGCTGCTGGACGCCATCAACAGCTGGCAGGTGTTCC
Organism: uncultured Pseudomonadota bacterium; assembly: GCA_937912125.1. GTDB lineage: Bacteria > Myxococcota_A > UBA796 > UBA796 > JAFGLY01 > CALDOK01. The sequence goes on from CALDOK010000247.1 coordinate 4,795, forward strand.
ACCTCCTGCCCAGCCGCCCCAGCCCTGGTGAGCTCACGGATGCCGTGATGCGCGCCCACCGCGCCTGCGGGCTCGAGCATGCAGCCACCCGCTGCGCCCAGCAGCTACGCGAGCGTTGCGACGAGCTCGAGGCGGTGCTGCTGGAGCTGGAGGCCACCCGCGAGCTGCTGCTGCAGGCCGAGCGCCTCACCACGGTCTCTGGCTTCAGCCGCGCGCTCTCGGCGCGCCTGCGCGAACACCTCGAGCGCCTGCGGGCCCTCGAAGGTGCCCTGTGCGGGCTGCCCGACGACCCCCGCCGGGCCGAACTGCTGGACTTCACCATGCAGAGCATCCACGCCATCGAAGCCCTGCTGGCGGACCTGCTCGCGAAAGCAGAAGCTGACGAGAATGCACCCCATGACCTGCCCCCCCCCGAAGGGGCCACCCGCTGAGGCTCCCATGAGCGACGAATCTCCCACCAGAACCACTGCAACCAATCCAGCGGCGCAGTCGGGGGAGACGGACGACCACCAGGAGGGGACCACCCCTGTCTACACCGATGGGATTCCTCCTACCGCTCACCCCAACTGGCGCCCCGTGCGCGTCAGCGATGAGGACCTCGGCCCTGTCCGAGTCAAGGTACTGCTCCACCTGCCGCAAGGGGTGCGACCCTGCGCACTGCGTGACATCTCGACCAGCGGTGTCGGCTTCGAGTGGCCCAGCGATCTCGACCTGACACCCGATCTACGCATCGCCGATCTGGCGGTGGTCTGCGAGCAACACGAACTCTACCGGGGGGGGGCGCAGGTACGCACCGTGAGGGAGGTCGAGGGCCGGGTCATCGCTGGCGCGTCGTTCCTCGGGTCCCCGATGAACATGGACGACGTCCTCAG
>CALDOK010000248.1 GCA_937912125.1 uncultured Pseudomonadota bacterium
ACCTCTTGGATCTCCTCGACGGGCTCCTCGACCAGGACCTCTTGGATCTCCTCGACGGGCTCCTGGACCAGGACCTCTTCGATCTCCTCGACCAGGACCTCTTCCGGCTCTTCGACAGGCTCCTCGACGGGAGCTTCCTTGGGCTGATCGTCCGAGCGCGCGGTGGCGGGCCCTGGGGTCGCGGGCTCGGGCCGCGAGACATCCCCGGTGGAGTCCTCGTGGTCGTCGAGATCGCCACCGGTGGGGACCTCCTCGTCGTCGAGCTCTCCTCCTGTGGGGCCCTCATCGTCGAAGTCTTCTCCAGTGGGGGCCTCGTCGTCGTCGATGAAGCTGGAGGACTCCTCTTCGGGCTCGGGCGCGGATGGGATCGAGATCGTCGCGGGCGTGAGGATCGGGACCTCGTCTACTTCGTCGAACAGGCCGTCCATGAAGAATGGATGGGCCTCGGCGATGGCGGGCGCGGCGGCCTTGGCCGGTTTGGCCGCGTCGACAGGTATCGACACCGCAGCGGGATCCCGCGTGCGGGCGAAGTCCATGGCTTTTTCGTAGTAGTCCGGCACCCGCGCCTGGGCCCACGCCTGGAGCCAGGGCCCGGGCAGCACGCCCAGCATGCTCCGGCAGCCCATCTGCACCCGCGGGGCAGACGGCCGACGCCGGGGCTCGAAGTCCAGCATGGACTCGAGCATCAGCAGGATGGGCTCGACGGCCTGACGCATGCTGGCGGGAATGTCCTCGCCGACCTGCTTGGAGACGGCCTCGAGCACCGACGCGATGAACTCCTTGTGGGCTGGAGCGCTGCGCGGTGGCGGCTGGAAGTCCCTGCCCGTGAGCAGGCGGGCCATGATCAGGCCGAGGCTGTAGATGTCGCCCTGGGGACTGACCTGGTCGTCATGGCGCTCGGGGGCGGCGAAGAGCGGATCGGGGCCGTCGGCGGCCGCCAGCCCAAAGGCACAGACCTTGATGCCACCCTTGGCGTCCAGACGCACCAGCGAGGGCACGAGATCTCCATGGACCAAGCCCAGCGGCTCGCGCTCGCCGTCCAGCGGCAGCTCCAGAGCGGCGGTGAGGGCACCCGAGACCTGCTCGACGATCTCGGCGACGACCCGCACTGGCAAGGCGCCGGCCAAGCGGTACAGCTCGAGGTCCAACCCCCTGGCGTACTCCATGACCAGCCCCCAGCCCTCGAGGAACCACCCGAGCTCGAGGGTCCGTGCGATGCTGGGGTGACGCAGCCGCTCGAGGATCTCCACCTGCTCCTGAAGAGCTTGGAAGGAGGGCTCGTGCTCGGTGATGCGGGGATCCATCAAGGCGACGGCCACCTGCCGCGGCTTCACGTCGGCATCGATGGCCTCGGCGAGATGGATCTCGCCGATCCGGCCGCGTCCGATGGGGTCGAGGAGGCGATAGCGGGGATTCGTGGGCATGGACCTGCTCACCACTGAAGTTCGAGGAAGGCCGCTACGCCAGTGCCGAGCGCGACACCAGCGACACCAGCGGAGGCCAGCACCAGGCCGTTCGTGCGCCCCCGAGCGGCGTCGAGATCGGCGTAGGGCGTGGCGGTGTCCCAGTACTGATCACCCGACCGCGCCGCGAGCGCGTACAGCACACCCGAGGCCACCGCCGCGCCACCTGCGGTGGCGAGCATCCAGGGGCGCGGGCCGGTGCGCACGGTGGTGCTGGTAGCAGCCACCGCCACGGGGATCGCGGGCTGCTCGACCGAGCTCGGCGTCGGCTCGAGGCTCAGCTCGACCACCGGCTCGATGCCGTAGTCGGGCACAGGCTCCCCGGGCCAGAGGTAGGACGACAGTTGGATCGCGCCCTCAGCGTCGGAGACCTGGAGGATGGTGGGCCACTCGAGGGGCCGGGGTTCGCTGGGACGACCGTCCATGTAGACCCAGCCAGAGGCAGGGGTGGGGACGGTCTCGAAGGCGGTCCCGGTGATGGGGAGAGCTTCGTACAGCCCCAGCAGGGGATGGCCCCAGGGGATCAGGGACTCAGGCCAGCTGTAGTCGGGCTGCAGCACGCGCGCGGCCGCGAAGGCCTCCCGCGCCCGGTCTTGATCTCTACCGATGAACGCGCTCAGTCCCTTCATGCGGTGAACCAGCGCCGCCAGCTCCGGATCCACAGGCTCCATCAGGCACGGGACCAAGGCGTCGAGCTCCAGAGCGGCCGCTTGGAACTCGGGCACCTTTGTAGCGCCAAAGGCCGCCTGCGCTCGCTCGGCGGCGCCGCGTACGGAGCCGCCCAGGGTGAGCTCGGGACAGGTCGTGTCGGCGGCAGAGGCCGGCATCGAGCCTGCCAGACCTGCGGCGACGAAGAGTGAGAGGAGCGGCGTTCTGTGCATGTCTTTGGTGGACCCGCAGGATCGGCGATGGACAATGGAGAATACCAGACCCGCTGTACCAAATCCAGACGGCCCAGTCGCCGGGTAGCCCCGCGCACAGCGGTCGGCGCTGGCATCCTGGCGATCCAGCCGGCACTCCGGCGTCTAGCCGAGCAGCGCCGCGACCACACCCCTGGCCATCAGGGCGTGTCCCTGGTCGGTGGGGTGTACGCCATCGGGCTGCCACAGGCCGGTCGGAGCTTCACCGGCGGCCTCGGCCTGCAGCCAGTAGGCCGCGGTGTCGGCGACGAGCACCCCGTGGGAGCGCCCGAGCTCCCGCATGGCCTGGTAGAAAGGCCGCGCCATCGCCATGGCGGGGGCGCTCTCGAGGGGGCAGGAGGTGACCAGGACGGGCTCGGCGCCCGCATCGCGCACCGCCCCCACGATGCGCTGGAGGTTGCGCTGATACACGTCCACCCGCTCACCGCTGAAGCAGTCGTTCAGGCCGAACTGCACCAGCACCAGCTGCGGCCCGCGGGCCAGGAGTCGCTCGACCCGGCCCAGCCCCCCGAAGGCGGTATCCCCGGGGATCCCGGCACCCATGCGCTGAATCCGCAGCGTGGGCGCGCGCTCCTCGAGGGCATCGCAGGCGCGCAGGAAGTAGCCGCGCCGCACCATCCACCCGTCGGTGAGGGAGTCTCCCAATGCGGCGATGTCCAGATCCCCTCCACGGTCGAGGAGGTCGCGGATCCCCGCGGACAGCGCGACCGAGCTCATGACAGGCTCCCCCCGCCCAGGCCCAGCTGGTCCCGAGCTGCATCCATCGCCCCCAAACAGACGGCCAAGTGCTCGTCGAGGGTGATGCCGATCTGCGCTTCACAGGCGCGGATCTGCTCGCGGCTCACCGCGGCCGCGAAGCGCTTGTCCTTCATGCGCTTCTTGATGCTCTTGACGCTGAGATCCGACGTGCTCCGGGAGGGCCGGATCAACGCGGCGGCCGTGATCATCCCGGTGGTCGGGTCCACCACCCACAGGGCCCTGTCCAGCAAGCTGACGCGCTCGGCCTTGTCGTTGTGTCCAAGCACCGCCTGGACCACGGCCGGCGGGGCGCCAGCTTCCCGCAGCACCTGGGCCCCCACCAGCGCGTGGCGCTCGGGATCGTCCGCGCACACATCGAGATCGCAGTCGTGCACCAGGCCCGCCAACCCCCACAGCTCCACGTCCTGGCCCAGGCGCTCTGCGAGGGCGCGCATGCAGGCCTCGGTGGCCAGGCAGTGGTGGGTGGTGTTCCCCTCGCCCAGGCGGTCGAGGAGGAGGCGCAGGGCGGCAGCGCGGGTCAAGGTCGCAGGCGCAGTGCTCATGGTGGGCTCCGGCGGAGGAGTTGGTCCGCAGCGCGGCTGCTAATGGGCTCGTCAGGGCGTTGCAATCGCACGCGCGGAACCGTATAGGAGGGTCCCCGAGGAACCCCCAGAAGCGGAGCCCCCAATGGACGTGTCTTCGAGCAAAAAGCCCAGCAAGCTGCTCCCAGCCAACGCCTACACCAAGCTCGCCCCCGGCGAGGAATACCAGCCCATCGTCCCGGCCGCCGACAAGCGCGCCGAGGTCACGGTCTGGTCCGTCACCACCGGCATGATCATGGTGGTGGTGTTCTCTGCGGCCTGCATCTACATGGCCCTGCGCGCGGGCAACGCCATCGAGGCGTCCATCCCCATCGCCATCCTGGCCATCTTCTTCGGCCGTGAAGGCATCAAGCGCAGCGGCAAGAGCACCATCCTCGAGAACGTCATGGTGCAGTCCATCGGCCAAGCGGCCGGTGTGGTCGCCGCCGGCGCCGCCTTCATCATCCCGGCGCTGTACATCAACCAGCTCGAGGTGGCCTGGTGGCACATCTTCCTGAGCTGCTTCATCGGCGGCACCCTGGGTGTGGTGCTCATCATCCCCCTGCGCAAGTACTTCGTGAAGGATCTGCACGGCGAGCTGCCCTTCCCCGAAGCCACCGCCATCAACGAGATCCTGGTCAGCGGCGAGTCCACCTCCGGCTCGGCCGGCAAGGTACTCTTCGCGGCCTTCGGCCTGGGCGCCGCCTACGACTTCGTCGTCGAAGCTGTGCACGCCTGGAACCCGGCCATGTCCACCAAGACGCTCATGGGCGGCTTCGGCGAGAAGATGGCTTCGATGCGCTTCGAGGCCAGCATCAACGGCATCGCGGCGCTGTTCGGGCTCGGCTACATCATCGGCATCCGCTACGCGTCCATCATCGCCGCGGGTTCGGTGCTGGCCTACCTGGTCTTCGTGCCTCTGGTCTTCCAGTTCGGCTCTCAGATGCCCGAGTTCGCCTACGCGGGCAAGCTCTACGACATCGGCGCCATGGACTCCGACGCCATCTTTGGCGCCTTCGTCAAGCCCATCGGCATCGGCGCCATCGCGGTCTCCGGCATCATCGGCATCATCCGCATGGGCAAGATCATCCTCTCCTCGGTCTCCCTGGGCTTCAAGGGCCTCAAGGGCGGCTCCGACAAGAGCAAGGAGCCTCGCACCCAGCTGGACATGAACCCCCGCAACGTCCTGTTGATCCAGCTCGGATCAGCCCTGCTGTTCGCGGTGCTGTTCTTCGTCGTGGCCAAGACCACCGGTGACGCCGAGACTGGCGCCGTCTACACCGTGGGCCAGTCCATCTGGTACGCGGGCTTGGGCGCCGTCGTCGGGTTCGCGCTGTCCTTCCTCTTCACCCCGGTCGCGGCCCAGGCCATCGCCATCGTCGGCGTCAACCCGGTCTCGGGCATGACCCTCATCACCGTGGTGCTCACCATCATCGCCCTGGTGGCCGGCGGCCTCAAGGGCACCGGCGGCATGTTCATCGCCCTGATCGTGGGCTGCGCGGTCTGCACCGCCCTCTCCACCGCCGGCGCTCTGATCTCCGACTTCAAGATCGGCTACTGGATCGGGTCCACGCCCCGCAACCAGGAGGTCTGGAAGTTCGCCGGCATCGCCCTGGCCTCTCTGGTCGTGGCCTTCGTCATCCCCATCATGGACAGCGGCTACCACTTCCTGGTCGAGAACGACGTCGGCCAGCTGATCTCCAACACCAAGGTGCTCCCCGCGCCCCAGGCCAACATGATGGCCGCGGTCTCCTCGGGCCTGCTGTCCGACCCCGCCAGCCAGCCCTGGCTGCTCTACGGCCTGGGTGGCATGCTCGCCATCGTGCTGTGGATGGCCGGTGTTCCCATGCTGGCCTTCGCGCTGGGCATCTACCTCCCCATCAGCATCAACATGGCCGTGCTCGCCGGTGCCGCTGTGGCCTGGATTGTGGGCAAGACCGGCGGCAGCGAGAGGGTGCGCAACGCCCGCAACGAGCAGGGCATCCTCATCGCCTCGGGCATGATGGCAGGCGCGGCCATCTTCGGCATCTTCACCGCCATCGCGCGCCAGACCGTGCTCGGAGCCCCCATCCAGTACATCTCCATCGGTGAGAAGTTCTGGGTCGAGACCTCCGCCACCGGCGAGGGCTACCTCCAGAGCGAGGCCGCCCACTGGTACGAGGGCCTGGCCGGCCAGGGCATCGGCCTGATCATGTTCGTGGGCCTCGGCGTGGCCTGCTTCCTGCTGGCCGCGAAGGGCGCCAAGTGGTTCCTGGCCGAAGAGGCAGAATACGAGGCCAAGCAGGCCGACCTGGCCAAGAAGCAGTAGCCCGGCCCCATAGAAACCTTGCGAGCCCCCTCATCAGAGGGGGCTCGTCGCCCTTCAGGAGTGGTATCCTGGGGTCAGGAGGCAGCGATGAAGAACACCGGCAGCAAGGTCATGGTGGCCATCCAGACCAAGGACGGCCTGGCGTTCGGCTATCTCAACGAGCTGGCGCTCGAGGACGTGAGCTTCGAGGTCAACTCCAACATCGCCCCAGGCGAAGAGATGGCCTTTCGCATGGAGCTCAAGGGGTACGAGGAGACCGTCATGGGGCGCCTCAGGGTCACCTCAGGGCGGCCCGCCACCGTCTCGAACTGGCCCATCTACCAAGCCAAGATCCTCGAGATTCCGGACGACGACCGCAGGCTCCTGGCCGTCTGGATGGACGATCAACGCGATGGCGGGTCCACCCGGCGCGTCGAACGCAACCCCGATGAGTACGTGAAGGACATGTTCGCCAAGCGCAGGTCCGGCGCGGACACCGCCTCCACGAAGCTGGTGATCGACCGCATGAACGAGCGCCGGGAACGGCGCGCGCGCCTGTTCAAGAAGACCGATGACATCTTCAAGCAGGAGATGGCCCTCACCACCGACACCGTGCTGGCCAAGTCCGAACAAGCCGACGAAGGCGCCAACCGAGCGAGCATCCGGCAGGCGGTCCTCACCCGGCCCGAGCCCGACCCTGCCCCAGCCCAGGACGACGGCATGGAGCTGTTCGATCTGGACGACCTCGACTGATCGCTCCCCTGGACGCCGCTCCCCTGGTGGTCCTCGCTGCGGCTGGATAGCCCGTAGGGACCTCAGCCCTGGCATTGACCTCGGAGATCCTCATGGAAGCCCAACACCAGACCATCCAGAGCGCCGACGGCACCCAGCTGCACGTCACCACCTGGACCCCCGAGGAGTACCAGCACACCCTGCTGATCACCCACGGCCTGGCCGAGCACATGGGCCGCTACCAGCACGTCGCCGACGCCTTCAACAGCGCGGGCTACCGCGTGGTTGGCCTCGAGCTGCGGGGCCACGGCGACAGCGAGGGCAAGCGGGGCCACGTCGATTCCTGGTCCCAGTACGGCGAAGACCTGGCCGCCGCCGTCGAGTTCGTAGGTGGGCCCTGCGCGCTGCTGGCCCACAGCATGGGGGGGCTGGTGAGCCTGGACCGGCTGCGCAGTCCCCTGCCCCATCCCATCACCGGGCTGGTGCTGACCAACCCGCTGCTGGGTGTGCGGGTCGAGGCGCCCGCCATCAAGCTCGCCCTGGCTGGCTTCCTGTCCCGCATCCTGCCTTGGCTGTCCCTGAGCAACGAGCTCGAGACCCGGTACATCTCCCGCGATCCCGAGGTGGTCAAGGCCTACGAGCAAGACCCCCGTGTCTACTCCACCATCACCCCGCGCTGGTACACCGAGATGCGCGACGCCATGATCAGGGCCCACGAAGCCGCCCCTGGCATGAAGATCCCCCTGCTGATGGTCACCAGCGACGCCGACCAGATCTGCGACCCGGACGCAGCCCGCAAGCTGGCCAACCACTGGGGCGGCAGCAGCGAGCAGCTGCGCTACCCCGAGCTGTACCACGAGGTGCTCAACGAGCCCGAGCAGCAGCAGGTGCTGGCCGAGATCCTGGCCTGGCTCGCGGCCGACGACTCTGCCGACCAGCCATGATCCTCCCGGCCCATCACCGGCAGCGGCGCCTGGACCTCGCCAGCCGCATCCAGGATCCGATCCTGCTGGTCGGCAACGGGCTTAGGGAGCGCAACGCCGCCAACGAGATCCCCTTCCGCCAGGACTCCACCTTCCTGTGGCTCACCGGTTGCGCGCAGCCCGACGCCGCCGCCCTGCTCGCCGGCGACCGCTGCACCCTGTTCCTGCCCGCACCCAGCCCCGACGACGCCCTCTGGGAAGGCCGCGTGGAGCCCCTCGACGCTGTCCGTGAGCGCCTCGGCGTGGACCGGGTCCTGCCCCTCTCCGAGCTCGACGCAGCCTGCGCCTCCGCTCGCCCCAAGCACAGCCTCGCCGTGGCCGACGTCCAGGCCACCACCCTGGCCGCCCGGCTCACCGGCCTGGATCTCGCGTGGCGTCGCCAACCCGGCCCAGCGGCCCTGGTCCACGCGGTCGGGCAGCTGCGCAACCGCAAGGCGCCCGAAGAGATCGCCGAGCTCGAGGCCGCCGCCGCGGCCACCGAGGCCACCTTCCGGGCCTGCATGTCCGCCACCGCGCCCGGCCAGACCGAGGCGTCCATGGCGGCCCTGTTCGAAGGCATCCTGTCCATGCAGGGCTGCGACACCAGCTTCCCCACCATCTCCACGGTGCGAGGCGAGGTGCTCCACAACCGCCACAGGGTGAACACCCTCGAGGTCGGCCAGCTGCTGCTCATGGACGGCGGCGCTGAGGTCGCCAGCGGCTACGCGGCCGACGTCACCCGCACCTGGCCCGTGTCCGGCCGCTTCGAGCCTCGCCAGCGCGCCGCCTACCAGGCCGTGCTCGAGGCGGAACAGGCCGCCATCGCCTGCTGCCAGCCCGGCCGCCGCTACCGCGAGGCGCACTTCGCCGCCGCCAGGGTGATCGCGCGCTTCCTGGCGGACGAAGGCCTGGTCACCTGCAGCCCCGACGCGGCGGTCGAGGCCGGCGCCCACGCCCTGTTCTTCCCCCACGGCGTCGGTCACCTGCTGGGGCTGGACGTGCACGACCTCGAGGACCTCGGCGACGCCATCGCCTACGCCCCCGGACGCGAGCGCTCCGCCGCCTTCGGCACCCGCTTCCTGCGCCTGGATCTGGACCTCGAGCCCGGCTTCTACGTCACCATCGAGCCGGGTTTCTACATCGTCCAGCCCATCCTCGAGCACCCGGATCTGCGCGAGCGCTTCGCCGGGATGGTGGACTTCGATCGCGCCGCGGGCTGGTACGGCTTCGGTGGCATCCGCATCGAAGACGACGTGCTGATCACCCCCGAGGGTCACCGCGTGCTCACCGCGGGCATCCCCAAGACCGTCGTCGAGCTCGAGGCCATCGTGGGCAGCGGTCGGCCCGCCAGCGAGCGGCTCGGGTGACCCCAAGGCTGTGGCTGGGGCTGGTCTTCCTGCTGAGCCTCGACCCCGCCCAGGCGACCGAGAGCCCATGGCGCGACCTGGGCCCAGTGCCGGGCACCGTGCAGAGCTTTCCCCCGCAGGGCATGGCCTTCGCAGCAGGGCGTCTACTCTTCACCCACCACCAGCAGGACCACGCGAGCACGCTGTTCGTCCTGGACGCGGTCACCATGGCCATCAACGCCCGCGCCACGCTGCCCCCCGAGGCCACCCACACCTCGGGCCTGGCGTGGGACGGAACGCGACTGTGGGCGGTGGACTACAACTCTCAGGCCCTCTACCTCCTGGACCTCGAGGCCACCCTCGCTCGAGGCCACGCCGTCGTCCTTGGCCGCTGGACCACAGACCTGGGGGGGGCGTCGGCCCTCACCTGGGTCGAGCTGGACGGCGCGGGCTACCTGGCCATCTCGGACTTCCTCCACTCCAGCCGCAGCTACCTGCTGCCCGTCGGCGCCCTGGGCCCGCCTGGGCCCGTCGATGTGGCCGGGCTCGCCGCCTGCAGCTGGTCCAACGGGATGTTCTCCCAGGGGCTCGGCTGGGACGGCCACTACCTCTACGAGGCGGTCAACCGCTTCGGCACCGACGAGGTGCGCGTCTACGATCTGCGCGCCGCCATGGCCGCAGGCGCGCCCTGCGAACCCACCCCCATCGCCAGCTTCCCCGCAGGGGGGCCCGGAGTGGAGGATCTCGCCAGCGATGGAACGCGGCTGTGGACGAGCGACGAGCGCTCGTGGCGTTTCTACGTCCTGGACGACCTGGCCGGCCTGCGAGACAGGTGGTCGACTAACGACTGAGCTCCTGCAGGATCGGCGCCCAGTTCACACCGACCGAGCCTTCGCCACCGTAGGTGGCCGCGATGGCCTGCTCGACCCCGGCCAGCATCACCTTCTCCTGGGTCCCGAACGGCGCAAAGCTCACGGTGTCGCCGGTGCGCGTGGCCTTGACGAAGACCACGAACTTGAGCCCGCGGCTGTTGTTGTCCACCACCTTGGACCCCGACCAGATGGTGGACCCGTCGCCGCTGAGGCTGAAGTCGTAGGAGTACTTGCCACCGGACGACCGCATGGAGAAGCCGGTGTAGACCAGGTTGTAGAGCGCCAGCGCGACGATGTTCTCGCCCTGCTCGAGGTCACCCCCCAGGCTCCAGCTCCCCGAGCCATCGTCATTGTCCCAGCGGCACTCGTGCGCCGCCGAGAGCTGGGCCCCAGCCTGGATGCGAGCGATGCTGACCTCGTTGAGCACGAAGACCCCACCGATGTCGTCCACTCCGGACATGCGCACCTTCACGCCAGCCGCGGAGACCTTGGCGGAGGAGCTGGCGTAGGCCACCGCCTGGGCCTGCGCTGCCACAGGGACCGTGAGGAAGAGAGCGAGGCTGAGCGCGAGGATGGTGCGGGCAAACATGCTTGTCTCCTGGTTGTGGGCCCGGAGGGTCCTACGTGAGACCGTTCGTGTCAAGTCGCCGACCGGCGATGCTCAGCAGCGTCAGCCCTTGGGCCCGGGGATGCAGCCGGAGCCCGGCCCCCGGGCGAGCACGTTGCGGAAGCGCTGCCGGTCGTCCTCGCTCACCTCGTCCGAGAACTCGATGGCCCCTGCGCTCCGGTAGCGGATGATGCCGCTGGTGCCCCGGGCCACGGCGATGTCGTGGATCTCCCGCCACCCTACAGGCGGAAAGTCACCCTCGAAGCGCAGCACGCGGCCAGCCTGGAGCTGCACCATCCACCGCACTGGCGGTGCGCCCGCCGCGCGCTCGGCGCCCCCGACCATGATCCACGCGGCCAGCGCGACCACGGCGACGATGACGATGATGCCGATGATCTGGACCACGACGGCTTCCGGGCTGGGGAAGCTAGACCCTACGCTGCAGCACCGTGTCCCGCAAGAAGCGCGGGTCGCTGTCTGGGAAGTCGGTGTTGAAGTGCAGGCCCCGGCTCTCCCGACGGCGCAGCGCGCTCTCGACCACCAGCCCGGCCACCGTGGCCAGGTTGCGGAGCTCCACCAGGTCGCCGGTCAGGCGGAAGTCCCAGTAGTAGTTGCGGATCTCTTCCTGAACCAGCTCCACCCGGTGGCGTGCGCGCTTCAGCCTGCGCACGGTGCGCACGATGCCCACGTAGTTCCACATGAAGCGCCGGATCTCGTCCCACATGTGGCTGATGACCACCTGCTCGTCGGCGTCCACCGCGTCGCCGGTGTCCCAGGCGGGTAGCTCTTCGTGCTGGATGTCCCCTAGCCGCTCGATGGAAGTCCGCGCCGCCCGGTGGGCGTAGACCAGGCACTCGAGCAGGGAGTTGGACGCCAGCCGGTTGGCCCCGTGCAGGCCGCTGCAGGAGGCCTCGCCGATGGCGAAGAGGTTGGCCAGGCTGGTCTCACCATGCAGGTCGATGGCCAGGCCCCCGCAGGTGTAGTGGGCGGCGGGGACCACCGGGATGCCCTCGGTGGCCACGTCGATGCCCAGATCCCGGCAGCGGCCCACCACCGTGGGGAAGCGCCGCTCGAGGTAGCCGCGGTCGTGGTGGGTCATGTCCAGGAAGGCGCACTCGTCGCCGCTGCGCTTGAGCTCGGCGTCGATGGCCCGCGCCACGATGTCGCGCGGGGCGAGTTCCCCGCGCTCGTCGTAGTCGGCGATGAACAGCCGCCCCCGTTGGTCCCGCAGTCGCCCGCCCTCACCTCGCATGGCCTCGGTGACCAGGAAGTTCTTGGCCTTGGGGTGGTAGAGGCAGGTGGGGTGAAACTGGATGAACTCCATGTTGGCGACGTTGGCGCCCGCCCGCCACCCCATGGCCACGCCGTCGCCCGACGCGATGTCCGGGTTGGACGTGTAGAGGTAGACCTTGCCCGCTCCGCCCGTGCACAGCGCCACGACCTTGGCAGCGATGTGGCCGATGTCGCCGCTGTCCAGGTCGAGCACGTAGGCGCCCACGACCCGGTCCGGGTAGGGGGGCACCGCTCCCCGACGCCGGGCGAGCCAGGACGTGGTGACCAGATCCACCGCCATGCAGTGCTCCCGCACCTGGATCGACGGGTGCGCGCGGACGGCCTGGGTGAGCAGGTCCACGAAGGCCGCGCCGGTGCGATCCTGTA
>CALDOK010000249.1 GCA_937912125.1 uncultured Pseudomonadota bacterium
CTCAACTCCTACGTCGCCACCGAGACGATGCGCCAGATCGGCAAGACCGAGCAGGCCATCATCCAGTCCGAGATGAGCGCCCAGCACCAGCTCCCCGCCCCGCCCGTCGACGTCCCCGCCAACGCCCCCGCTGTCCCCGTCGATGCCGAAGGCATGGGCTACGACTTCGGCTGGTAGCCGCACCTCGACTGCTTGAACCCTTCTCCTTCACAGGTCCCCCTCACACTTCGAGTACCACCAGGAGTACCCCATCATGGAAGACGAATTCGGCTACAGCCAGCGTCGTGTCGCCCATCTGCTCAAGCGGAAGGCGAAGCTCGAGTCCCTCTACCCCGTCTCCGGTCCCGCCCGCCAGAAGCTGATCAAGCGTCACCTGGCCCGCATCGACCGCGTGCTCAACAAGAACGGCTACACCAACGAGCAGGCCGACATGGCCAGCATGATGGCAGCTTCCGGCCTCGAGGGTGTCGGTAGCCTGGAGTTCCAGGCCATGAGCCCTCCGGGTCTGGGTCGCCTCGTGCGCCTGCCCTTCTACCCCACCACCGCGTCCGCCAGCACCATCACCAGCGCCGGCCTCAACGCCGCCAGCACGGTGAACCCGATCATGATCGAGGACTTCACCGCTGTCGGTGGCGTCACCACCACGGGCCAGCACATCCTGCGGACCCCCGCCGTGAGCTGGGCCCTGCTCCGCATCGTCGGCTTCGAGACGATCATGCGGCGTCGGTGGGACAACCTCCAGATGCCCGGTCCCGTCATGCTCTGCTCCGACCTCAAGATCGGCGGCGGCATGACCCTGTTCACCCACGAAGACTGGGGTGACGCCAAGATGTACTCGGCGGACAACCCCGACTTCTGCGGCCTGCGCGACTACCCCGTCCTCGAGTCCCCGAACGTCGCCGAAGTCACGGTCCAGGCCGTCTCCGACATCGCTGACAACGGTGCCGTCCCCGCCGACGAGCAGCTCACCTTCTCCTGCGCCGTCCTCTGCGAGATCCTCGTCGATCAGAACCACGGGGCGCACATCCCCGGTGCCTACGCCCGCAAGGGTGCCATGGTCCGCCAGGGTGGAGCCTACGTCCGCTAGGGTCGGCAGTTCGCCTTCCTCTCAACCTTCCATCAGGAAACCTCTCAGGAGAGTCTCACCATGCGCAAGCAGGACCAGTTCCGTGCCCAACAGGCCAAGATCGCTCGGGCGCAGGCCCAGGGCGTCGGCGGCCTCAAGTTCGTCGCCCAGTCCCCTCCGGGTCTGGGTCGCCTCATCCGCATCCCCTTCTACCTCGAGACGGGTGTCAACCGCTTCGCCAGCCTGAACGGCTCGACGGACGCGAACATCACCCTCGCCCTCGGTGCTGGTGCGGTGATCGCCTCGACCACCTTCCCCGCCATCGTCGCTGGCCCGCCCGCCCTTGTCGGTGCCGGTCCCACCGCGCTGCTCCGCACCCCGCAGATCAGCTGGGCCCTGCTCCGCATCGTCGGCTTCGAGGTCTGCCTCTACAGCCCTCCCAACGACGACAGCTACCCCATGGAGCTGGCCGTGCAGGACCTGAAGGTCGGTGGTGGCGCGACCCTGTTCGTCCACGAGGACTGGGCCCCCGCCAGCATCTACCAGGCGTACCAGCCCAGCCTGGCCGGTCTGCGCGACTACCCGATCCTCGAGTCCCCGAACCAGGCCGAGGTCCAGGTCCAGGTGGTCGGTGACACCACCAGCCATCGCCTGACCTTCACCGCGAGCATCGTGGCTGAGATCCTGAGCGACGATCAGGTGGGTCAGCACATCCCCGGTGCCTACGCCCGCAGCGGTGCCATGGTCCGCCAGGGCGGCTCCTACCTGGGTCAGTAGCCCTCCTGGCACGCTGTCCTGACTGGAGTCCAAGGCCCACTCGCCGCCCGTTGTGGCGACGGGTGGGCCTTCGCTGCCTGGAGGCACCATGTCGCATGAGCTGGAGCGCCTGAAGACCCTCTTGCCCCTGGTGGACAAAACCAGACGGCAGTGGCTGCTCGGTCGCATCCGTGAAATGGAGTCCGAGCGTCGTGGTGGCGAGATCCCGCGCTCATGGCTCGAGGGACCTGTCGCCGCTTCCGGCCTGGCCGGGACGGGCGGCCTGTCCTTCCAGGCGGGCTCTCCTGGTGGAGCTGGGCGGCTGGTCAGCGTGCCCTTCTTCTTGCAGGCGGGTGACCCCTACGTCATCACCGACGCTGGCTTGGGCAACGCGCCCATCAGCCATCCAGAGGTGCTGCTCTCTATCGGAACGAACAATGAGGAGCGTTCCATCGGCCCGCTGGAGTTCAAGACACGGAACGTGGCCTGGGCGCGGCTGCGCGTCGTCGGCTTCCAGGTGGCGAAGAAGTACGGTCTGTCTCAGACGGACGCGATCTACACCGCTCCTTGGGTGCTCGCCAAAGACCTCCGTGTCGATGGCGGTGTGAGCCTGATGGCGTCGGACGCCTATACCGACACCACCCCCTTCTCGAACCTGATCCCGCAATACGGTGGCTTGCGAGACTACCCGATCCTCGAGAAAGACAACCGCGCCTCGGTGCGGATCAGCATCATGGTCGGGCAGATCATTCCAGCAGTCCTGCTCGTTTCGGACGAGATCAAGGCCAGCCTGGCCATGTGGCTGCTGTGCGAAGTGCTCGAGGACGACATCGTGGGCGACTTCCTGCCTGGCCCCTACGCCAGGGGTGACGCGCTGCGACGACGGTACGACTACCGGACCACCGGGGGAGTCACGAGGTGACCCATGGGCAAGATTCATCCCTACCTCTCTGTTGACACCCGAGACGCGGCCAACCTGCTGGACGGAATCGTCTCGGCCAACCTGGGCCAGATGCGCCGCTCGAGTGTCGGCGCGTCCAGTTCGTTCCCCATCCTGCGTGGCATCCAGAACGGCACGGTGCGCTACAAGCGCGCCGACCGCAACGAGCACTGGCAGACCTGGGGCGAGCTGATGGAGCAGCTCCAGGGCAGCGGGAAAGCCGAGGGTGATTGCGAAGACCTGGCCAGCGCCGTGGCTGCGGAGCTGCTGTTCGCTGGCATCCCGGCTCGCACCTACGTTTACAAGAGCGGCCCGTCGCTCTACCATGTCGTCGTGAAGACCGACCGCTGGGGTTTCTTGGACCCGTCCAGGGCGGCTGGCATGGAGGGCAACGGCTGATGCGTACCACCTACCCAGGCGACCGCTTCGGGATCAAGCTCAGCGGCATCATCGACTGGCGACAGGTCGGTCAGACCCGGAGCATCTGGAACGGTGCGCCCCCGGTCCTCCCTGACGGCACCGCCATGCAGACCCTCTCGCTGAGCGCGGATCGTGAAGGAGCCGCAGCGTTGGGCCAGAGCGTGACGGTCGAGGTCAGTGCTGGCGGCCCTCAGGGTGGCTTCCAGACTCGTCGCTTCGCCATCGGAGGCGGGCTCGCCGCTGATCTGCGCCTGGGCAACTACGAGATCGTCAACGCCAAGGTGTTGACGGCGGTCCCGACCGGGTTCCGGCTGCGCTGGGCCTGGAGCAGCGACTGGTCGTTGCAGCCCAGCCCGTTGTTCGCCTACATGCCCTACACGGTCCCTGGAGCGGTCGTCGATCTGCCCCAGGGAACCGAAGCGATCTTCCCCACGAACGCGAGCGTGATCACCTGGGAAATGGTGCAGTTCGTGACGACCCAGGTCGTCGCTGCTGCCGCCGCTCAGGAGGTCGAAGCCCGGTGGGGGTCCATGTCCTGCAACATCGCCAACCAGTTCATCGTGAGGTTGCGTGGGTTCTAGTTGTACTCACGCTCCATGATGGTGTAGCATCGCAGCACCAAGGAGAGAACGACCATGATCGATCATACGGACATCAAGGATGTAGCCGCCGCGCTCGGCGTCTCCACCGACTCGCTGGTCAGCTACGGGCAGACCATGCTCGTCAAGCCTGGCACCGTCACCAACAGCGGCACGATGGTCACCGGGCCCTACGTCGAGCGTGCGCTGCGCTCCCGCTGGCAGGTGTTTCCCCAGGCGGTCGAGTATGGCCCTGGCTTCGATGATGCGCTCATCGAGGCGGGCTCCGACGACACCGAGATCGAGCTGGCCGGGCTCGAGGACGAAGTGGGCATGATCATGGAGCCCATCTACGGGCTCGACGACGATCCCGAGTTCGGGGTGTCCGCCAGGCGCTCTGCGCGCATGAAGAAGCGGTACATGAAGCTGTACGGCAAGCTGGTCGCGTGCCAGGAGCTGCTGAAGGCCGGCAAGGGCTACAACCCCCACCTCAAGACCATGGCCATCCCGGTGGCGGGTCCGTTCATCTACCTGGCGCGGCTGTTCAACAAGGACAAGCGCATCCAGAACCGTGCCAAGCGGTGCGACAAGCTGATGGCTCGTCTGACCAGGGTTCGTCAGCGCATGGAGCGCAAGGGCATCGACGTGACGGGCCTGCCCGATCCCACCCAGCTCGCTTCGCAGATGCAGCAGAAGCTGGCTCCCAGGGGTCGCGGTCGCCGTCGTTCGGTGCGCCGTCCGATGCGTCGCAACCAGGGCGGACCCCGCTGGCGTCAGCAGCAGATGCAGCAGCAGCCCCAGGGCGGGAGCTACGTCCCCACCAGCCGCGCCGTGAGCGATCTCTACCACCAGGACCAGGCCGCGCTCGAGCGCGAGGTGTCCTCGTCCATGCCGAACTGGGACTCGCTGGGTGGTGAGGACCGCTTCGACGAGCTGGCGGCGGATCTTCGCAGCGAGGCCCAGGGCTTCCTGTTCGGTGACATGGAGCACGACTACTACGGCATGGTCGGCTACGAAGACTACGGCGACGACGACTTCGGCGTGGACGACGACTTCGGCCTGGACGACGACGACGACGACTCCGATCTCGACAGCCTCGAGCAGGAGTACGACGACATGGGTCTGGACGACGACGACCTCGACGACGATGACGACCTGGGCCTGGACGACGACGACCTCGACGAAGACGAGCTGGGTCTGGACGACCTGGGCCTCGACGACGACGACCTCGACGACGACCTCGACGACGACATGGGCGTGGCTCCGCACGTTCACGCCGCCCGCATCCAGCGCCGCCATGCACGTCAGCAGAAGCTGCGCCAGGTCGGCAAGAAGGCCGGTCGTGCCTTCGTGCGGGTCAACAAGCAGATCCTCCAGTCGGCTATGCCTCCTGGTGTCCCGACGCCCCCCGTCCCCTTCGTGAAGAAGGGCGGCGAGCCCTGGCGCAAGAAGTTCCACAAGGCCGGTCGCCGCATGAACCGGATGCGTGGCGAGATCATGGGCTCCGCGTCCTACGGGTCCGAGGCCGACATGGCCATGCTCGACGTGGACTCGAGCCTGCGCGCCATGTCCCCCAACGACGGCGTGGAGTGGGGTCGGATTCGTCCGCTCAGCATGGACACCGACGCCCCGCTGGTCGTCATGGTGGCCATGCGGAAGCGCCCCGATCTGCTGCAAGTGCTCGGCTCGATGAACCGCTACCCGCCCGTCCAGGCGGCTCAGGCCCTGCGCGTCCACACCGACGCTGGCGACTGGGTTGGAGCCGATGGCTTCCCCGCTGGCAAGGGCGCTCCGCTGCCCCCGCCTCGCCGCATCGGTCGAGAGGTCTACGCCGGATGAAGCCGCTCTCCACCCGGTTCCAGCGCAACCTCGCGCAGGTAGACGCGCTCTGCCTGCGCGACCGTTACGCGGGTCGCTCGACACAACCCAGCGTGGCCCCTGTGTCTGCTCCCAAGGGGCCGGAAGGGCCGCTCCAGCTCATCTTCGGTTCGCTCTCTCCGCACGCAGAGAAAGCCATCCGCTTCGTGCAGACCCCACAGGGTCGAAAACTCGCTTCTGTAGCCGTCTTGGCGACGGGGGCAGCCGTATTTCCGAGGTTGTGATCTGGACATCACAGATCACTTGGAGTACGATTCCTTTCACCACCACAACAGCCGGTTTTCCGGCATCCCTGGAGAGTCGCCATGAAGAAGGCTGATCTGGTCAACAAGATCATGCAGGTGTCCGAGAACAACACCCCCGCCGACCGCAAGCTGATGATGGGTCAGCCGGTCGTCGTCCTCCAGAACCTGCTCGCCTTGGCGCAGGCCGCGCAGGGCCAGAGCAAGCGCGCCAGCCTCCCCAAGGCCAAGGCTCAGCCCAAGCGCAAGTCCAAGGCCAAGTCCAAGGCCAAGGCCAAGGCGCAGCCCAAGCGGCAGTCCAAGGCCAAGGCGCAGCCCAAGCGCAAGAGCACGCCCAAGCGCAAGAGCGCGCCCAAGCGTCAGTCGGCCCCCAAGGCCACCCGCAAGAGCGCCGGCAAGCTGCCCAAGACCCTCAAGGCTCGCGCCGCCAAGATCAGCGCCGCCATCAAGGCCGGCAAGATCGCGCAGAAGCAGGGCAAGAGCAAGCCGAGCGACTACGCCGACAGCCTCACCACCCGCCAGAAGTACGACAAGTTCGTGGCGCTCTACGCGGGCACCGTGATCCGCAAGGCTTCCCGCAAGTCCAAGGACAAGGGCCCGAGCATCGTCTCGATCTACGAGTCCCTGCGTTCGACCCACCGTCGTCCCTACTTCCTGTCCGCTGGCTACAGCGTCAAGGGGTTCTCGGTCGGCGGCGGCAAGAAGGGTGCGGGCGTGATCCGCGCCGTGCCTGGCAAGGGTGCCAAGCCCTTCAAGTCCCTGCCCGAGGGTCAGCAGCGCGCCGTCCTGGCGTTCCTCAACAGCGCCGAAGGTCAGAAGCTGCGCGGCAAGGGTGCTCCCAAGCTCGTGTCCGGTTCCCCCGCTCGCTACTGGTAGCGGAGGGGTGGCGCTTCGCCACAGAACCAGCTCCATCCTTCATGCCCGAGGTTTGTCATGTCGTCCGATCTGATGGGTGCCCTTGTGCGCCGTGATCTCTCTCGAGAGGCGGTGCTCGATCTGGACGCCTCTCTGGCCATCCAAGAAGCAGCCGATCTCGGCAACACGGAGGCCCTGGCCTTCGTAGACGAGGCGGGCCAGCGGTTGGCCGAGGCATCGGAGTATCGTGAGCAGGCCACGCGGTTGCGTGGCTGTGCGCTCGAGGCTTCGTCCATGGGGTCGTCCACCCTGTCGGCGTTCGGTGCGGACGTGGCGCGGCTGTCGGGCATGGAGGCCGAGCTGATCGAGGGATCGGTGGTCGAGGCGGTGCGCGCTTCGCGCACCGCCGATCTGCTGGGCGGCAGTGTGGCCTGGATGAGCGACTCCGAGAGGAACCTGCTCGACGAGAAGGAGCGCCTCTGGTCGCTGTCTTCCGCCGAGCGTGAGCGCGCCTTCCGAGCCGTGGCAGACCGGCTCGTGCAGGACGCCTCGATGGGCGCGGACGACGACGACGTGGAGGAGCCAGAGGATGACTCCATCGCTCGCTTCGGTGCGGCCATCGGCTGCTACGGTGGCGATCTGCCCCTGGTGTTCGGTGAGGACTGCTTCGAGCGCATCGGCTCTGTGTTCAAGGCCAGCAAGGATGGCCTGACCAAGCGGCTGGAGCGCAAGAAGAAGCGCCTCGAGAAGGTCGAAGCGAAGCTCGACGAACTCGAGACTGCCGGCAAGAGCGGGCTGCGGGTGAAGCTGCTCCAGGCTCGCGTCAAGGTGCTGGAGAAGTCCATCGCCCGCGTCGAGAAGAAGCTCGAAGACCTGGGCGAGGCGACCTCCGATCTGAAGGTGGCCAAGTCCGACGCCAAGCTCGCGGCGAAGGAGTCCAGCTCCGGTATGAGCGACGAGGATCGCGAGATCGAGGAGCTGCTCAAGATGGACGACGACGAGCTGGGCGCAGGGCCCCGTCGTGGCGGTCGCAAGAGCAAGCTGTGGGCCATGTCCGACGAGCAGCTCCAGCAGATCCTGAACGATCCCAACGCGCCACGCCATGCCAAGGTCATGGCGAAGCGTGTCCTCGAGTCTCGCCAGGATGGTGGGAAGTACGAAATGAGCCCGATGGACAACGATCAGCAGAACGACATGGTCGTCCGACGCAGCTCGGGCGGTCGTGGTCGTGGCGGTCGTGGTCGCGGTCGTGGACGTGGTGGCCAGGGTGGCGGGATGCAGCGTCACGGACGCCCCCCGTTCCGAGCCCCTCGTCGTGGTCGCATGGGCGACACCCTGGGCGGTGACGAGCGCACCCCCTTCGTCGGCTTCTTCCTGCGCCGGGCCGAGGCCCTGGGCGCTGCGGACAAGGAGCTGAGCCCGTTCCGGCAGCGGCTGAAGGACCTGGGGATCAAGATCAAGACCGGCACCGGCACCGCCAAGGACGCCGCGAAGCGTCGTGCAGCCGCCACCAAGGCCGGGCTCGCCGCTCGCAAGGCTGCGCGGGCTCTGTTCGATCCCGCCGTGAAGCAGGGTCGCTCCGATGTGAGCGACTCCAGCCGTGGCCTGCTCACCGCCATGATGGTCCGTCGCAAGGCCGGTCGTCAGGCGTACCTGGCTTCCCGTCGTGGCGGCGAAGTCTCGATCCAGCCGGGTCCGGTCGATGTCGTGGTCAGGGGTTGGGGCTACCGCTTCGATCCGGCGACCGGGATCATCACCATCATCTCAGCTCCTGCCGGTCACAAGGCTGGCGCTGTGCTGAACCCCAGCTCCGATCCGGACTCCGTCTACGCCAAGGTCATGGCCGAGATCGGACCTCACGTCCAGCAGGTCGTGGTCGGTGGCTACGGTGCCGAGACGGCTCGCGCCCAGCCCTGGCGCACCTACGGCGAGAAGCTCTCCGTGCTGCTGGATCACCTCCGCTCCATGCTCGAGCAGGGTGTCGAGGGTGGCGAGGTAGAGACGCTGCGGAGCGAGCTGGCCGAGGCCAGGCGAGACGCCAAGCTGTTCGGTCCCGACGAGGAGATCCTCGACGAGAACGACGACGACTTCGACGACGAGAACCTGGAAGACGAGGGCCTCGACGACCTGGGTCTGGACGACGACGATCTGGGTCTGGACGAACTCGACGACGACCTGGGTCTGGACGACGACGACGACCTGGACGATCTGGACGACGACCTGGGCCTCGACGACGACCTCGACGACGACCTCGACGACGACCTCGATGATCTGGGCTTCGACGACGACGTCCTCGACGACGACGACGACCTGGGCCTGGACGACGACGA
>CALDOK010000250.1 GCA_937912125.1 uncultured Pseudomonadota bacterium
GGCCACCATCCCCGGCCACCATCCCCGGCCACCTCGGGCGCATGGATTGATAGGCTGTGTCCAGCCCAAGGGGCCCAGTGACCTCCCGTTCCGGGCACAATGCCACCAGCCTGCCAAGCGTCGAAAGACCGTTCTCCAGGAGCCAGCCCCCTGTCGCGCTATGGCCTCCCGCAGGCCCCGCTTGTGGCACGAGTAGGGTGGGCGTCGCGTTTCCGAGGGGGACGTGCCCGGGTCAAAGCCGGCCTCGGCCCGCTCCGTTTCATCCATGACGATGTTAGCATATGGTCACTTTAGGAGGTTCGATATGCTCACTACCCTCGCCCTCGTTCTCACCCTCACGCTGCCCTCCCCCGCCTCCGCGGGCTCCGACGGCCGCTTCGTCTGGTCCCATGGCAGCGACGCCATCCGGCGTGACGCGGTCGGATCCTGGCTGGACGTCGGTGAGGTCTGGACCGCAGTGCTGAGCAGCGACGGGAGCGGGACCTTCGAGGGAGTGTTGGCCTATGCCCCCGAGCCGGGGCTGCTCTACATTCAGGGTGGCACGACCACGCAGAGCGTGGTGGCGGTGGGGCTGTGTGCCGAGACCGAAGAAGGCAGCGAGTGCCCACTGCGGATGGTGTCCCTCTCCGACGATCAGTGCCTGGATGGCACGGCCATGGCCTACTGGCAGCCCTCGAAGACGGGCAAGGAGCAGCAGTACTTCTCCATCACTGTCGAAAAGGACTGGGACACCGGCAGCTACCTGCTCGACGGGCTGTGGAACGACGCCAGCGGCGTAGCCCAGGGCGACACCTTCTTCACCGTGGACCTCTCCCGCAGCAGCAGCTCCCACGACTCGGGCGACATGGACGACGCCGTCACCATGCTCGGGTTCCTGGACGTGGACGAGACCGCGTACCTCTCCGCCTTTGGTGCGTCGATGTGCGACGCCTGGGTTCTGGAGCAGGAGGCCGCCTGCTCCACCAACGCCAGCGGCCGGCTGGCCTGCCGGGGCGATGGCGAGCTGTGGCTGAACCGGCTCGGGGCCACCTACTCTCTGTCCTTCTGGGGCTACGACAACATGACCACCGTGAAGGGCTTCGAGTCGGTCACCCTGCCCCACATCGACGGGCTGCTCGTCGAGTAGCGCGGCGCTCGGCGCGGCCATGGAGGACAGGACGCTCGGGTAGGAGCCACCGTCGCGATGGCACCCGCTCGCTGCCGAGCGGTGTCAGTGGCTGTGGCTACTTCGCGCCCAGCACGTTGTGGCTGCCGAGCCACGCTGGAGAGGGCTCAGCCTCGAGCGGGCGGCAGCGGCATCGACTCCTGCTACGGCGACTCTGGCGCCCGATCTACCTCATCACCGAACGGGGCAACCATCTGGTGGGGGTGACTCCCGGGCCTTCTCCAGTGTCCGGTGGCCTGCCGCGACAGCGGCACCTACATGCGCCCGACGCGGTGGGGCCCGACTGGGCCGTCATCGAGGTCACCGACGACGGCGATCCACCCCAGAGCGTGCAGCTCGAGGTGGACATCGAGATCATAGAGCGCAGCGGTGGGTGTGCGACAAGCACCGGGAGTGGGACCGCGCCTCTCAGGCCCCTGGGCGCTCCTGGGCGCGCCAACCCCCGAGAACTCACCACCAGGCCCGCACGGACGAGAGGCGGCACTCGCGCAACGGCTACCGTGTGCGTCCCTCCGAGACGCGGCTGGGCAGCCTGGACCTGCAGATCCCGAAGCTGCGCGAGGGCAGCTACCTGCCTTCGTTCATCAACCCACGGCGCCTCTTGGAGAAGGCGTCCGTCAGCGCGGACACACAGGTGCAGGCGTTCGGTGAGCGGTGACGGGATTCCAAGCAGGAGGCTGCGGTCATCGGTTGCTGGCGGTGGTCGGAACGGTGCGGCAGCGATGGGTTCCTGGTCGTTGGCAGGACCCAGCCCAGGGCTGGTGCCGCAGCTTCCCGATCTGTACGACACGATGTCCACGTACTTCGAGGTGGAGGGCGACGACCGGGACTTGCTGGACCGCCAGGCAGCGTGGGATGCCTTCGACCGAGGCGAGGGCCCCGAGCCCCTGACGCCACGTCCCCAGGTGGTGAGCGATCCTCTGCTGCGTCGGCCCGGCGCCCTCCGTCGACAGCAGTCATGCTATCGGCGTTCTGGCCGATTCCGTGCTCCCACGACTGCGGAAGACGAGTTCACCCAGCCGGCAGACACAGGGGCTACAGGAAGAGCGGACAGGCTGAACTCTGGCACACCGCGGGAAGCCGATGCGCGCGAACACGTCGTTGGGGGAGCCCACCTATCGAAGGGCTACTCCGGCGTACACCGCAACCAACCCTCTTCTGACACGATCGTTCCGGCCGCGCTGTGCAGCGACACGTTGTGCCAGATGACGTCCAGGGCTCCCCCGGCCTCGATCACGTCGAGGGTGCCGCTGTTGCCGTCGCTGTACCAGAAGCTGGTGTCTCTATAGTCGAGCACCCAGACGCCCACGGAGTCGGGCGGGGGGGCGGTGAGGCCATCGAAGGCGACCACCTCGTAGGCGCCGGGCTCGGGGACATCGGCGAAGTCGGCGTAGCCGTTGCCCCGCGGCCCCGTACCGTCGCGCTGGGAGCCGCTGGTGAAGATGTAGAGCCCCGCTTGGGACAAGCAGAACATGGAGCCCTCGGCCAGTGGATACCAGGCTCCGTCGAACTCCCATCCGGTCTCGCTCGGGTAGGTCACGTCGGTGTCCGCGTCGCTGTCTGCGTCCGCGTCGGTGTCCGCATCCGCATCCGCGTCGGTGTCCGTGTCACTGTCCGTGTCCGTGTCCGTGTCCGCTTCCTGGGTGTCATCCCCCGCGGGAGGTTTGTCGCCGCAGGCGGACAGGCACAGGGAGAACGCGATGACGAGAATGGGTTTCATGGGGTTTCTCTCGAACGGGTGAATGTTGGGGGAAGAACTCGAACAACCTGTATCCAAGTTGCCGTGAGCATGCCCCAGCGTTGGGTATCCAGGGAGATGCGACCCGAAGGCGGTGGTGGCCCAAGAAGCCAATCGCGCTCGAGGAATGCTGGGTTCGACCGGCCCAGGTAGGAACGGCGAAAGGATTGGCCGCACAACCTGCGCCCCACAAGGATACGGCATCTCTCCCCATCGTCCGGAGCCCCTATGCGCGCCTTCGCCCTCCTTCCATTGTTGCTGCTGGCCTGCGATCCCGCCGACAAGGACGACACAGCCTCGCTACCCACCGACAGTCGCGGCGACACCCAGTCCACCAGCGGCCCCGACATCGACTACCCCACCCCCGTTGCCTATTGGCCGCTGGACGACGCCGACGTCAACGGTGACACGGTCGCTGACCGCGTTGGGGATCTCGACGGGACCCTGGCCGGCACCATCAGCGAGGGGGACGCCGTGGTCAAACAGGGTCGTCTGCTGAACGGCCAGGACGAGTGGATCGCCTTCGGCGATGTGTTGGACGAGGTCTTCGCTGGCGCGGACAAAGCCTTCTCCCTGGCCTTCTGGGCGCGGCCTGCGGATCCGGCGCTGGCGACGCTGATGGTCAAGACCGCCGACTTCGCCTGCGTTCCCCAGGAGGACAACCGCCAGTGGTCCACCTACCTGGAAGAGGACGGCAGCCCGCAGTTCGTCTACCAGCCGCTGGACACCAACGGGCAGATCGTGGGCGGCGAACACGAGATCTCGGCCGATAGCTGGTCACACTTCGTGTTCACCTACGATGGCTCGGTGGACACGGACGCCCTCGAACGGGTCACGTTCGTCGTCGACGGTGTGACGCTGAACAAGACCAGCACACACTCGGCGTTGTTCCCGCTGGACATCGCCGACGGCCCAGCGCACCTGTCGTTCGGCATACGGCTCTCCTCCCAGGGTTTGCCCTGCACCGAAAACGGCATCGTGCCCTTCGCGGGCGGGGTCGACGAGATCGCAATTTGGGAAGTCGCCTTGACCGATGATCAGGCGCGGTCGGTCCATGCGCGCGGCGCTGCAGGCTATGGGCTGCTGGCTGAGTAGGAGGCTGTCGAGTTCGTGGGCATCGGGTCGCAGCGGCATCGGCGGCATCGGTGGGGCATCGTGCATCGGCGCGTCATCGGATTCTTGCCGCTCGGCGAGGCAGACCTGCAGCTGTTGGTGTGGGACACGGCCCAGCCAGATGTGGACCTGTCTTCATCGTCGCCATCACTTGACCGTTGGGCCATGAGTCCCGGTTGCCCAGGACGAGCACGCTGAACGTGGCCACTCGAACAGCGTGGTCCCGCATCCGCGCCATGGGCCGCAGCGTACGCTCCGTCACCCCCACAGAGAGCTCCCGTCTTCCCCGGTGATCTCCGTCAGCGCCCACATCAGGTCCACCAGGCCGACACGCCACACCCGCGTCCTCCCTTCGAGGACAGGGGGCTCCAGGCGGTGATCCTGGTCAGTCACGATCAGCATGTCGCTCGGCGCGTACGCATCGATGAAGCTTTGCATGGAGCGGGTCAGGCCAGGGGCTACGCCCGCCTTGACCTCGACGCCGACCAGGCGCGCGCCGCAGGAGAGCACAAGGTCCAGCTTCGCGCCTCCCTTGGCACGCCAGTACCGGACACTCCACGCGGAAAACACAAGAGGACGGCTATGGGGTGAAATGTATGTGACGGTGTGAGCTTGGTGCGGCCCGAACGCGCGTGCGCCGCGAAGTCGGGCACACCCATCGGGCACAAACCGCTACGATGCAGTCCCTGACGGTGAAGTCCTTCTTTTTCCAGTTCTGAAGCGCCCACCAGGGCCACTCGTCAGCCACAACGCACTTGGCGCGCGGTCAGCCACTACCCGCCAACA
>CALDOK010000251.1 GCA_937912125.1 uncultured Pseudomonadota bacterium
CGGGCGCCGGGAGCTACCCCGCGACCTGTGCGGCCGGGCCTTGGCGCTCAGGGTTTGTGCTCTCAATGTAGGTCCTCAGACGCAGTGCCTGACAAGGCACCCAACGTGAGCACTTCCACGGTGAACACAGGACACCACCTGGGACGATACGCTCTCGGCACCCTCGAGCACGAGCAGCGCCCATGGAAGATCGCCTGGACCTCATCCTCTACGGTGCCACCGGCTTCACCGGCCGCCTGGTGGCCGCCTACCTCTGTGAGCGCTACGGCGCCGCCGACACCCTGCGCTGGGGTATCGCCGGGCGCAGCACCACGAAGCTCGAGGAGCTGCGCAGTGAGCTGGCCTCGTTGGACCCAGCGGCCGCCCAGCTACCCACCGTGCTGGCCGACGCCGCCGAGCCCGCCACCCTCAGGAGCATGGCCCGCCACACCCGGGTGCTGATCTCCACCGTGGGTCCCTACGCGCGCTACGGGAGCGACCTGGTCGCGGCCTGCGTGGAACAGGGTGCCGACTACTGTGATCTCACCGGCGAGGTGCCCTGGATTCGGGCCATGATCGATGAGCACCACCAGCGGGCTGCAGAGCAAGGCAGGCGCATCGTGCACTGCTGCGGCTTCGATTCCATCCCATCGGATCTGGGGGTGTTCTTGCTCCAGCAGGCCGCTCGAGAGCGCTTCGGGGTGCCCCTGCCCCGGACGCGCCTGCTCATCAGCGCCATGAAGGGCGGCTTCTCCGGCGGCACGGTGGCCAGCATGATGGACATGGTGGCCGACGCCAAGGACCCCGCGGTGCGCCGCCTCCTGGCCGATCCCTACGCCCTGATCCCCACCGGAGCACCCAGAGGCCAAGACAGCGCGGACCAGATGGATCTCCGCTGGGACGAAGGCCTCGGCCGCTGGACCGGCCCCTTCGTGATGGCCGCCATCAACACCAGGGTGGTGCGCCGCAGCCACGCCCTGTTGGCAGACGAGGGCTACGGATCGGACTTCTCCTACCAGGAAGCCAGCCTGCTGCCCCGTGGGGCCAGAGGCTGGTGGACCGGGCAGGTGATGCGGCTGGGGCTGGGGGCGATCATGCTCGCGGCCGTCCTGCCCGGCGGCCCCAGGCTGCTCACCTCCACCATCCTGCCTGCACCTGGCCAGGGGCCCTCTCGGGAGCAGCGAGAGGCCGGCTACTTCGCGGCTCGCATCCTGGCGGAGGGAGAGGATGCCGCAGGGCAAACCCAGCGCCTGGAGCTTCGCGTCAAGGGCAAGCGGGACCCAGGCTATGGGGCGACCTGTCGCATGCTGGCCGAGTCGGCGCTGTGTCTGCTCCAGGACAAACAGCGTCTGCCTCGGCGCTTCGGCGTGCTCACCCCGGCCAGCGCCATGGGTCAGGTCCTGGCGGAGCGGCTCGAGCAGGTGGGGCTGCGCTTCGAGGTGATGGACGCGTCGTAGGGAGATGGTTCCGTTTGGTGGACTACCGGGCACGGACTCCCTGTGGACCAACTCAGCCGCGGGGATGAAGTTCCCGATATCCTCTCGTTCCGGAGCCCTGCATGGCCATCCTCGACGTCAGCCCCCTGCCGCCCTCTCCCAGCCCTTGGCCCACCGTCGACCCGTTCCTCTTCTGCGTCCACCACGACGATGCCTTCCCCGCAGGAGACGAGCGGATGGGGCCGCGGGCCTCGCTGGCGGAAAGACACCTCGGCAGCGATTTCTCGGCCAAGGACGGCTGGAGCATGTACCACGGCCGGGTGGTGCCGGGCTTCCCCTCTCACCCCCACCGGGGCTTCGAGACCGTGAGCCTGGTTCGTCGCGGCCTCATCGACCACTCGGACTCCATGGGGGCCACGGCTCGCTACGGGCAGGGCGATGTGCAGTGGATGACCGCGGGGCGCGGCATCGTGCACTCCGAGATGTTCCCGCTGGTGAACGCGGATCGTGCCAACCCCACCGAGCTGTTCCAGATCTGGCTCAACCTGCCAGCCGCTCACAAGATGGTCGAGCCCCACTTCACCATGTTCTGGGCTCCGGAGATCCCTCGCCTGGTCTCATCGGACGACGAGGGTAGGTCGACCGAGGTCCTCGCCGTGGCCGGAGCCCCCGGCGACGTGCGCGCCCCATCCCCACCTCCCGCCTCCTGGGCCTCCCGCCCTGAGGCCGAGCTGGCGATCTGGACCATCCGCCTCGCAGCCCACGCCCGCTGGACCCTCCCCACGGCCTCTGAGGGTGTGAACCGGATGCTCTACTCCTTCACGGACCATCCGCTGACCGTAGACGGCCAAGAGCTGCCCGGCCGCGTCGCCATCCACCTGGAAGCCCACCGGCCCATCACCTTGGTCGCGGGAGCGCGGAGCACGGAGCTGCTCATGCTCCAAGGCCGACCGATCGGTGAGCCCGTGGCCCATCACGGCCCCTTCGTCATGAACACCGACCAAGAGATCCGGCAGGCCTACGCCGACTACCGGAGCACCGGCTTCGGCGGCTGGCCCTGGGACCGTCCCGACCCGGTCCACCCACGAGATGAGCACCGATTCGCCATCCACGCCGACGGCCACCAGGAGAGGCCGCCACGCAAGGTGGTCCCTGGCGATTGAGCTTCCCAATGGGCAGACGGCGTGAACAGGCGGGGCCCCGTCCATCGCGGGCATACCGCGTTCAGAACCTCACCGAAGCACCCAGCCCAGCGTCCACCAGCGGCGCCGGCACCGCCAGCCCGTCCGGCAGGATGCCGGGGATCTCCGGAACATCCAGGCGATACCTGAACTCGCCGAGCTCACCGTAGTGCACCTGCACGTAGGCGTTGACGCTCAGCTCCGTCAGCACCCGCGCGCTCCAGTCCAGCCGGCTGGCGAAGGATCGATCGGACAGGTTGCCGAGGGTGGACACCACGAAGTTGTGGTCGTCCCAGCGCCCCGGCGCAGGCAGGAAGAGGTAGACACCGCCGTAGTGACGACCCAGGTAGAAGGGCGTGAACTGACCCTCGAGGGCCAGCCAGGCGTACAGGTCGGGGTCGTCGGTGCCCAGGTCGTTGAAGAAGTACTCCACCCCCAGGTACAGGCTGTCCTGATCGGCGTACCTCAGGCCCCACTCGGCCCCCATCACGGCCTGGGGAATCCAATCCTCGGAGCGGTCCACCTCGCTGGGTAGCACGAGGGTGTCCCAGTCCAGGCTGCCTTCCCAGCCGGGGACGTCCAGCCCATGGGTCACCGCGACCTCGCCCTTGAGATCGAAGGGGCCCAGGGCGGTGCTCAGCTGGGCGCCGTAGCGCTCCGGGTCGCCCTTGCGCATGGCGCTGGAGAGCACGATCTCCGTGAGGCCCACCAGCCACTCGACCCGCAGCGCGCCCTGCACCTGATCGATGGTGTCCGCGCCCTCGAAACCGGCGAAGCCGTAGAGGTTCAGGCCGGCCTTGGACAGGGGCAGGTGGACCTTGAGCAGGGGCACGCCGGTGCGCTCATCGAAGAACGCGAGGGCATCGAGCCGGGTGGGGTCCAGGAAGTCGGTGGGGTTCCAGAAGCGGCCCGCCCCCCACTTGACCCGCTGCTGGCCCGCGGTGACGAACAGCCGGCCGGCCAAAGAAGCGTTCAGCCACAGCTGGTCCAGCGCCACGGTGGTGGGCTCCATCTCTGTGCCCATCCAGTCGGTGTCGCCCTCGGTGACGGTGGGATCGTAGCTTACTCGGCCCTGGGCGAAGGCGCGCAGCCGGTCGTTGGGCCGAGCGTCCACGTACAGGTCCAGCAGGCTCGGGCTGCCGAAGGCCACCGACGAGGGCTCGGGTTGCTCAGGAACGCTGGCGTTGGCGCGCAGGTAGAGCCGCCCACCCACGGTGAGGCGCTGGTCCGCTTCCCGCAGGTTGGCGAAGATCTCGGCGTCGGTGGGGCCTGCTCCCGGGAGGGCCTCGGCGGGGGTCGGCGGTGCGGTGAGCGCATCATCTGGGGCCGGAGCGGAGGACGCACCGAAGAGGTCGTCTTCGCGAGCGG
>CALDOK010000252.1 GCA_937912125.1 uncultured Pseudomonadota bacterium
GGGCATGTCCGACCGCGGGTCCCAGATGGGGAGGCGGCTTCCGGCGTGGGCCCGCAGTAGCTGCCACGGCTTCTCGGGATCCGAGATGTCCAGCACCAGGGCCTCGATGTGCACAGCGTCGTCGCCGTACTGGACCTTGGACAGCACCACCAGCGCTGGCTTCTGTGGCTTGGCCACAGGCTCCTGGGGCTGGGCAGCGGCCCAGCCGTCCCGAAACTCCAGCCGCCCTGGAGCTTCGAGGTCCAGCACGCCCAGCACCGCCGCGTCCACACAACCACCAGCGCCCCACCCACGGGTGACCCAGCTCTGGCCGCCTCGCTCGAACACGGTGAGCACCTGCACATAGGTCCACTCACCCTGCTGATAACGGGCCAGGATCACCCCCGAGGTGGCGCCGGCATGGGCCAGCGGCACGCCGGTGGCCTCGAGCACGGTGGACTCGGGCGACAGGTGCTGGGCCGCCGTCGCGCGCAGCTGATCCTGGGGCCAGTCGCCCACGTCATAGGCGAAAGCGTGAAGGCAGAGCATGGCGAGGACGAGGAAGGTCATGGTGAGACGGTACACCAACGCCCGGGGCGACTGGGATCTTTCACTACCGAGCCAGCCCGGCACCACCGTCAGACAGCTCACCGCGGTGGCCCGCCCCCCTTGCCGCACCGCCCCACGGGCACCATCTTGCCTCTCTCCCCGGCACCGGAGCCCCCCATGGCCGAGAAACTCGTCAGCTTCACCACCTGCCCCTACGTCCAGCGCGCCCTGCTGGTGCTGCGGGAGAAGGGCTTGGACAACGAGGTCATCTACATCGATCCCGAGGATCGTCCCGACTGGTTCTGGGACAAGTCGCCCCGGGGCAAGGTGCCCCTGCTGATGGTCGATGACGTGGCGTTGTTCGAGTCCCAGGCCATCTGCGAGTACCTCGAAGAGGCCCACCCCGAGCCGGCCCTGCTGCCTACCAAGCTGGTGGAGCGCGCCCGGGACCGCGCCTGGTTCGGCTTCGCCGGCGAAGAGCTGTTCGTGCCCCTGTACAAGATGATCACCTCGTCCAGCCCTACCCGCTTCGGCCGGGCGGTGGACGAGCTCGAGGCCGGGCTGGCCAAGCTGCAGAAGGAGAAAGGCGAGCGCCCTTGGCTGTCCGGTGACGGCAGCCGCTTCGGCATGGCCGACGTGGCCGCAGCGCCTATCTTCTCGCGGCTGGCCGTGCTCGAGAAGCTCGGCGCCTACCGCCTGCCCGACAAGCTCGCCGACATCCGGGACTGGGGAGCACGCATCATGGCCAGGCCCGCCATGCAGGCGGCCATCCCCGACGCCTTCGAGGTCGATCTGCTGGCCAAGATGAAGGAGCAGGGCTCCGTGGCGCTGGACGCCGGCCAAGCCTAGCGGTCCCCCACTCGGGGGCGTGCTAGACATCCCCATGCGCCAACGACTCTCACCCGTCCTGGATGTCGCCGGCCCGCTGCTCTCCAGCCTGCTCCTGGCCGCGTGCCAGGGTGCCGTCAGCTGGGACCAGTGCGGCGATGCCGCGTGCTACACCCAGCTGGCCATAGCCCGCTGGGCCACCGACCCCGAGGGAGTGTCCGCCGACATCGCCGCCCTGGACGTGGTGGCGCAAGAGGCCGTGGTCCTGGCCCTGGTGGACGCCCAGCCCACCGCCCTCGCGTCCATCTGCGAGGCCCTTCCCCAGGGCCCGGCCGCCGATCGCTGCGCCAAGCTCACCGAGCGCCCCCACCTGCTCGGGGGCAAGGGCAACATGGCGCTTCGCCAGGTGGGCGTGCCCGGTCTCGTGGACCACACCGGCATCGGCGCCCTGGCCAATCCATGGGCCGCGATCCCCCCCCGCGAGGTGGACTGCGACCTGCAGGTGGACGCCTGCTGGAGCCAGACCATGGTGGCGGCCACCCTCCTGGGCGACCCCAAGGCCGTCGCCGAGGTGTGCAATGGCGTGCCCACCGAGCGCTTTCGACGGGAGTGTTTCTTCCGCTCCGCCGAGACCACCGCGGTGAAGGATGCCCTCGCCCAGGTGGAGCGGCTGCCCACCGCCGCTGGGCTGTGCCTGGGTGCCGAGGACTACAGCGAGCTGTGCGTGCGCGAGCTCGGCCGCGCCATCGCGCGCCTGGCTCCCCCGGCCGACCAGCTCGACCGGGACGCCTGGGACCAGACCATCGCCGCCGTCGCCGCCCTCGAGGGGGGCCTTGGCGCCTACGACGCCGCCGTAGCCGAGCGCGTCGCGGACCGGGTGTGGGCGGCGGTGATCTGGGGCTCGTTCCATCGCGCTCAGACCATCAACGGTCTGGCGCTCCAGGCGCTGCCCCCCGCCGCAGCCCCCCACGTCCGGGCCACCGCCGCCTGGCTCCTCCTCGAGCGCGAGCAGGCCGAGCACACCGATCGCGATCTGGCCGCCTGGGTGCAACGAGCCAGCGACGCCTTGGCCGACACCTCCGCTGGCCCCGCCCCCGCTGCCCCGCGAGGCGTCCAGCCCACCCGCTTCGTGGGAAACTCCACCGACCCGGCCGAGGATCCCGAGCCCTGGGCGCACTACCTGGGCGACAACTACCGCCGGGTGCTGGCCGATCCCGAGCAAGATCTGGCCGCCTGCGTGCTCGAGGCCATGGCGCGCCAGGGCCCGCCGGCACTGCTCGACCAGGCCACCGGAGACCCTTGGCCCCCGGCCGTTCAGCTCCACGCCGCCGCGCTGAAGGTCGCCGAAATCCGAGCCCCCCGCGGGCCGGGCAAGCCACCGCCTCCGGGCACCCGCAAGCCGCCGCCCGACGGCTCCCCGTCCCCGCAGAATGGGGCCAAGCGCCCCCCTCCAGGCTGAGGGATCAGCGCTCCCGCAGCGGACTGCCCGCCCGCAGGCGCAGCATGGTCGGCGCATCCGTCAGGTCCAGCTGCCCCAACGCCTCGGGGTAGAGCGCGCCCAACAGGCGCACCGCCGTCCAGCGCACCAGCGGCGACCCTTCACCCTGCGCGACGCCGAGGTAGAAGTCCTGGCCGGGGGGTCGCCCCAGCCGGGCAGAGGCCTCGAGCAGCGCCAGGCGCAGGTCCTCCTGCGGATCGTCGGACACAGGGCGCCGGCCGGGGCCCAGGCAGAACACGGCGGGCACGTCCTGCTCTCCGGCCCGGATGAGATCGTCGGGCCAGAAGTCCCGGGCCTTCCACAGGGTGGCCTGGTGACGGCTGCCAGGGCTGGGGCTGCCGGGCTCGGCCAGGGCGGCCTCGAGGGCATCGACCCACAGATCGAGCTCGGGCTCGAGGGTGCCGCCTCGCAGCTGCAACCAGCGCAGGGCGGCGGCCATGCGCACGTGGTGGACCGCCGCGGGGGGCAGCACCTGCAGCAAGCGACCGTCGACCTGCTGGGCGTTGCGGAAGCTGTGCAGGGTCCACATGCCCCAGAAGAAGCTCTCGTATGCGGCAGCCTGATCGGCCCCCACAGCCTGGCCTAGGGCGGCCACGGCCTGGAGTGTCTCGGCCAGGTCCTCGGGGGCCGCGAGATCCGCGGCCGGCAGGGGGGGCAGCATGGTGGCGATGCTGTGGTGCAGGCAGCCGTGCACATAGTCTCCCGCGGCCACGCACAGGGGCACCACCCGATCCGTGGCCCTCCAGCGCTCGGCGCTCGCCAGGGCCTCGGCAGCCTGGAACAGGCACTCGTCCTGGGACGCGGGGAGCTCCGGGAAGCGCTCGGCACAACCCTGGACCACGGCCCGGGCAGGCGCGGCCACCTGGGTGGGGATGGGCGGATGACGGGACACGGGGCCCGGCGCGCTCCGCTGGGGCTGCTCCTGAGTGGGCGTGCCACGGCGGCCGCGCACCAGGTGGGGCCGCTCGCGCAGACGGGAGCACAAGCCCCAGGCCGGGCTGCCCGACACCACGGCGCCGCAGCTCAGCTCGAGGGCGTCGGGGCGCTGCTCGGCCAGGGCGCGCACCAGCGCCTCCTGCTCCACCGGCTCGAGCCCGCCCAGCAGCGCGACCGTGGCCACAGGGTCGGCATCGAAGGCCGTGAACAGCAGCTGCTGACGGCAGGCCGCGTCACCGCAGCCCGCGATGTCCTGGGCGGGCTCTGGCCCACAGGCCAGCAGCGGGAGCAATGCGATGGCGAGGAGACGTTGCAGCGGCATGGACGACCCGGGTTGGAGTGAGCCACTAACGGAGCGGCGCCGACCCTGACCAGCGACTCCCCGGTGGAGGCGTCGAGGTAGCTGACCCAGAGGCGAGCGGGTAGCATGATCCGGCCTCGCGACGGAGCGTTCCATGCGCACCCCCCACCTGCTCACCGCCTCGCTGTTACTCTCGACCACCCTGATGGCGGCCTGCGTCTGCGATCCGGGCGAGCAGACGCTCTGCCCCGAGGACACGGGTCGGGGCTGTCCCGAAGACAGCGATCCCCCCCAGGACAGCGCACCTCCCGAAGACACGCAGCTCCCGGCGGACACGGGCGACACCGACGAGCCCCCGCCTCCGCTGACGGTGGCGCTGTACGACGACGCCGAGGACTTCGAGGCGGGCGCATGGGGCCCCGGGCTCGACGCCATCGAGGCGGCCATCACCGCGGCCGGACACAGCGTGCAGCGCATCCACCGCGCCGACCTGAACGGCCAGCCAGGGCTGCTGCAGGGCTTCGACGTCCTGCTGTTCGGCGGGGGCTTCGCCTACCCGGGCTACACCGTCCACATCTCCGACCGAGGCAAGGCGCGCATCCAGGAGTACATCCAGGGCGGCGGCGCCTTCGTGGGGATCTGTGCCGGAGCCTACTTCGCCTGCGACTCGCTGGACTACGAGGGCCACACCTGGGCCGACGAGAGCGGCTACGACACGGATCTGTACCCCAGCGTCTGCGGCGGGCCGGTGCACGAGGTTTCCAGCTACCCGCTCTGGGCCCCCGCCACCATCGACTTCCCCGGCCACGACGCCTACCAGGACTTCGAGCAGGCCCCCTTCCAGCGCCAGCTCTACTACGCCGGCGGTCCTTTCTTTCCCGAGCTCCCGGCCAGCGCCGAGGTGCTGGCCACCTACGGCGACCAGGGCCCCCACCTGGGCCAGCCCGCCGCCGTCACCCTGCCCTACGGCGACGGCCGCGTGGTGCTCTGGGGCCCCCACCCCGAGGTGCTCGCGGTGGACGAACACCCCGAGACCACCATGGACCCGCACAACCGCGAGCTGTACGCCATGGTGGTGCGCTGGGCCGCAGGGAACCCCTAACGGTGCCCCTCCGTGGCCTTCTCCACGCCCGCAGCGTAGGGTCGGCCCTCGAGGAAGCGGCCGATGAAGAGCAGGCCCATCAGGTGCTCGGGATCGGCGGCCAGGCGCGGTCCCATGTCGCCCACCGTACCCCGCATGACCCGCTCCTTGTCGGCGTGGCCGGCCCAGAACACCACGGCCACGGGCAGATCGGCAGGCAGCACCCCTCCGAGGGTCTCGAACAGGGCCACGGGGTCGCCCAGGGCCATGTAGAGGATCATGGTGCTGGGGAAGTGGGCCATGTGGTCCAGCACCTGGCGATCCTGCTCTTCCTGACCGGTGAACAACGAAAACGGCGCGCTCTGGATCAGGAAGCGGGAGTCGAACGCGGGCAGCGCTGACTTGCCCAGCACGGCCATCGCCGCGGCGTCACTGCCCATGCCCGGGATGATGGTCACCTCGTCCTCGGCCATGCGCTCCAGGTAGAAGTGGGCCGGGCCGTACAGGCTGGGGTTGCCCAGGTCGAGCAAGCCCACGTCTTTGCCTTGCTCGAGCCAGCTGTGGACCAGCGCCACCCGCTGGACGATGCTGCGCTCGCGGGCCGCCTCGAACTCGGCCATCTGGCCGGCCTCCAGGTCTTCCCACCAGGTGCCCTCGTGATCCCACAGGCCCGGCAGCGGATCGAAGAGCACCGGCTTGTCGCCGACGTACTCGGCGAACAGCTCCACCAGCTCCTGGGGCGCCACCACCGCGTCGAGCTGCCGGATGCGCTCGAGGGCCTGGAGCGTACACAGGGGCGGGCCCGCGGGCCCGGTGCCGATGACGTAGAACTGGCCCCGCTCTGCGCGCGCGACGCCGGGAAGGACCACGAGCAGGACGAGGAGCAGGGACAGCAGCCGACGCATAGGAACCTCCGGAGCAGGGCTCACTCCGGAAAGCTATCAGTCCTCGACAGAAGCGCCCTCTTCGGCATCGGATGTGGCCTCGGCCACCCGCTGGCGCAGGGCCAGCCCCTCTTCGCCGGTCAGGGCGTACTGGGCGTCCTGCGCCGCGGGTCGATCGAGATCCACCTGCTGGGTGAAGGCCTCGGTGTAGGCCTGGCCGTAGGTGCGCTGCAGGTGAGCGGGCTCGCCGCAGGCCATGGCGAGGAGGCTTCCGGCCAGGATGGCGAAGGTGGTGCGGTTCATGGCGTTCACTCCTGATCGTCGGTGGGTTCGATGCGGTCGAGGCCTGCGCGGGCCACGCCCTGGTGGGGGTCGAGCTGCAAGGCCTGGTGGTAGCGAGCCAGAGCCAGCTCCCGCTGGTCGGCGCGCTCGTGGGCCACGCCCAGGCGCGCCAGGGCCAGGGGCTCCGGGCCGGCCGAGCGGAAGATCTGCAGGGCCTGCTCACTCCGGCCGTCGGCCGCCAGCGCGAAGCCCAGGTTGCTCCGGTAGCGCTGCTGGGCCGGGTCGAGCCCCACCGCCATGCGCAGCCAGGGGACAGCCTCGTCGGCACGGTCCTGCACAAGCAGCAGGAAGCCGAGGTTGTTGGCGATCTCTGGGTTCCGAGGATCGATGGTGGCCGCCCTCTGCATGGCAACCTCCGCTTCGTCGAGCCGATCGAGATCGAAGTACAGCAGCCCCAGCAGCTGCTGGAGCTCGCCGTCCCTGCGCTGCCGGGAACCGTGGGGCTCGAGCAACGCCAGCGCCTCGTCGTCCATGCCCATGGCCTGGAACGCGCGGGCCTGCAGCAGGTCCACGGCGTAGCCACCCTCCTGCTCCTGCCGGATCGCGGCCAGCACCGCCACCGCCCGCTCGGGCTCGCCGGCTCGGAGCATGGTCTCGGCCATGTTCATGCGCGCGTCGAGGCGCCCGTCGGCGCTGGCCCAGGCCGGAGGAGGCTGGATCGATTCACGGCCGCCGCGGGCGCGGTCCTTGTCGGCTGTGGCACAGCCCAGGC
Source organism: uncultured Pseudomonadota bacterium (assembly GCA_937912125.1). Lineage (GTDB taxonomy): Bacteria > Myxococcota_A > UBA796 > UBA796 > JAFGLY01 > CALDOK01. The sequence continues at coordinate 7,111 of CALDOK010000252.1, forward strand.
TCAGGGCGGCGGTCAGCGTCATCAGCGCGAGTCGTCGAAGCATGGATTCCCCCACTAGCCGGCCAGGGCCGGCATCAGGTTGCGGATCAGGTTGACCACCGCCGGGCCCAGGATGACCACGAACAGGGAGGGCATGAGAAAGAGGATCATCGCCACGGTCATCTTAGGTGCGATCCGGGCGGCGCGCTCTTCGGCGGCCAGGATGCGCCGCTGACGAACCAGGCTGGCATGCACCCGCAGGGCCTTGGCCACCGAGGTGCCCAGCTTCTCCGCCTGGACCAGCACGTTCACCAGCGAGGTGACGGCCTCGAGGTTGGAGCGGTCCGACAGGCGCCGCAGCGCCTTGGCGCGGGGGATGCCGGCGGCGACCTCGTGGACGACGATCTGAAGCTCGAGGGCCAGCACCGGGGCGGCGTCCTCCAGCTCTTCGGCCACCCGCTGGACCGCGGCATCCAGACCCAGCCCGGCCTCGGTGCTCGACACGAGCAGGTCCAGCGCGTCGGGGAAGGCGCGCATGATGGCCTCCCCGCGCTGGGCGGCCAGGTGCTCGACCACCCGGTGGGGCAGGTAGTAGCCCAGGAAGGCCAGCGACAGCACGGTCATCGCGAGGACGGGCGTGGTGAGGACCGGGGCGAAGGCGAAGCCGACCATGGGGAAGCCCAGGGCGAGCACCACACGCCAGGCGTTGTACCAGGCCATGGTCGAGGGGGAGCGGAACCCCGCCTGCAGCAGGCGACGGCGCAGGCGATCCAGCTCACGCTCGTCGCCCTCCTTGGCCAGCCCCGCGATGCGCTCGGCGTAGGCGGACATCTTGGAGACGGGCCGGACGGGGCCGAGGTTCGTGGTGGTCACCCCGCCGGTGTACTCGGTGAGTCGGTCGCGCCGGGTGCGCGCAGGGTGAAGCAGAATCCAGGCGCCGGTGGCGAAGCTGGTTCCCGCGATGAGGATCAAGCTGAAGCCGAGCAGCAGGGGCAGGCTCATGGTGTCCTCCCTAGGTCTCGAGCTGCGACATACGCCGCAGGATGAAGGCGCCGAGCAGGTAGCTGAGGATGCCGTACGCCATCATCCAGCGGCCGAAGGAGTCCACCAGCAGGGGCTGGAGGTAGCTGGGCCGCAGGGTCACCACCGCCAGCGCCACGAAGATGGGCAGGCCTCCCAGGATCAGCGCCGAGAAGCGCGCCTCGGAGGTCAGGGCCCCCACCTTGGCCTCGAGGGTGAAGCGCCCGCGGATGGTGTTGGCGATGTTGTCCACGATCTCCACCAGGTTGCCGCCCGTCTCGCGCTGCAGCAGCACCGAGCCGGCGAACAGCCGCAGGTCGAAGCTCCGGGGGTTGCGCGCGACGAGGTTCTGCATGCACTGACGGAAGTCCAGCCCGAGGTTGTGTTGCTCCCATGTGCGGCCCAGTTCGTAGGCCAGCGGGGGTGGGGTCTCCTGGCCACAGGCGCGCAGGGCATCGGACATGCCGTGCCCGGCCTGCAGGGAGCGGCCCATCAGGTCCAACGCGTCAGGCAGCTGCTCGCTGATGGCCCGGGCCCTCTTCTCGCCCCGATTGACGAGCAACATCAGCGGGATCCCCGCCGCGAGCAGCCCGAACAGCGCCAGGGGGGACCGCAACAGCACAGCGAGCACCACCAGCACGCCACCGCCGGCCAGGCCCATCTGCAGCAGGATCACCCGCACGGAGGACTCGCCTCCAGCTTGTTGCACCAGGCCATCCATCCAGGCGCCCAGCTGACCGAGCTGATCCGCCAGCTGATCCCGGCCGTGCAGCGCAAGCGACTCGCCCTTGGCCCGAGCCTGATCCACCGTGCCCAGGCGCCGTGACAGGTCCCGCTGGCGGTTCTCCTTCTTGTCTCCCAGGAAGGTCGTGGCCGCGTTCAGGGCCGTGATCACGGCTACCGCCACACAGGCCATCAACAGCACGATGAGCCAGGACTCCATCTCAGACCTCCACGCGCATGCGGAACAGTTCCGCGTCGAGCTTCACGCCGAAGCGCTCCAGCTGATCTGAGAAGCGAGGCCGGGTGCCCGTGGCCACGAAGGCGCCTCGCACCCGACCCTCGCCATCCACCGTGCTCTGCTGGAACTCGAAGATGTCCTGGGTGGTCACCGTGGGACCCTCCATGCCCACCACCTCGGTGACGGACATCAGGCGCCGCTTGCCGTCCACCAGGCGATCCAGGTGTACCACCAGGTCCAGAGAGCGGGCGATGGTCTCGCGGATGTGGCGGTCGTCCAGGTTGGGCATGCCCATGCCCACCATGGTCTCCAGCCGGGACAGGGCGTCGCGGGCCGAGTTGGAGTGGACGGTGCCCAGAGAGCCCTCGTGGCCAGTGTTCATGGCCTGGAGCATGTCGATGGCCTCGGAGCCGCGGATCTCGCCCAGGATGATGCGGTCGGGCCGCATGCGCAGGGCGTTCTTGACCAGATCGCGCTGGGTGACCTCGCCGCGGCCCTCGAGGTTGGGGGGCCGGGTCTCGAGGCGCACCACATGGCGCTGCTGCATGCGCAGCTCCGCGCTGTCCTCGATGGTGACGATGCGCTCGTTGCTCGGGATGAACGAGCTCATCACGTTGAGCAGGGTGGTCTTGCCCGAGCCGGTGCCGCCGGAGATGAGCACGTTGAGCTTGGCGCGCACGCAGCCCTGCAGCACCTCCATCACCTGCTGCGGGACCGAGCCGAAGCCCACGAGATCCGCGGCCCGGATGGGGTCAGCCCTGAAGCGCCGGATGGACATCATGGGGCCATCCAAGGCCAGGGGCGGGATGATGGCGTTCACGCGGCTGCCGTCCGCCAGGCGTGCGTCCACCATGGGGCTGGTCTCGTCCACCCGGCGGCCCACCGCGCCCACGATGCGGTCGATGATCTGCTGCAGGTGCTCGTTGCTCTGGAAGCGGATGTCCAGCTCCTCGAGCACGCCGCCGCGCTCCACCCACACCTGCTCGGGCCCGTTGATGAGGATGTCGGTGATCGTGTCGTCACGCAGCAGAGGCTCCAGAGGACCCAGACCCAGGACCTCGTCCAGGATCTCCTCCACCAGCTGCTCCCGCTCGATGCGGTTCAGCGGCAGGGAGCGGGCCTCCACCTGAATCGTGAGCACCGCGCGCAGCTGGCCGGCCAGCTCATCACGGGGGGTCTGGCCCAAGCGCTCGAAGTCCAGGGCTTCGACGAGCTCGGCGTGGAGCTGGCGCTTGACCCGATCCATGTCGGACAGGGGGGGCTTCTGCACGCGCAGCCGTTCCTGGCTCCGCTTCACCCGTTGGATGACACTCGCTGTGCTCATGGGGTCCTCCTCTACTTGGCCGCGTTGCGGGTCCAGCTGAACCACCGCGCGGCGCCGCCCGCGCTGGTGCGACCTTCGTCGCCGGTCAGCTCGGCCGCCAGCTTGGCGATGTCCTTGGTGAGCTTGGCGCGGGCGCCTCGCACGCGAAGCAGCTGCCCCTCGTTGATCGCAGCCGCGGCGGTCTTGGGATCGTCATTGACCGTAGCGAAGATCGTGTGAGCCAGGTGCTGCTCGATCTCGGCACGGGAGAGGCCCGACTGGGCACCCCAGCGGTTGACCACCACCGCGATGCGCTCGCTGGGCACGTCCAGGCGGTCCAGCAGCTGCAGCCGGATCCAGGCGCTGCGCACCGAGGGCACGTCGGGGGTCACCACCAAGACCACGCGGTCCGCGCTGCTGACGGTGGCCATGGTGGCCTCGTTGACGCCCACGCCGCAGTCCACCACCATCACATCGCAGGCGCTGGCGCCCAGGCTCAGGGTGTGTAGCACGCTCTCGGTGTCGTAGGAGACATCATCGAGGGGCATGGTGGGCTGAGGCAACAGCCGCAGGCCCGAGCTGTGCTCGGTCAGGCTGGACTCGAGCAGATCACGGTCCAGGCGCGCTGAGTTTCGCAGCACATCCGTGATGCTGTGCTTCGGGCTGAGGTCCAGAAACACCGCGGTGTCGCCGAGCACAAAGTCCATGTCCAGCAACAACGTCTCGCGGCTGTTGGCCAGCTCCGAGGCCAGGTTGACGGCCAGCAGGGTGGTCCCGCTGCCTCCCTTGGCGCCCATCATAGCGATGGTGAGGCCCCGCTTGGCGTCGGGCGCCGCAGTCACCGCCGTCTCGGCCACATCGCGCACCGCTCGCCGCAGGGCGGCCACGTCATCGGGCAGCACCAGGTAGTCGCGGAATCCACCGCGCATAGCCTCGCGGATGGCGCTCGGATCGGGGACCTGGGCCAAGGCCAGGAGGTTGATGCCCGGGCAGCAGCGCTCGAGCCGACGGGCCAGGTCCAGGGTGCCCTCAGGGTCCTGGTCGAAGGGCAGCAGGATCACCTCCGGCTGACGCTCGCGCACCACCCGCTCCAGCTCGGCCGCGGGCAGATCCAGGCTGGCGCACACGGCGCCCTGGGGCATGGTCTCGAGCACGATGCGCCAGTCCTGAGGCGCCACCCCGATCCCCACGACGGAGACCGGACGAGCCAGGGGAGTGTCGATCACGGTGAGGGATTCGAGAGCAGCGATCATAACGAACGCTCCATTCCGACCGGACCACCCACTTCGGGCTGCCGGTCGTTGGACCTGCGGTCGCTCCCCAGGAGGAAGAGGCGCAGATCGCTGGGGTTGTTGTCCTCACGCGCAGTGGGCGGCGCAGGGACCTCGTCGGGGCCCAGGGGCCTGACCAGACGGGGGGTCACGAAGATGACGATCTCCGTCTCCTCGCGCTCGTGCTTCACGTACCGGAACAGCGAGCCGATGACCGGGATCTTGCCCAGCAGCGGCAGCTCGGACCGATTGTGGCGGGTGTTCTCCGACAGCAGCCCCGCCATGGCGAAGGTCATGCCATCCTGGATGCGCAGGTGGCTCGACCCCTGCCGCGAGATGAAGCCGGGGATGCCCAGGCCGCCGACCTGGATGGCATGGGAGGTGTCGATCTCGCTGACCTCCACGTACACGCGCAGGTCGATCACATCCCCCGCCAGCACCGTAGGTACGAACACCAGCTTGACGCCGTACTCTTCGAACTCGATGCGGATGTTGTCGTAGGTGCTGATGGCGATGGGCACCCGGCCGCCGGCCAGGAAGCGCGCCTCCTGGCCGCTCAGAGCCACCAGCGTAGGCTCGGCCAGCACCTTCGAGAGGTTGTTCTCCTCGAGGGCGCCCAGGAAGGCACCCAGCAGCAGGTCGTCGATCACCGCCGCGCCCATCACCTGGAAGGCGCCGGTGGTGGGGAACACCGAGGTGGCCTGGCCCAGGGCGCCGGCCACGCTGACCTGATCGCCCACGTTGGGACCGTACCAGCCCGCCTGGTAGCTGTCGCCCACCAGCAGCCCGTTGAAGCCGAGCTCGCGAACGCCCGTGCGGGACACCTCGGCGAAGACCACGTGCAGCTGCACCTGGTGATCGCCGGGCACCGACATCAGGTTGACGAAGTCCGGATCGTAGACCCGCGCGATGGCGGCGACCCGCTCGAGCGCGGCCACGTCGGGCACAGAGCCGTCCACCACCAGGCGACCCTTCATGGGGTAGGTCTTGGGGGGCTCGTCCGGAACCACCGCCTCGATGCGCCGCTCGAGCTCGGTGAGGTCCACATGGACGTTCACCTCGAAGCTCACGGGCACCGTGGGGCTCTCGCGGTACCAGACCCAGAGGTCCGTCGTGCCCACCTGCATCCCACGGACCTGGATCTGCTGCTCCTCGAGGAGCTTGACCTCCGCCACAGAGGGGTCGCTGATGAGCACGCGGGCGATGGGGCCCTCACCGCGCTCGACCACCGACTGGCCGACCTCGACGTCCAGCCAGTGGGTCCGGTCCTCGATGGAGGCAGGGTCCTGGGCGTGGGCCTCGTCCAGCCCCACGAAGGTGGGCGCGAGCACCAGCGCCGCGAGGCTGGCCGCGAACGCAGCGATGGTACGAATGGAAAGCTCTGGAGTTCTATGCATGATGACCTCTGCCAGGCACGCCGCTCGGCGCGCCTAGCTCCCTCCGCCGTTGCGCTGCTTGCTGCCGTCTTCCTCGAACCGGACTTCCTCGACGCTGCCGCCGTGGATCACCTCGGAGACGACGCTTCGATCCGCGGGAACCGCGGCCCGCCGGCTGGCGACCCGGGCCGCCGGACGCCGGGCGCCCTGGACCGCGTCGATGCCGATGATGGCGTTGGCATAGGTGCCCTGAGTCTCGACGGCTGTGATGTCCACGTCGTTCCGCAGGACGATGTGGATGTCGCCCTTGGAGCTGGCCAGCGCCAGCGCCTCGGCATCGTCCGGCTCGAGCTCGAGCGTGACCGTGGGCTTCTCACGCACGCTGCTGCTGCGGCCCTCGGGCAGCTTGCCCTGATCTTCGTCGTTCATCCTGCGACCGACCGCGAGCACCTTGGCGCCCTGCAGGAAGGTGTTGGACACCCACTTGGTGGTGTTGTCCCGGCCGTCGGGCCGGATGGTCACGATGACGTCTACGTAGTTGCCCGGGCGGATGAAGCCGGCCACGCCGCTCTGGGAGTCCACCGAGACCGACATGGCGCGACGTCCAGGCTCCACCAGGGCGTTCAGCCCGATGCCCGCGTCGGCCAGCGCCAGGCGCTGCTCCCGGACGATCTCGTTGGCGAGCACCCGCTCACGGGGGGTGCGGCCCACCACCAGGTCCACCGACGCGAAGGTGCCCTCCTCGGGCAGCAGGGACGGGACCAGGTGGGTCTCCACGATGTCGTCGGGACCGATGGTCACGCCGACGTTCAGATCGCGCGCGGCCACCACCGCCACGACCGTGTCGAGCGGCATCTGTGACTGGGCCACCTTCTCCTCGGCGCGCTTGACGACACCGAGCACGATGACGATGGCGACAGCCGAGGCCACCATGGACAGGGAGAGGAGCATCAGGGCCTTGGCGCGGCCCCCGGTCAGTGGGCGGGTCATGTCTCACCTCTGGGCGTTCTGAGACGTAGAGAAGGGCGCGGATCACAGCACAGGATCGCCATCGATCCACCATCACAGTTGTCCGCAATTGTCACAGCCCGTCGACCGACGGACCGCTCAGTAGCCCCGCTGCCAACACGCGGCCCGACCATGGGGCCGAGCCGCGCGCTGCCCGGCCCAGAGGGCCAGGCGGCGGCAGGGGTCAGGACTAGTGAGTGGCGTCCACCGTGTCAGCGACGTCGGTGAACAGGTCGTCGAGCGAGCCACCCAGAGAGGTCAGGCCGACGATGAGAGCGACGGCGACGAGGCCCGCGATGAGACCGTACTCGATAGCAGTGGCACCCTTGCGGTTACGGTGGAGGCGACTCAGCATGATGGACTCCTTCTCCCACGAAGTGATTGGTTGGCGCCGCTGGGAGTGTGTGGGAGAAGGCCCCAGCGACAGGCACATCTTGGCCCCCAGGGGCTCCACCGGCAAGTGGGACCAAGACCCAAGTACCCAAAGACGTCGGATGTCACAGAATGAATGTTGCGCTTCGTCCCACAACAACACCGACTATTTCACACTTCTTTCGCGACCCCTCCCCCGAACCAGCGCGTATCTGTTCCCACAAAGTTTAATCGACAATGCCGAACACCAATGTTTGCGCTTACCACGGTGCGCACAACCACAGGACGCAGGCCGCGGCGTTGTGTCACCGTCGCCGCCCGAGTGGGCGGGCAGCCCGGCCGGCTGGACCCACAGCACACGCGCTTCGGGGCCTGGGACTTCCCCTCCAGGAGCTTCGTAGTGGGCGACGACTATGTCAACTCGTCGAGGTCCAGGTGGAGCGAAGCGGCGCAGCCTCCCTCGGCCCCTTGGATCTGTGGCTCGACGCGGTGCTGCCCTCGGGGCACGACTGAGGCGGCGCCGACCGCGCCGCCACCGGGGCGCTGCGCCCACGGGAGATCATGGTGGTCCAAGACGTCACCGGCCCCCTCGCCCAGGAGATCGATCTGGCCCGCATCGCGGACCTGGTGCTCCTCGACCACATGCACGACGCTGGCTTCCCGGACGACCAGATCGGCATGACCCTGTTCACCGGCGGGGCCGAGGTCTGGACACCCAGCTGGACTCGGCCTTCACCATGCTGCTGGAAGACCCCTATACTGTCGCGCGATAGCTGGGCCGGAAGATGTGCCACAGCTGGCCCGGGCCGTCGTGCAACACGGTGATGCGCCCAAAGTCCGCCAGCACAGGGGTGAGCCCCCGTCGGGGATGTTCGCCGAAGACCTGGCGCACGCGCGCGCGATCCAGGCCGTGGGTCACCACGCCGAGGCTGTGCTCCACCTGCACGGCCCGGCGCATCATCTCCGCCTCTTCGCACACGCCGGCAACAGGCCGCATGCTGTGGTTGTACAGCATCATCTCCTCGAAGACCCTGCGCTGTCGGTCCTCGAGACCCCAGGAGTCCACCAGGGGCTCCACGAAGCGCAGGCCACGATCCAGATAGTTGTGGGTGCCCTGGAGCTTCACCAGCAGCCCGATGTCGTGCAGCCAGGCTGTGGCCGCCACGAAGTCCGGGTCCAGCACGATGCCGTTCCGCTCGGCCACGGCCAGGGTGAAGGCCGCCAGGCGCTGGCAGTGCCGGTCCAGGGCGTCGCCCCGGTAAGGCTTGTGCTCGAGGTAGAGCTGACGGGCTTGTTCGGCGCGCATGGGTACTCCCAGGGTAGACGTCCTGCGGGGAACCTAGTCACGACGGTCGGACTTTCCTCGTAGGCTTGCCTACAAAGGCCCCTCTCACGGTCCCGGGCCGGGCGAAATGCGCCTAATTCCCTGGAGTCCCAAGGAGAGGAACCATGATCACCGCCGCCGCCCGCCGATCCGTGACCTGGCTGATGGACTTCCACAACAAGACCGTGCTCTTCAGGGTGGGGGACTTCGTCTTCGTCACCTACGGTCTGCTGGTGGCCGCAGCGTTCACCACGGGCCTGGCGCTGGCCACCTGGTACTACGGCGCGGTCGGGCTCGATCCCCTCCAGATGGTCAATGTCTCGGTGCTGCTCTTCCTGCCTGGGGTGCTGCTGGGCGCCCGCGGGTTCTCGGTGCTGCTGGACGGTAAGGCGCTCTTCACCGATCCTATCCGCACCCTGCTCAAGCCCGGCTACATGCTGCACGGCGGCGTGTTCGGCGGCATGGCGGCCATGGCGGGCTACGCGCGCTTCGCTGGGGTCTCCGTGCTCCCCATCCTGGACGCCTGGGCCCTGGCCATGCCCCTGGGCGAGGCCATCTGCCGGCTGGGCTGCTTCGTCTACGGCTGCTGCTTCGGCACCCCCACCGACGGGCCCGTGAGCGTCTGCTACCACAGCGAGCACAGCAAGGTCGTCCGCACCCGCCCCGAGCTGCGCGGCGTGCCCATCCACCCGGCCCAGGTCTACGCCACAGCCGCCCACACACTCCAGTTCCTCTTCATGCTGGCCCTGCTGCCCTTCATCGAGCATGCCGGCACCCTGGCAGGCGTCTACATGATCACCCACCCCATCATCCGGGCCATCCTGGAACGCTTCCGCCTGGACGACCGCGGCCGCCTGGGCGTGCTGACCCACACCAACATCTACAGCGCGCTGCAGTTCCTTGGCGGTGTGGCCGTCGTCACCCTCGCGGGCGGCTGGATGGCCAGGCCGATGCTGGACTGGACCGGTGACCTGGCGGTCGTGGCCACGAGCCCCAGCGCCCTGGCCCTGTGGCTGGTGCTGGCCACCGTCGCCGCCATGGCCTTCGGCCTGCACTACAAGAAGGTCGGCAGCTGGGTGGACTAACGGCTGGCCACCACCACCTCGTCGCGCTCCACAGCAGCGACCCAGGAACGCGCCAGCCCATCCATGCTCACCCGGCGGTCCGAGATCTGGTGCGTCACCATGGTCGGCCCTCGCTCGTCACGCGCCAGCAGGACCACCGCCGGGCTGTCCCCGAGGGCCAGGCCGCGCCGCAGCTCGCCCTCGGGATCCGCCAGCACGGTCAGCTCGAGCTCACTGCGCCGCAGGAAGGGCCGCAACCAGGCGCGCTGCTGGGTCGCGTCGCCGTTCACACCCACCACGCGCGGGGGCACAGGCTGGTCCTGCGCCCAGTCCACCAGGCGCTGCAGCGCCCGAGGGCAGGTGGGGCAGTCCGAGAACCAGACCACCAGCAACACAGGAGCCTCGTCCAGCGCCTGATCGAGGTCGAAGGTGCGGCCACGGAGATCGCGGGCCTGCAGCAGCAGATCCAAGCCATCCAGCCCTCGCAGCGGCGCCTCCGGCGCCTCGTGGGCCGCACCCAGGACGCCGATGCCCAGATGGAGATCGCTGGCGGAGGCCGTGGAGGCGAGCAGCGAGGCCGCGATCAAGAGCGCGAATGCGGACAGGCGTGTCATTGAACCTCCAGCTTCATCGTCTCACCAGACCTTGTAGACGATCCCTGGAGTTCCATCGATGAAAGCCTTGCTTCACGGACAGTGAGGGTGGGAACACTCACAGTTGGAACCACGGACCCTACCGATGCCCCATCCCGGAGGCAGACTGAACTCAGAGCCCACCCAACCCGAAGACGCAGGAGCACATGATGATCGGTTCCCCAAACACCTGCTCCAGGTGCCGCTTCTTTTCGCGCAACGCATGCTCGACCCGCCACTGCCACGACTGGACCGCGGACCGCGCCCGCAAGGGCAAGGAGGCGGACTGGGACGAAGAGGAGCGCGACGATCCGTCGTACGACTCGGATCCCGAGGCCTGACCCAGCTGGGCGCCTCTACCAGGTGAACTCGAAGGGCATGCCCGCCCCCATCTCCCTGGCCATGTACCAGGCCAGGTCATCCCACTGTGGGTCGGCGCCGTCGAAGAGCACCCGCGCGGTCGTGGCGTCGAAGCCCTGGTAGGCCATCAGGCCGCCGCCTTGGTTGTCCCACCAGGCGAAGCGACCGAACAAGCTGACGGGCTTCTTGAACGCCGACGAGCCGGCATCCTCGAGGGCGCGGAGATCGGCGCGCTCGAGGGTGTTGAGCACCTTGAGATCCTGGATGAAGAGCAACACCGGAGGCTCGCGGCGGTCGATGGCGTGGCGCGCGCCGTCCTCGGGGAGCTCGATCTCCATGGTCTCCCGGCCCAGATCGAGGCTACGCTCTACGCCCACATTGCCGGCGGGCACCACCACGCAGCGCACCAGCCCGAAGGTGTCGGTGGACTTGAAGAAGCGCACCAGGTGAGGGCAGAACTCCGACCCGATGGGCTCCCGAGAGTCCTTGCGGTTCTGGACCTCGTAGCTGGCGTCGCCGATCAGCACGATGCCCAGGTCTTGGGGCATGGCCTTGAGCTTCTTGTACTCGGGAGTGCGGATCACCTTGCCGCCCGCCATGGCGGTGGGCAGCAGCAGGGCGAGCAGGAGGATGCGGTGCATGGGACACTCGGGGATGGGGGCGCGGGGATCCTACCGTATCGCGCCCCCCCGGGGCTACCGCACCTCGTCCACCGAGTCCTCCATGGAGTCGTTGAAGGTCACCCGCAGCCGGATCATGGGGTTGAAGCGGGCACTGACACGGGCAGGCAGCATGTGGATCTCCGGCCCCTGGACGGGAGCGTTGAGCTCGGCGCCGTCCAGCTCCATCAGGGTCACATCCTGGTAGATGATCCTGCGGCTGGGCTCAGCCGAGGGGGTGGTGGCCTCCTCCTGAGCCAGAACGGGCTGGGAGAGGACGAGGAACAGGGCGAGGGAGCGACGGAGCATGGTGGGCCTCCTGGATGGTTCAGGGCTCTTGACATCCCGTTGACGCCGCGGTTCCCATGGAGCCCATGCCGTAGCGAGCGCCACAGAGCGCAGGCGTGACCTGCCCGACGCCCCTCCCGGCGATTAGCTGCTGATGCAGACCCCACTGGAGACATGCCATGCCCCGAATCCCCGTCAGCCTCGCCACCGCCCTGCTCGCAGGCTGCGCGGGCCGCGGCGGCATGGACCCCTCGGCCATCGCCGCGGCCGGCACGGAGCTCGCCAACGCGCCCACACCCGGCCAGCCCTTCGCCACCCAGCTGATCTCCATCGACGGCGAGGACATCGCCGTGCCGGATCCCAGCGGCCGGGCGGTGGTGCTCGAGCTGATCCGCTCGGCGGACTGGTGACCCTGGTGCGTCGCGCAGTTGCGCGACTACGACGCCCACGCCCAACAGCTCGTGGATGCCGGCGGCCGCCTGGTGGTGCTCACCAGCGACAGCGAGGCCGTGCTCCGTGAGGTCATCGCCGAGCAGGGCTTCGGCGCCACCTTCGTGCATGCCACCCCCGAGACCTGGGCGGGCTGGGGCCTGCAGAACGAGAAGCGCGTGGAGCTGCCCTACCCCACCACCTTCATCGTCGCGCCCGACGGCACCCTGGTCTACCGAGAGATCCACGTCAACCACACCATCCGCGCCCACGTCTCCACCGTGGTCGAGCGCGTGGCGGCCTGGAGCTCGAGCGGTGAGATCCCGGCTCCCTCCGCCCCCGAGCCCGAAGCTCAGGCCGACCACCCAGCCGACCCCGACTGGGACAAGGCCGTACACATCGCGGCCTTCCAGAGCGCCGGCCAGCTGACCATCCAGCTCGAGGTAGGCCCCGGCTTCCACGTCTACGGCGCCAACGAGACCATCTCGCGGCCACTGGCGGTCAGCGTGGACCAGCTACCCGAGCTCGAGGTCCCCATCCCCACGGGCGAAGAGAAGGAGCTGTCGGAGGCCATGGGGGCGGCGTGGGTGCTCGAGGGCACCGTGCAGCTCAGCGTCGATCTTCCCGCCGACGCGCCGGCAGAGCTCAGCGGCGTGCTGGACTACCAGGTCTGCACCGAGGGCACCTGCACCGCGCCCACCTCCACCGCCTGGGAAGCCGGCGTCGAGGACGATCGTTAGCGGCTACTCGTCGGTGACGCGGATCTGCAGGCCGAAGCCCTCGTACATGCTGAGCAGCCGACCCAGGTCTTCCCAGGAGATCATCTGATCGTCGATCAGCACGGCCGGCAGATCATCCGGCGCGGCGGGATCACAGCTCAGCTGGGCGCGGATGTCGCCGGTGAGCAGCTGCAGCGCTCCGTTGTCGGGATCGCGAGCCAGGTCGCGGGTGGCCAGCCGCGCGCGGATCTTGTCGCGCAAGGCGCCGTGAGGAGGTTGCTCGAGGGACTCATCGAAGCGCTGGCTGAGCCGCATGCCGGGGCCACCGTCCGGGCGCTGCTCGCGGGCGGAGAGAAAGGTCGACGCACCGCCTCCGAAGACCTCCACCAGGAAGCGGCGCTTCTGACCGCAGGCGTCGAGGAAGGTCTCGTTCTGCCCGCCACGGCCGGGGACGTTCACCTCGTCCAGGGCCGCCATGGTGTCCATGAAGCGCTCGCCGAAGCGCTGGGTGGGCTTTTCGTGTTGATCGTTCATGGCCGGGCTCCAGCTAGAATGACGGAAGTCCGAGGGTAGCATGGAGGGCCTAGGCCCAGCGATGGTTGGCGGAGGACCACTGCGCGCACGCAGGCACCGACAACCCCAGCGGTGCCCGGCACGGGCCAGGCGGGAGCTGGCAGCCTCGGGCGCCCCGATCGAAACGCGACGCCTGACGAGGCCCTGAAGTCCGGCTACCCTGTACCAAGCTCGGGAGGCGCCCCATGACCGAAGGCACGCTCACCACCATCGCCGTATGCTGCCTCTGGGGCGCCTTCGCCGTCGTCAGCGTGGCCGTCGCGCTCACCGGCGGTCGCGGGCCTCTGCTGCGCGCCAAGCTCCGCATCGGTGGGCTGCTGCTGGGGCTGACGGCGGTGGCGGTCACAGGCTGCGACGGCAGGGGCTTCAACAGCTGCTACAAGACGTCCGACAGCCAGGACTACGACACCGACGCCGACACCGACGCCGACACCGACACCGACACCGACCCCGACACCGACGCCGACACCGACGCGGACTCTGACCCCAACGTCGACATCAACGAGGTCGCGGCCGGGGAAGGTGGCTGGATCGAGCTGTACAACCACAACTCCCACGCCTGGAATATGACGGGCTGGATGATCACCGACGCCTACGTCCAGCAGACTGGTCTCCAGACCTACGCCCTACCCGAAGGCACCGAGATCGAAGCCCATGGGTACCTGCTGCTGCTGGCCAGCGGCAACGCCGTCGGCCTCGAGACCGACTTCGAACTGGCCCCCGAGGGCGAGACGGTCACCCTGGTGCTGTTCGAGGACTGGCCCATCAGCGCCGTGACCTACCCCGCGCTGGAGCAGGGTCAGAGCTACGCCCGGAGCACCGATGGGAACGGGCCGTGGGTGGTGACCGACACCCCCACACCGGGGGCCTCGAACGGCGGATAGGCGCGGCCAGCCGCTACTCCGCCGCCGTCCTGAAGGTCAGCAGGTAGGGCACTGCCCGGTTTCCCTGGGTGTCCACGAAGGACATGAAGTCGGGGTCGTAGTTGAGCCAGATGGCGTAGACATGCTCCGGCTCCAACGTCACCGAGAGCACGTTGGTGCGCGCGTCTTCGTACCAGACGTCGTGGGTCTCGGGGTAGGTGGAGGGAGAGGTCTGCACCCACGACCAGGACCGGTCCTGCATGTCCTTGCCGAAGGTGACCCGGATCTCGCCAAGGTTGGGGTCGACCGCCTGGTCTCCGGCCTGGGGAATGGTGCGGACGACCGAGGGCCGGTAGGTGGCGAGGTAGTCCTCGTCGGGCTGTGGGGCCAACCCTGTGCCCGTATCGCAGGGCGCCTCGCTGTCCTGGCACTCGGGGTCGGGGCAGTCCTGCGGAGCCGTGCAGGCCAACAGGGCGAGAAGGATGAACATGGTGACCTCCCGTTGTGTCCACCGACGAAGATACCACTTTGGACGCCGCGAACAAGACCGAGCCAGACAGGCTGGCGCGCTGGAGGTGAGCCAAGCGCTCGGAGATTGCGATGGCTACCACTGGGATCTGCCTCTGGGCGGCTGAGCGGGGGATGCGGCTTCATGCTGCGCGCCAAGCCCACATCGGGGGGCTGCGATGGTTGGATGCGACGACCACTCCGAGGCTGGTGGCCTCAGCTCTGGCACCGAGTGCGACGACGGCACGGACAACGACGCCGACGCCCCGGACAGCACAGATGGCTTCGACGACTCCGAGTAGGCGTCAACCGAAGTACGCGGGCTCGTTCCCCGGCTTCCACTTGATGTTG
>CALDOK010000253.1 GCA_937912125.1 uncultured Pseudomonadota bacterium
GCGCCAGGGTCGGGGGAATCGAGCAGGCCGGAGGCGGGCACCCCTCCAGATCACTCCCAGAGCGACACCCGCAACACGACCACGGCCTCGCCAGGCTCCCCGGTCTGGGAGCAGCCGAAGCGGGCCTGGGCCAGCAGGGGCTCGAGACAGGCCAGGGCCTGAGCGTCCACCCAACCGGGCCAGTCCACCTGCCAGGACAATGGCGCACCGCTGGGATCGAGCTGGTAGGCGATGGAGCCCTCGAAGCTCGCGGCGCCGGCGGCGCTGGCCAGGCAGGCGGCCATGCGGTGCTCGGGCAGGCCGGTGGCGGCCCAGGCGAAGCCGGGGACCCGTGCGCTGACCTGCTCGGCGCTCACGGCGACGCGCCGTCCCCCGGGCTCTACGGGGGTGGGCTGGTAGGGGTGGGCCTCGAAGCGCACTCGCCGACCGGGCTCGCCAGGGGGGAAGCTGGCCTGCTCCAACACCTCGCAGGCACAGACATGGGCGGGCTCGGGCAGACGGTGGGGGTAGCGAGAGGCGCAGCGGCTCACCTGGCCCTGGGCGCTCAGCTCGAGCAGCACGGGGTTGCTCCAGAAGTCCCGCCGCCAGTCCACCCAGCAGGCATCCAGATCCACGGCCTGCAGGGCGGCACGGGCGCTCAGCTCACCCCAGGGGCCGCTGGGCTCGACGTCGCGCACGAGCACACCCTGGCTCTCGACCCTCGTGCCCGAGCCCCCCAGCAGGCCACCGATCCCCTCCGGGGGCGGTGGCACGGACAAGCTCGCCATGGCCTCGACCATGGCCTGGACCGTGGGAGGACCGGGCAGGGGCGCCTGCCAGCGGGCCCACTCCACGCCGCGCCCGGTGGCGCTGGGCGGAGCCGTAACCCCGAGCGTGAGCGTGCAGTCGCCGTCGCAGTAGACCCGCACCGCGGCCTCGGCGTGATCGGGGAGGCTGTGGGCGAGCAGGTAGTCACCGACGTAGGGCACCGAGCACAGCTCGCCCGTGCTCGCTCGCCGGCCCTCGGCGGCCAGCGCCAACAGGCGATCCGGCTCGTCGAAGGGCAGCGCCTGCCAGCCTTGATCCGTGAGGAAAGCCGCCGCGGCCTCGGCCACAGGCCGCAGCTCATCCCCGAACAGCACGACGTCGGCCACGACAGGCTGTACGACCCGCACGGGCCCGGGAGAGGGAGCCGACGGCGGGGGCGCCTCGAGCGCCGGCGGAAGGGTGTGGGCACAAGCGAGCAGCAGCGCGAGCACGGTACCTCCAAGGGCCAGGACTAACCCCATCCGCAGCGGGTTCTACACCCCACCCGGGGCCTCGCATGGCAGGGATGGCGCCCGCCGTCGTCAGGGCCGCCCGCTTGGCGCGCTACACCACCAAGCAATATCTTCCCGCCCTGCCCACATGCCGGAGTCGCCATGTCCCGCGCCCTGATCCTCGCCCTCGTCCTGCCCCCCCTGGCCTCCGCCGCCACCGCCCCGGACAGCCCAGACCACGCCAACCACTTCCAGGCCGAGCCGATCACCGCCAGCGGCATCACCGTCAGCGCCAGCAGCGCCTTCGCGCGCCAACAGGAGGCCAAGCTCAAGCTGAAGCTCGCCAACGCCACCGACCACTTCGTGCTGGTGCAGAAGAACGGCGCTCGCATCGCGATGGACTCGGGAGAGTTCGTCGCCACCAACCGCGAAGGGGTCAAGGTCATCGACCCCGCCAGCGACGGCGGCCACACCTTCGTGTTCGCGGACACCGGCGGACAGCTGCACCAGTCCGGCATGACCCTGCGGATCGAGGGCGTGTCCCTGGTCACCACCAAGGTGCCCCCCGTGGAGGCCGCGCCCTTCACCCTGCCCCTGACCACCAACAAGGTCGAAGCCGGCGGCTTCTCCTGCGTACCCAAGGGCAAGGTCAAGCAGGCCACCGACCAGACCTCGGCCAAGTTCGAGTGCACCTACCTGGGTGCCGCGGGCACCGTGGGGCTGATCCGCAGCGACGCCATCACGGTGGCCATCCCCGACGGCAAGGACTTCGCCAACGAGGCGGGCGAGCCCATCAAGCTCCTGCTGCCGGGGGAGTCCGAGACCATCGAGGTCAAGACCACGGTGATCCAGCCCAAGCCCCACGGCGTGGACATGCAGTTCACCGAGCTCACCCTGCTGTGGAACGACGCGCTGCTCAGCGTCGAGGTCCAACCCGTGACCTTCCCGGACTGGACCTTCACCCTGGACGTGGCGCTGACCGACGAGAAGAACCAGTAGGGGACCCCGAGTCTAGCGCGGGGTGTCGAACACCTCGTCCAGACACACCAGCCGCTGCTCGACCCCCTCGAAGTACAGCAGGTAGTGGTGGCGCCTGGGCTGCTGGGGCACCGTGTCCAGCCAGACGACCTGCCCGCCGCCTGGTTCCTCGCCAAGCTCGGGCACGAAGCGCTTCTTGGGGGGCGTGACCTTGGTCTGCGGCCCCGCCACCAGCACCGGCCGGCCGTCCCGGAGCTCGTACCCCACCGCGCCGCCGGAGCCCTTCCTGCTCTTGGGCGTGAGGAAAGCGACGTCCCGGATCAGCAGCTTCCGATCCTGCAGCAGCGTCGAGAGCCAGGCGGAGGTGCGGCGCCCCTGATACCAGAGGTTGGGCACCTTGGTGCGCTGGCCGCGCAGAGGCGGCCCCGTGCTGGTGGCCAGGTAGACCATGGATCGCACCGGGAGCTCCGCCAACAGATCCCGCGCGATGGCCAGGCGCGCCTGCTGGTCCTGAGCCGCCTGGACCCGGCGGGCGGACACCCCACGGATGGAGGGGGAGTGGGACAGCATGGCCACCAGCAGCAGGGCCAGCAGGGGCCCATGGACCAGCTCCCACAGCCGCCGACGAGAAGCCGCCTGGTGCGCCAGGGTGGCCACCAGCAGCGCCGCCGGCACCAGGCCCGGGTAGGCCTGCCGTCGGCTCCAGGTGCCCGTGAGCAGGGCCAGCAGGATGTAGCCGGACAGCCAGACGGCGAGGAACAGCGGCAGGATCGCTGGCCCGTGAGGCTTCCCCCGCACCCGGGCCCGGACCAGCAGCCAGGCGGGGACCAGCAGACAGCAGAGGAGCAGGTAGGCCACCAGCACCGCCTGGGTGGCGTCGCCGCCTGGGATCCATGGCACCTTGCCCTGCTCGGAGGGTGGGAAGAAGAAGACCTTCAGAGCCGCGAGAGTGGTGGACCAGAACTTGGCCGGGTTGGCGCTGTTGGAGGAGTACCCGCCCAGCTCCTGGGTCGCGCCCAGCCGCACAAGCAGAGCCAGCGCCGCCCCCAGGACGACGAGCCACGCCGGCCGCAACCGCGCCAGCCAGGATCGTTCGCCGTCGGCCCGCAGGTGCAGGGCGAGCAAGGGCAGCGCCACCACCAGGACGTAGCCCTCCTCGTTGCTGAAGATGGCCAGGACCACCATGACGGCGCAGAGCAGGGCGGGGCGCGAGCGCCAGCGGCCGTCGCGGCAGGCGGCGACCAGGAAGGGGATGGCGGCGGCGCTGAACAGCGCGCAGAGGATGTAGCTGCGGCGGGCCAGCAAGGGCACCACCTCTTCGGAGACCGGGTGAGCCAGCATGATCGCCGCGGCCAGGCAGCCCGCCCAGCGCCCGCTCGGGCCGTGCAGGGACCTGAAGGCCAGGTACACGGCCAGCCCCGCCAGGCCGTGCAAGACCATGCTGGTGAGGCGGTAGGGCCAGGCCGCGAAGCCCCCCAGGACGTAGTCGAGGGTGAAGCTCACCGCCGCCACCGGCCGGTAGCCGATGAAGTGGGACGAGAGGAAGTCCCAGCTGAACCAGTCGGGGCTGGACAGGGCCCCGCGGGAGACCCACAGGGCGCCGTCGGTGGTCATGGGCCAGAACGGCAGGTAGGCCCGGAAGGGCAGCGCGCCAGCCAGCAGCACCCCCACCAGCAGGATGCCGGCCAGGGCCGTCAGGGCGGGGGAGCGCTCACCTGGCTTCACTCTTCCTCCAGGTAGCCCAGAGCCTCGAGCCGCGCGGCGTCTCCCTGTGAGATCTCCACCTGCTCCACCTTGCCCTCCCTGCGCCGGGGCCGCGCCGCCCACCCGGCCATCATGCCCTGAAGCTCGGCCAGGATCTGCGGCTTCGCGCTCGCCAGGTCCGTGCCCTCCCCCGGGTCGGCGCTCAGGTCGTACAGCTCCCAGCGGTCGGCCTCGTGGTCCCGGATGAGCTTGTGCCCGCCGAAGACCACAGCGTCCCTGCGCGCGCCCTTGGAGGTCTCGATGAAGACGGGCCGAGGCTCGGTGTCCACGCCGCGCAGATCCGCGCCGACCAATCCGGCGGGCTGGGGAAGACCCAGCGCGGAGAGCACCGAGGGGACCACGTCCACCAAGGCCACGGGCTGCCGCACCACGCCCGGAGCGCCGCCCGGGTAGCGGATCACCAGGGGCACCCGCACCGCCTGCTCGTACAGGTTCACGGTGTGACCCCAGCGGCCGTGCTCGCCGAACTCCTCGCCGTGATCCGCGGTCACCACCAGCACGCTGTCGTCGTAGCGGCCCTGCTCCTTCAGGCCGCTCACCAGTCGCCCCAGCTGCTGGTCGGTGTAGGCGATCTCGAGGTCGTACAGCCGCAGCAGCTCTGCCCAGTCGCCGGGCTGCAGGCTTGGGATGAGCTTCCGGAGCTTGCGGATGGGCTGGGCCGAGCGGATGGGGCCCTGGTAGTCAGGGTCGTCGGAGTAGGCGAAGCCCGGGTGTTCCACGTAGGCGAAGTGGGGGTCGAAGTAGTGGACGAAGAGGAAGAAGGGCTGGCCCTGGGCTCGCTGCAAGAAGTCGAGGGCCGCGTCGGTGACCCGCTCGGAGGACAGATCGGCCGCCCCCCCGATGGCGGACTCGTCGAAGCTGTCGAAGCCCTGCTGGAAGCCCCACTTCGCCCCACAGTAGCTGTGGCTGACCACGGCCCCGGTGCGGTAGCCGGCCTGCTGGAGGATCTCGGCGAGCAGCAGCGCGTCGTCGGGCAGCGCCACCCCGTAGCGCTGGATGCCCAGGTCGGACGGGTAGCGCGAGCTCAGCATGGAGCCGATGGACGGAGTGGTCCAGGGCGCCTGGGAGCGGGCGTGTTCGTACAGCACCGCGTCCAGGGCCAGGGCGCGCAGGGCGGGCGTGGTGTCACGGCTGTGCCCGTAGGCCGAGCTGCGGTCCCAGCGCAGGGTGTCGATCACCACCACCACCACCCCCGGGGGGGGCGGGATCGGCGTCAGCGCGGCAGGCTGAGGCCGCTCACAGGCCAGAGCCCCCAGCAGCAGTAGCAGGACACAGGCGCGCGAGCGGGCGGAGATGGACGGCATGAACCCCTGGTTCCTGGCGATCAGGGTATCAGCTTCGTCAGGATCGCCCAGCCCCCTGCCGCCATGCCTCGAGCAGCTCGGCCGCCACCGCGCCCCTGGCGAAGCGGGTGGTGGCGCGCTCACGGCCGGCGGCGCCCAGCTCGACCCGCAGATCCCGATCCAGGGCCAGGCGCGTCAAGGCGTCGGCGATGCCGGCCACGTCCTTGGCCTCGAAGAGCAGGCCGGTCTCTTCGTGGATCACGGCGTCGGGGATGCCCGAGATGCGGCTGGCGGCCACAGGCAAGCCCGCGGTCATGGCCTCGACCACGGTGACCGGGAAGCCCTCGGAGTGGCTGGGCAGGCAGAAGATGTCGGCGTCGGCGTAGACCCGCTGCCGCTGCTCGCCCGTGACCCAGCCCAAGACCTGGACCTCGGGCCCGAAGGCGCGCTGCTGGACCTCGGCCTGGAACTCGTCGAAGTCGGCGCCATGGCCGGCGAAGACGAACTGGACCTGGGGCGCCCGGACCCGCACCAGGGGCACGGCGTCGAGCAGGTCCCAGACGCCCTTGGCCCGAATAGTCCAGCCCATGTAGAGGATCTTGACCGGCGGCTGCGGGTCGTGACGGGCCTGGACCGTGAGATCGTCGGGGTCGACCGGGTTGTACAGCACCCGCACGGGCACGTCCGGGCCGGCCCACTCCCGCACGGCGTCGGCCGCGAGCCGGTTCACCACCAGCACCATGGAGGCCCCGCGCAGCAGGTGGCGCATGGTCCCGGCGGCCAGGCGGGAGCTGTTCACGGCCTGCTCGAGGCCATGGGTGCCGTGCAGGTGCAGCAGCACGGGGACGCCGTGGGCCCGCGCCGCCTGAGCGTACAGGGCCTCCCGGTACAGCGAGACGGGGCCGCCCAGGTGGATGTGGACCAGATCGGGCTTGTAGCCCCGGGCCAGGGCGGCCGCGAACTCGGCGGAGCCGGTGATCACCCGGGCCAGCTTGCGGGGGTGGGACCCCGCGGTGGAGCAGGCGAAGTAGCGCACGTCCACGCCCTCGAGCTCCGGCGCCCGCAGCACGGTCTGCACCGTGGACGCGATGCCGCCGATGGTCTCGAGGCTGGGGCCCACCATGGCCACATGCAGCGCAGCCTCGCCCCCCCGCCCGGGGGCCGACGGGCGCACCCGGGCCAGGGCCCGACGGAAGGCCTCCTCGGCCACGTTGCGGCCGAAGGCGAAGTTGTGCAGGTAGCGCGGGCCCATACGGCGAGGTTCCTGGACGATGCGCCAGGACCACTCCATGCCGATCTTCTGGAGCCACAGGGGCGCACGGCTGGCCACCCCCGACAGCACGTCGAAGTAGCCGCCCACGCCCAGCACAAAGCGCAGCTTCAGCGCGGCGCGGTGGCGCTCGACGAACTCTTCCTTCTTGGGCGAGGTGATGGCGATGAAGAGGATCTCAGCGCCCGAGGCGTTGATGTCGGCCACGATCTCGGCCTCGTCATCCACGCCGAAGTAGCCGTTGCGAGAGCCCACGATGCGCACACCCGGATGGGCTTCGCGCACGGCGGCCACGGCACCCACCAGGGACTCTTCCTTGGCGCCCAGCATGTAGACGCCCCAGCCCTTCTGCACCGACAGGGCCAGCAGGTTGGTGGCCAGGTCGGGGGTGGCCACCCGCTCGGGCAGGGGCTGCTCGCCGAAGACGCGGCTCAGGGCCACCGGCGGCCAGCCGTCGGGCAGGATGATGTCCACCGGGCGCACGATCTCGCCGAAGTAGGGCTCCTCGACGATCTTCTGCAGGTGCTCGAGGTTGACCCCCACCCCCTGGTAGAGGCGGCCGTCGTCGGCCTCGATGAAGCCGGTGATGCGATCGAGGGCGCCCTGCATGTCCAGCACGTCGAAGGGCACCCCGAACAGCTCGATGCGCTCGGGAGTGGACATCGATCCTCCAGGTTCACTCTGACTTTCGGCAGGCGGCGCGGACGGCGCGCCCTGCGAGGTGGCGTGGGCCTACTTCTCGTCCAGGCGCAGGTCGCGGCGCATCCAGGCCACGGTGCGCTTGATGCCTTCCTCGATGTCCACCTCGGCCTTGTGGTCCAGATCCCGGCGGATCTTGGAGAAGTCCATGTGCTTGACCATGGTGGTGTGGGCCTCGGCTTCCTTGTAGGTGACCAGGCCGGGGTCGGCGCCGGTCTCCTTGACCACGATCTCGGCCAGCTGCTCGATGGAGATCTCCCAGTCCTCGTTGGAGCCCACGTTGTAGACCTCGCCGGGGATGAAGTTGTCCACGATGTTGGCGAAGGTGCGCGCGGTGTCGCCCACATAGTCGAAGATGCGCAGGTGGCCCTTGTGGCAGGTCACAGGCAGGCCGTGCAGCAGGCGGTGGCAATACACCGGCACCACGCCGCGGTAGCGGTTGTAGTGCTCGTGGGGGCCGTAGCAGTTCACCGGGCGCACCCGGACCACCTCGACACCGAACATGTCCCGGTGGTTGAGGCACTGCAGCTCGCCGGCCCACTTGGTGATGGCGTAGTCGTTCATCTGCTTGATGGGCACCTTCTCCATCACGTCTTCGGACATCACGCCCATGTAGTCGCCGTACACTTCGGCGCTGGAGAAGAAGATCATCTTGAACTTGTGCTTGGCCTGCAGCACCAGCATGTTCTTGGTCCCGACCACGTTGGTCCGCCACAGCAGGTCGTAGTGATCCTCGCCGTTCCAGCGGCCGTATTCGGCGGCCAGGTGGTAGACGAAGTCGAACTGCCGGCCCTCGAACATCTGGTCGAGCTGGTGCAGGTAGGTGACGTCCAGGCGCATGTGCTGTGGATCGGAGCCGGGGGTGATGTCCAAGGTCCACACATCGTGGCCGCGGGCGCGCAGGTCGTTCCGCAGGTTCGTGCCGATGAAGCCGGCGCCGCCGGTGATGAGGATCCGAGCCATGGGGGTCTCCGTGGGGCCACTCATCCAATAGGTAGCTAGAAAGCAGCAGATGAGGGTAGTGGTTCGTGATTGAAGGGGCTCTGTCGGGCGACCCTGTAACCCTGGCGAAGTAGGCCGCCAACCCGCGCTGCGCGCAGGTCGAGCGACGCCAGGGATGCCTGGGGCAGCGGCCGACGCACGACCGTGCACGAGCCTGGTGGGAGGGATGGCGGCGGGTGATCCACACATCCGGCATCCAAAGCTGCGCCTCCTGCGCTCCGCAGGGTGGACTGACGGCCGTTCGTGGGCCAAGATGGACCCGAAGCCACCGGAGGTCGGCATGCAGAAGTCTCGCCAGGGCGCAACCCCACCCCGCGATCGCAAGGCCCGCAAGGGAGCGAGCGATGCCCAGAGCACCAGCAGCAACCAGGTGGGCACGCCCGACTGGGCCCTCGAGCAGCAGCAGAGCGCAGGGAACCAGACCGTCCTGGGCATGATCGGCGGCACCCGCGAGAACGCCGAGATCGCCGCGGGGCGCCCCATCGGCCGCATGGCGGAGTGGACGCCCAGGCGCGGCGGCGAGATGAAGTGCAACTGCGTCTTCCCCCCGGGCACCAAGGTGAACGTGGGCGACGTGGGTACCATCGCCGACCGCTGGGGCTTCCGGGTGGAGCGCTGGGAGGTCATCAACGACAACGTCCACATCGAGTTCGTCACCATGGCCCCCCAGGACCAGTTCGCCTGGGGCAACGAGGTGATCCTGGGCGCCGCACCCGCCGAGACCGTGCTCGAAGAGGTCCAGAAGGACGAAGCCGAAGGCAAGAGCCTGCTGGGCGCCGCCTCGGGCCTGCTGGCCGCCGGCCTGCTGGCCCCGCCAGGGCAACAGGTCCCGGGCGCCGCCGCGCCGGGCATGGCCACCGCCCAGCCCGCCATGGGCCTGCCCGGCATGAGCCCCCAGGCCGCCGCCCCTGCCGCCGCCGGCTCCACGGGCCTGGCCGCCAGCATGGTGGCCATGGCCATGGGCACCCCCACCCAGGCCACCCCGGGCGCCGCCCCGGGAGTAGCGGTACCCGGCGTAGGCCCTGCGGCCCCCACGGCCGCCACCACCACCAAGGCCAGCCTGCTCGAGGCCGCCATGGGCACCAGCGTCTCCCAGCCCGCCACCAGCCCCGACCAGCAGCTGCAGCAGAACGCCCAGGCCTTCGCCAAGGCCCTCAACAACGCCAGCCCCGACATGAGCGCCCTGCAGCGCATCGCCACATCGGTCCAGGGCTCCCGGCTCTTCGAGCTGCTCGGCCGCGATCTGAGCGCGCGCCAGATCGAGAATCTGGTGCGCACCGGCCAGGGCAGTTCTTCCGGTCAGGGCCTCATCGCTCTGCTCGGAGAGCGCCTCTACCCACAGCTGAACGGCTCCGCCCAGTCCGCCTGGGACGCCGTGGTGGACGAAGAGCTCGTGGAGCAGACCGCCAAGAGCGCCCCCGCCGCCAGCGACGGCCCCGTGAAGGCCCAGGCCTGACCACCACCCACGAGGTGACCATGTCCTTTCGCGTGGGCCGCAGGCCCCTCGCGCTCGCCCTGCTGCTGTGCGCGGCCTGCCCCAGGCCGTCCAAGGACAGCGGCGACACCGGCGATCCCTGGCCCGGCCTCGAGGACTTGGGGCCGGAGCAGCTGCAGCCCCCCGACGGGCTGTGGCAGGCCCGCCACTTCATCGTCCCCCAGGGCCGCGGCCTGGTGTGGGAGCGGGATGAGGACTTCTTCATCGACAACATGACCGTGCCCCACATCGTGGTGAGGGGCGACGGCAGCTTCATGATGATGGCCACCAACATGGCCGACCCCCGCGGCCGCTGGAGCCTCGACAGCGAAGACGGCGTGGAGTGGACCCCGGCAGACCAGGCCCTGTTCCTCTCAGAGGACTTTCCCCAGGACTGCGGCAACCGCATCGAGGACGGCACGGTGATCTACGCCCGGGACGGCAGCTACCGCCTGCTCCTCGAGGCCACCCAGCTGGATGAAGAGATCGGCAGGACCGACTGGCGCGCCTGGTGTCAGGCGAGCTCGAGCGACGGCATGAGCTTCGAGCCCCTCGCCGGCTACTTTTACGAGGGCAGCGACCAGGACGACATGCTGCCCTCGGTGCCCACGCCCCTGCACCTGCAGAACTGGAGCGCCCTCATCTACTACATGGGCGACATCTACAGCGAGCATGGGGGCTACGAGAACGGCAACGGCATCCGCATCGCCCAGATGGCGGCCGACGACGACCATGCCGAGCCATGGATCACGAAGAACGTGATGCCCGCGGGCCAGATGGACCCCATGCCAGCCTACCTCGAGGGCGGCGGGATGCGCCTGTACCACACCAGCACCCTGCCCATCGACGGTGACGACAGCCCCAACCCGGGCCCCGGCCCAGGCTACGCAGAGACCAGCGACGGCCAGACCTTCACCCCGGCGGAGCGCCTGCTGGACGTCGAGGGTAACTGCTTCGACCGGCAAGGCGGCGAGTGCCTGCTGGACCCCTTCTTCCTGCACCTGGACGACGGCACCCTGCTGCTCTACTACACCTACCTGCTGGTGGATGAGGGCAGCGGCGGCCAGCCCACCGAGATGCTGAAGATCGGCATCGGGCGCGCCAGAGCGCTGGACTAGCCAGCGCTAGCCGTTGGCCCCAGCGGCCTGCTCCGCGGCCTGCAGATCGGCGATCATCGGGGTCTTCTTGTCGCCCAGGCTGTGCAGGGCCGAGCGCGGGATGAGCTTGGAGGTGGCCAAGGGTCCCTGAACGTGAACCTTGCCCAGCTCGATGGCCACCACCCGGCCCTGCTCGTCGAACGCCACATCCTTGACCGTGCCGATGGGGGTCTGGTGGGCGGTGTGGATGGCCCGTCCGCGCAGATCCTCGACCAGCAGGAAGCTGTCGCTGCCCTCCCAGTCCTTGAGATCGATGGCGCCGGCCTGGGGGCTGGCCAGCCAGCAGTCGATGCCGCGCAGCTGAATGTCCCGCAGCGGGAGCACGTGCACCTTGCGGGTGAACACGCCTTCTTTACCCAGGAACACCGCGATCATCTGGGTGAGGCCGGGGTCGAGGTAGAAGTCCTTGATCTCCCCCAGCTGAGCTCCATCGGAGATGCGGTAGATGGGCTTCTTGCTGAGATCCTTGGCGAGCTGCATGACAAGACTCCGTGGTGGAACCACCAAGCTATCCGCCGCAGGGCCTGGTTCCAAGCCCCCTGATACCGTCTGACATTGATTCGGCTCGGCGATCATCCGAGCCGAATCTGCGTCAGCCGGTATGAAAGACCAGGGTCAGCGCGTGGGCTCAACAGCCTGCGTGCGCACCAGGCGGAAGCCGTAGTCGGGGCCCCTGCTCTCCTGGGGGAAGGAATACCGCAGCGCTGCCCGCGCCCGGTAGGGAGGTTCGTCCGCGCTGCCGCCGCGACGCGTGGCCTGGGTCCCGGAGCCCGGCCCGTCAGGATCGGTGGTCTCGGTGGCCAACGGCGTGGCGAGCCACCAGTCGTTCACGTACTCCCAGGCGTTGCCGTGCAGGTCGTACAGGCCCCAGGCGTTGGCCGGGAAGCTGCCCACCTCCTGCACGATCTCGCCGGTGTTGCCGCAGTAGCTCACCCAGTCACCGAGGACCTCGCCGTTGTCCAACACCACGCCGGCGCTACACTCGCTCTCGGTGCCCTCCACCAGGTTGCCGCCAAAGTGGAAGGCGTCCCGAGAGCCAGCGCGGGCGGCGTACTCCCACTCGGCGTCGGTGGGCAAGCGGTAGCCCAGGCAGGCGTAGGGATCGGCGGGTCGCTCGCACTCCACGCTCTGTCCCTCACCGTCGCAGCGGTAGCAGGGCTCGGCGTGGCTGGCGAGGGAGACGAGGTTGGCGAACCAGGCCGCCTCGTTCCAGCGGACCTGGCTGACCGGGTAGGTGTCTCCTGTGGGACGCATGTCGCCGGGGTCGTAGCCCGCCAGGCTCCTGAACTCGAGCTGGGTGACCTCGTGGATGCCCATGCAGAAGCCGCGCGTGAGGGTGATCTCCCGCTGGGCCTCGTTGGCATCGACGCGCCCCACCTCCTCGTCGGGGCTGCCCATGGTGAACTCGCCGGGCGGGACCCACACCATCGGAACGAACGAGTCGGCGCATGGAATGGGATCGGCGTCGGCGTCGCTGTCCGCATCGCTGTCCGCGTCGCTGTCCGCGTCGCTGTCCGCGTCGGCGTCGGTGTCGGTGTCACCTTCCGGGATCGTCTCGGTGTCGTCCGACTTCAGATCGGGCAGGCAGGCGGAGAGCGCCGAGACGAGGACGAGGCACAGGTGGTGCGTGCGCATGCTTCCCCCAGGCAGGAGTGGGTCAGTACCGTGCCTGAACGCCGGCTTCCAGATGATAGCCAAGGTGGATGGTGGTGGGATCGCCCTGGCCGTAGGCCGTGGCCCCATGGTGGAAGAAGAAGCCCAGCCAGCGGCTGGTGTCGAGCTGGAAGCCCGCGGACAGCCGCAGCCCCTTGGGCTTGTCGGGGCCCGCCAGCAGGAAGGTGGTGCTGCTGTAAGCCTTGAGGGCCGACTGTGCGTTGAGGTAGTAGCGCAGCCCCGCCGCGTACTTGGCGCCCGAAGGCCCCAGCAGCACATCCAGCTCCAGCTCCACGCTGTTGTGAGGGGCCCACCCCAGGCCGATCTCGGTGGACATGCCGCTGTGGGTGCCGAAGTTCTCGGCGTAGGCGATGTCGCCCTCGAAGCCCAGGCCCGCCCGGGCCAGGATCTGACCGCCGTGAGCGGTGCGGTGGGCGTAGCGAGACTCGCGGAACAGGGTGTCCACCTGATCCGGATCGATGCGCAGCACCGAGCCCCCCGCGATGCGGATGAACCAGGCCTCGTCGGTCTGGGAGGTGATGCTGCCCCGGAGCACCGAGCCGTCCTTGAGGGTGACCACGTCTTCGCGGAAGGGATCGCCAGCCCGGCGCTGCCGTCGGGTGCGGCGCTCGGTGCGGTCTTCCTGGGCGTCATCCTGGGCCTGGGCGCGCTGGACATGGGGAGCCGCAGGCGCAGGCGCGAGGGCCGCTGCTTCGGCCAGACCCGCCGCGAGGATGAGCATGGGGATCATGGTCACTCCGGGGCTCAGCGCCCGGTGGCCAGGTTGATCAGGGAGGCGGGGTCGGGGGCCATGGCGTCGAGGAAGGCCGGCGCACGCATGACGCGACACCAGCCGGCCAGGGCGCGCCCGAAGGCCTGAGGGCTCGGGTCGTGCCAGGCGCAGACCACCGCGCCGATCACACCCAGCACCGCCACCGCGGGGGGCACAGCCACCCCTGGGACCAGCCGCAGGAACACCATGCGGCGGATCATCGAGACGGCGAAGGCCTCTTCCCGGGGACCCAGCACCGGCCACGGGGGGAGCGCCGAGGGGTCCAGGGCCTCGGCGGCCTGCAGCGCGGGAGAGAGCACCCTGTGGAGCATCACGCCGGAGACCTGGGGCGACATGCGCGTAGACAGCCCCGCCGCGATCACCCTCTCCACCAGGCGGCGGGCGAAGGCGGCGGGCAGGGCCGCGGGCTGCGCGGCGGGCTCATCGGCCAGGAAGCAGGCCAGGCGGCCCACGGTCAGGCCCTCGAGCTGAAGCAGATCCAGCACCTTGTCCTCGTGCCGGGCGGCCTTGGGGCTGAGCTTGCGCGGCTCCACCGCACCGCTGCGAGCGTCGAGCAGGGGCCCCTCGTCCCAGGACTTCCAGCCATCGTAGCAGCCGGGATCGACCCCAGCCCTCAGGCCCTGCTCGGTGCGGGTGAGCACCAGCGGGTATTGCTGGCAGAGCAGGGGCTTGGCCTCGAGGCCGTGCTGGGTATGGAGCCGGCAGAGCTCATCCTCGCCCTGGAAGGGGCAGAGGCCATCGGCGAAGGCCAGGCGCCGATCCACCACCGGATCGGGCTGCCCCGCAGCCGCAGCGAAGCCGCGCACGCGGGCGGCCTCTTCGAGGTTGAGGAAGACCACCACCCCGTGGCAACAGCCGCCACAGCCGGTGCAGGCGTGGCGCACGGGACCGAGGACGTGGAAGGGCTGGCTCATGCGGGCTCCCGGGCATGGAGGTGCCCATAACCCAGCCCTCGACAGCGCTCCTCACGCAGGTACAGGCAGCGCTTCGGAGCGCCGACTGAACCGAGCGGACCACAGCCATGGTCCCCGTATCGGCCACCCGGCCGACACGATGTCCACGGCCCCGCGCGTTGGCGGGGGAAGGAGAACCCTCCCCCGCATCGCTGACGCTCCCCCGCGCCCTATTGGCGCGCGGGGCGCGCGGAGCACGCCTCGAAAACGAAAGCACTTCCAATGCCGGTTTCTTGGCGGATGGCCGAGGCCTGGGTCATGGCCCGGACCACAGCCCGCCCCCGCACCCGGCCGTCCCTGGATCGGGACGACCGGGTCGGAGCGTCAGCGAGCGTCCTGCAGGAGCTGATCGGGGGTCACGACCGGCCCGAAGCGCTCGGCGAGGGCGACCAATGCCGCGCGCTGGGCGTCGTAGACCTCGAAGAGCCGAGCCGGCAGGTTCTCTTCCTTGGCGTAGGCCGCCTTCTGCAGATCGATGCGGGCGACGATGTTGTCGATGTACAGCGAGAACTGCTTGACGTAGAGATCCCGCGGATACTCCTTGTCGATCCCCGCGAACAGCTTGACGAGATCCTGGTGGAGCGGCAACCATCCGATGGGGGTGTCGATGGCCTGGACGTCCCCATGGGCGCGCTGCTCGAGCCAGCCCAGCCAGACCTTCACGTCGCGCTTCTCGCCCAGCAGCTGCTTGCCTTCGCCACCGCGGGCCCCGTGGGTGAGGAAGTAGTTGAGCCCCGAGATGATGGGCTTGTCCAGCAGCAAGGGGTTGTTGAACACCTCGAACTGAGCGCGCATGTAGTCGGCCAAGGCCCCGGGGATGAAGGGCGCGTTGGCCCAGGGTTGACGGTTCACACCGGTGGCACCCACCTCGGTGGCGGTGGCCGCCGAGACCAGGGAGGCACCGATGACCACGCCCTCGTCGGGGGTCTTGGCGACCCAGATGGGGGGCATGGTGTCGCTGTCGCGCCCACTGTAGGTGACCACCTTGACGTGGGCACCACGGGGGTCCTCCGCGACCTCCTCGTTGTAGTTGCCGATGGCGGTGTTGCGCAGGGTGGCCCGCGCGTTGGGGTTCGAGATGGGCACCGGCTTGCCGTTGGGGCCGATCTTGCCCTCGAACCACTCGCCCTGGAAGTTGACGCCACGGGCCGGGTGCTCCTCGTTGTTTCCGGCCCAGTGGGGCACGTCCGCGTCGTCGATGAGCACGTTCGACCAGATCACCTCGGTGTGCTCCTCGCGCAGGCACTTCATCAGGTACGGGTCGCCCTCCCAGTTGACGTCCGCGACGATACCGAAGATTCCCTGCTCGGGGTTGACCGCTCGCAGCGTGCCGTCGGCGGCGATCCACATCTGCGCCAGATCGTCACCGATGAAGTCGGTGCCCGCCATGGCGGTGGTGGTCTTGCCGCAGCCGCTGGGCGCAGCGCCGGCGAAGAAGGTGACGCGGCCGCCAGCCCCGCGCATACCCGTGATGAACATGTGCTCGGATAGCTCCAGGCCGGTCTTCATGTAGGTCGCCAGGTCCACCGCGAAGCGATGGTTGCCCTTCTTGAGCAGCAGCGTGTTGCCCGCGTAGGTGCAGAACAGCGAGTAGGTGGTCAGCCAAGACCGGTCCATGTACACGCGGGCGTTGGCCAGATCTTCGACAGTCCACGGCCCCTCGCTGTGGAAGTTGGTGAAGAAGTAGCCGACGGCCTCGGCCTGGGCGTCGAAGGACTGGTAGGCGTTTCGATACAGGATGTCGCCGGAGTGCATCACATAGGCCGAGCTGCTCAGCTCGAGGGCCGGGATGGTGGCGGGAGCCCCGGCCGGGCCACGGTTGAAGAAGCCGACGAACAGCGTCTTGCCCTTCATGATGCCCTTCATGAACTTCGCCAGGTAGGCGTGGGCCTCGTCCCGAAGCACCTTCTTGGCCAGCACGCTGATCTTCTCGTCCGGGTTGACGATGTAGAAGGTGCGATCCACGATCCGGCCCTGCTCCTGGGGCAGGTCGAAGTGGATGCTGTGGTCCTTCATGGCCAGGGGCTTCTCTTCACCCTTGGCGTGGCTGATCTGCCGGACCCTGGCCAGGTCGGCCTGGGAGCCAGTGAAGACCAACACGTCTTCGGGCTCGCCCATGGCGATGGCGTTGGCGATCTTGAGCAGCGCCTTCTGGTTGCGAATCAGGGCGAGCTTCGCCTGGTTCTCCGGGTCCAGCCGCTCGCGGAAGAGGGCCTGGGCATCGGCGATGGTCGCGATCCCACCAAGGTCGGACAGGATGTCGATGCCACGCTCGAGTTCTAGCATAGGAGTCTCCACGAAGGAACGGTGACCGGAAGGCGTCGAAGCACACACCCGAAGCTCCGTGAGCATGCTCGAACCTGAAAATGGTAGCCACTCCGAGGCCACAAGCTGGTTGCGCAGGACAGCTTTCGAGGAAAAATCCTCGTTCCAGTGAGCGGGCAGACACTCCACAGCCAGTCGAAACCCAGCCAGGCGGCCCCCGGAGCCCTCTACGCTCTCCCCGGGCCGGATGCAGGACCTGACGATCCACCGACGATGACGCCCGAGCAACCCGACCCCACAGCGGGTTATCCTCGCCACCCTCCGAGGGAGCCCCATGGAGCGCGACACCCGCGAGCTGATCCTGAGCGCCGCCGAAGCCGTCTTTGCCGACAAAGGCTTCGACGGCGCGCGGGTCAAGGACATCGCCAGCCAAGTGGGGGTCACCCACGCGGTGATCCACTACCACTTCCACACCAAGCGCGACCTCTACCAGGCCGTGGTGGACCGCATGGTCGGCGAGCTGGTGGAGCTGGCTACCTCCATCCCCCGCGAGCCCTACGACCCCAGGCTCAAGCTCGAGCGCTTCTTCTACGGCTTCTTCGACTTCGCCGCGCGCCACCCCAGCTTCGCCCGCCTGGCCAACCTCGAGACCGGCCATGGCGACCAGCACTACCTGCTGGATCTGGTGCGCGAGCACCTGGCCCCCCAGTACGCCAAGGCCCGGGGCTTCGTCAGCGCCGGCATCACCGCGGGGGTGTTCCGACAGGTGGACCCCGAGCAGCTGCTCACGGCCATCTACGGCATGATCGTCAGCTACTTCAGCGACAACCCCTTCATCGAAGCCATCCTCGGCGAAGAAGGCCTGCTCGAAGAGGCGGTGCTGGAGCACCGCCGCGACGTGCTGATGCAGATGATCCTGCGCATCCTGCTGGTGAACCCGCCGGCCTGAGTGCTGGCCGTCACGGCAGGGGATGACACGGGATGTCCATATTCGTCGGCGCGTCATTGACCTGACTAACAAGAAAGTTAGACACTCCTGTCAGCAGGGGGACTCATCGCCCCGCCACAGGAGTGTCCATGCCCACGCCCACCCTGCGCCTCGGCCTCGACATCGGCGCGATCGCCGTCCACGCCGTGCTCATCGACGAGCAAGGGCGCGCCCTCGCCCGCCGCAGCCGCCCCCACCACGGCGAGCTGCTGCCCACCGTGCGAGGCATGATCGAAGACCTCCCTCGGGCGCAGGACATCGACGCAGTGGCGCTGGTGGGCGGCCAGGCCGCGCCGGTGGCCATGGCTCTGGGCGTCGAAGCCGGTGACAGCGTGGACGCCACCCTGGCGGCGCTGCGCGCGCTGGTGCCCGGCGCTCGCCAGGTCATCGACGCAGGCGGCAGCTCCCTGTCCCTCGCGCGGCTGCACGAAGACGGCCGCTTCGCCGGCTACCAGAGCAACACCCTGTGCGCCGCGGGCACCGGCAGCTTCCTGGACGAGCAGGCGGCCCGCCTGGGCTTCAAGCAGGAAGACCTGGCCGACCTGCCCCTGATCGAGGACCCCCCGGACGTGGCGGCCCGCTGCGCCGTGTTCGCCAAGTCCGACCTCATCCACCGCCAGCAGGAGGGCTTCTCCCGGGAAGCCTGCTGGGCGGGCCTGTGCCGCGGCCTGGCGCGCACCATGGTGATGACCCTGTTCAAGGGCCGCACCCCCGAGGCGCCCCTGGTGCTGGTGGGCGGGGTGGCCCTGAACCCCGAGGTGGTGCGCTCCCTCGAGACCGAGCTGAACATGCAGATCGTGGTGCCCGAGCATCCCGACACCGTCACGGCCATGGGGGCCGCCATGTCGGCCACTCCCCTCCCTGGAGGCATCCAGCTGGATCGCCTGCAGGGCCGCAGCGCCGAGGCCGAGAACGCGTCCCGGCGACCCGCTCTGACCCTGGTCAAGACCCGCTACCCCAGCTTCGAGGTGGACGAGGAATGGCTGGACGCCCACGGCACCGAGATGCGCATCTCAGCCTGGCCCTCCGGTGATCTGCTCGAGGGCACCCTGGGCATCGACATCGGCTCCACCTCCACCAAGGCCGCCCTGGTGGACGCAGAGGGCACGGTCATCCTGGACATGTACCGGCGCACCTCCGGCGATCCCATCAGCGCCACCCGCCACCTGCTGAACGCCCTGCGCACCCTGGCCGCCGACCGCGGGGTCACCCTGAACATCACGGGCATGGGCACCACGGGCTCGGGCCGCAAGCTGGTGGGCGCGGTCTTCGGCGCCGACGCGGTGATCAACGAGATCTCCGCCCACGTGGCCGGTGCCATCCACACCGACCCCTCCATCGACACCATCTTCGAGATCGGCGGCCAGGACGCCAAGTACGTGCACACCATGGACGGCCACCTGCACGAGGCCAACATGAACTACGTGTGCGCGGCCGGCACCGGCAGCTTCGTAGAAGAACTCTCCCGCAAGCTGGGCTTCGAGCTGCACACCCTGGGGGATCAGCTGCTGGGCGTGGAGCCCCCGGTGACCTCGGACCGCTGCACCGTGTTCATGGAGCAGGATGCCCGCCACCTGCTGCGCCGGGGCTTCACCCCCCGCGAGGTGATGGGGGCCGTGGTCTACTCGGTGGTCCAGAACTACCTGACCAAGGTGGTGGGGCACCGGCCTCGCTCGAAGGAGCGCGTGTTCTTCCAGGGCGCCACCGCCCGCAACAAGGCCCTGGTGGCAGCCTTCGAGAAGCTGCTGGACATCGAGGTGGTGGTCAGCCCCTACGCCCACGTCATGGGCTGCTGGGGCGTGGCCCTGCTGACCCACCAGCGCCTGGCCGCCGAGGGCGCCTCCACCCGCTTCGAGGGCGTGGCCATGGCCGACCGCGAGGTGAAGCTCGAGAGCAGCACCTGCCGGCTGTGTACCAACAACTGCCACGTCACCCACGCCCAGGTCGAAGGCCTCGATCACGTCCCGTCCTGGGGCTACCTGTGCGGCCGCGATCCCGACGAGCAGAAGGTCCGCAAGAACATCCACTTCCGGGCCTTCGAGGAGCGCATGAAGCTCCATCGCCAGGCCGGCCGGATCAAGCTTCCCAAGGACGCCCCCAAGGTCCACATGCCCCGGGCCCTGCTGTCCCACGCCTACGCCCCCTTCTGGCGCAGCCTGCTGGGCGAGCTCGGGCACCGGCTGGTCCTGTCCAAGCCGACGGACCCTTCGGTGGTCAGAGGCGCCAGCGACTGGGTCGGCGCCGACTACTGCTTCCCCGTGAAGCTGGCCCACGGCCACCTGCGGCGCCTGGTGGAGGAGGTGGACCCCCACGAGACCATCCTGGTGCCCTACATGATCGCGGCCGAGTCCCAGAAGAAGACCCTGGGTTCGTGGTTCTGCCCCTACAACCTGGGGCTGCCCGCCATGCTCGAGGCCGCCGCCCAGCTGCGGGGCGTGCCCCTGGCCGATCGACTGGTCAAGCCCACGGTGGACCTGCGCTGGGACGAGCGCACCGCCGCCAAGAAGCTCCACGCGGACCTGGCGACCAAGCTCGGCGGCTCCCGCGCGGACTACGAGCGCGCCTGGCGCGCGGCCGTCGAGGCCATGCACGAGCTCGACCGCGCGCAGGCCGCCCTGGGCCGGCAGGAGCTGGCCAGGGTGGAGGCCTCGGGCAGGCCCGCCGTCATCGTGATGGGCCGGCCCTACAACATCTTCGACGCCGGCGCGAACCTGGCGCTGCCCGAGAAGCTCAGCCAGATGGGCATCGACGTGATCCCCATGGACCTGCTGCCCCTCCAGGACGAGCTCCTGGACGAGACCTTCCGGAACATGTTCTGGAACTTCGGCCGGCGCATCCTGGAGGCCTGCAGCCTGGTGGCCCGCAGCCCCAACCTGTACGCCGTGGGCTTCACCAACTTCTCCTGCGGCCCCGACGCCTTCATCTGGAGCTACGCCGAGCGCATCATGGGCCGCAAGCCCATGCTGGTGCTGGAGCTGGATGAGCACGGCGCCGACGCCGGCTACCTCACCCGACTGGAGGCCTTCGCGGACGTCATCGCAGCCAACGAGACCAAGACCGTCCCCCGCTTCAGCGTGAAGTCCAAGCTCATGAACGGTGAGGGCCTGGAGGGCACCACCCTGTGGGTCCCCGCCATGCACGAAGCCGGCTCGGCCCTGGTGGCCGCATCCCTCCGACGAAACGGCATCCCCGCACAGCCCCTGCCGGCCGAGACGGACGAGTCCTTCGTGCGGGGTCGCGGCAGCACCCGCGGCGGCGAGTGCCTGCCCTGCCCCGCGACCTTGGGGAGCTTCCTGGACACGGTCAAGAAGGCCGGCGGAGGGCCTGGTGAGCATGCGCTGCTCATGCCGACGGCTTCCGGCCCCTGCCGCTTCGGTCAGTACTGCACCCAGAACCGCCTGGCCCTGGACGACGAGGGCTGGGATCCCGTGCGCATCGTCTCCTGGACCTCTTCCAACAACTACGCGGGCCTGCCTCCCGCGGCCCGACGCTACATGTGGACCGGGCTGCTGCTCGGGGATCTGCTCTTCAAGCTGCGCTGCCGGGTGCTGCCCTACGAGGTGAACCCAGGCGAGACCGAGGCGCTGTTCGAGCGCTGGAAGGCGCGGCTGGTGGTGGCCATGGAGCAGGGACTGAAGCTCGAGACCGAGGTCAAGGCCGCCCACGACGCCTTCGCGGCGGTGCCGCGCCACCCCGGACGCAAGCCCCTGGTGGGCATCGTCGGGGAGATCTACGTGCGCTCGAACCGCTTCACCAACCAGGACGTGGTGCGCAGCATCGAGGCCGCCGGTGGAGAGGCCTGGCTGGCCCCCATCTCCGAGTGGATCATGTACATCGGCTACCTGGACACCCACGGCCTGGGCAACGCCGCCACGGGCTTCCGAGCCAAGATCAGCGCCTGGGCGCGCAACAACTTCCTGGCCCGGGACGAGCGCAAGTGGCTGGCCCTGGCCTCGCCGCTGCTGGACGACCGCCACGAACCCAGCGTCAAGGACACGGTGGAAGCGGGCCGACGCTGGGTGCCCGAGGAGTTCGTCGGTGAGACCATCCTCACCATCGGCCGCTCCATCGAGTTCATGAAGAACGGCGCAGACCTGGTGGTCAACGCCGCGCCCTTCGGCTGCATGCCCGGCGCCCTGACCTCTGGCGTGCTGCAGGCGGTGGAGGCCGAGTACGGCGTTCCCGTGGCCAGCATGTTCTACGACGGTGAGGGTGGCGGCGTGAACGATCGCCTCTACACCTACCTGGCCAACCTGGCATAGGCAGCCAGGGCTGCCTATGCCCGCAGCGATCGAGCCGATGGCTTCGCCACGGATCAGTGCCGCGCCGTGGATGGAACGTCGGGAACCTCGAAACGCACAACCGGCCGGACCATGGGTCCGACCGGCTCTTGTTCACGGGGCCCAGAGACCCGAAGGCTATCCGAGCAGGCTGAGCACCCCCTGGTTCATGGCCTTGGCCTGGGCCAGGACCGACACACCCGCCTGCTGGAGGA
>CALDOK010000254.1 GCA_937912125.1 uncultured Pseudomonadota bacterium
CGCCGACAGCGACGCCGACAGCGACGCCGACAGCGACGCCGACAGCGACGCCGACGCCGACGCCGACACCGATCCGGTGGGCTCTCCGGTCTCCATCAACGAGATCATGCCCTGGAGCGAGGCCGGCGATGACTGGATCGAGATCTACAACAGCAGCGGCGCCTCGGTCACCATGTCCGGCTGGCTGATCACCAACGCCTTCGGCCAGCAGGACGCCGAGTACTACGCCCTACCCGACGGCACCGCCATCGCCAGCGGCGGCTTCCTGCTGCTGTGGGCCAACGGGCTGGCCGACGGGCTGCAGACCAACTTCGAGCTCGACCCGGCCGGTGGGACCATCACCCTGCTGGTGGACATGACCACCGTGGTCAACCAGGTCGAGTACCCTGCGCTCGAGGCCGAGCACAGCTACGCCCGCGTCCCCGACGGCGGCGAGAAGCTGGTCGACACGGCCAACCCCACGCCCGAAGCCGCCAACCTCGAGTAGGGCCGGATCAGTTGCAGGCGCTGGGATCCACGTCGGGGTCGAAGGGCCCGCCGTAGTCGGCACCCTCGAGATCCTCGATGCGGACAAAGAAGCAGCTCTCGGAGCTGTCGCTGCAGGCGTGGCACTCGGTGCCCAGGGCGTCGAGCAGATCGCAGACCGTGCTCTGGATGCGGTCGCCCAGGGCGTCGTCCAGCTCGCGGCCATCGATCTCGGCCACCATCCAGCCCTCGAGGAATCCCTGCCCATAGGGCTGGATTCGCAGCTCGAGTTGCGCGTCCATGAGGGTGACCTGCTGGCCGTTGATGGTCAGATCCACGTCGGTGCGCTCCACCAGCAGCCACGGATTGCCAGAGAAGTCCGCGCCCGAGAAGTCCAAAACCGGCTGGCATGGATCCTGGTGGCCGTCGGCTCCGGTCAGCGCGAAGACGAGATCGATCGTGTCGTCGTACTCTTCATCGATGTGGAACAGCACCGCGGTGGAGTCCATCAGGGCCAGGAAGGCTCCCAGGCCTTCGGGCTCGCTGACGGTGGCCTGGGCCAGGTCGGCCATCCAGGTGCGGCCCTCGACGGCGGCGTCCACAGGGGGCAGGGCCTCGGGGCCGGTGTCCGAGTGCTCGCCCTCGTCGGCCTCCTTGTCCTTTCCCGTGAGGAAGCTGAGGCCCAGGGTTCCGCATCCAACGAGCACGATCAGCGGCAGGGCGAGCATGGGACCTCCTGTTGAGGGCGCATGTACACCCGAACCAGGCCAGGCGTCAAAGGAATTCCCTTGGGGGGGATCAGAACTCGAGCGTGACCCCGCTGTGGATCTGGCTGGCGCCCCGGAAGCTGTACAGACTGCTGCCCTCCACCGCCTGGACCCACGCGCCCCCCACCACGATGGCGGCGGCGTCGGCATGCAGCAGCTCGAGATCGGCCGTCGCGAGCACGCCGGCGCCCCGGACATCGCCCAGGGCTCGCAGCGAGAGCAGCACGGTGTCGCTCAAGGTGATCCGGGCCGCCACGCTGGCGTAGTCTTCGAGCTCGGAGCGCTGCCGCTCGGTGGGGAAGCCGTGCAGCCACTGCAGGTTCAGGTAGACCCGGCCGAAGCCGCGGTCGAGCCCCACCACCCAGGTGGGGTAGGGCTGGCCGTCCTGGGTGACCACCTTGGGGATGGGATCGGGCACGGCGTCGATGGTGCCCAGGCGCTCGAGGGCCTCGAGCTGAGTAGCGCTGGCGCGGGCCGCGGTGCGCTCGGGGAACACCACCGCCGCCTCGACCCAGCCGCCGATGTCGGCGATGAGCTCTCCTCGGGCCTCGACCCCAGCCACGTCCACCACGGGGTAGCGCATGGGCACGGCCACATCGACCCGCGAGTCTGAGGTCTGGAAGCCTGTGATGATCATCTCGCCGTCAGCCTGGGGCAGGCTGTCGCGGCCGTGGAAATAGCTGACGGCCAGATCTCCCCGGGCTGCAGCCCAGGACAGGCGCGCGCCGCCCCCCATGTTGTCGAGGGTGCGCTCGGGAGGCTCGATGCGGGCCTCGATCTCGTTGACCGAGACACCGTCGAAGGTCTCGCCGAAGTCGGAGCCGTCCCCCACCATCTCGTCGGCCCCGGGCAGCAGCTCCACCCCCTGGCGGGGCAGCACCGCGGGCCAGGCCATGGGCGTCCACACACCCTCGAGCTGCACCCCGCCCTTGTGCAGCAGGGCGCGGGCCATGGGCACGGGCAGGCGCGCGTCCAGGGCCAGGGGGTTCTCGAGGTCCCAGGGGTTGACCCGGTCGACCACGTGCAGGCCATCGGCCACGCCCCAGGGCACCCGCTGCACGCCGAGCTCGAGGTCCAGGGCCTGCAGTCCCAGCTCGCGCAGATCGATCACCGCCTCCTGGATGCGCCAGGAGGCCCCCAGCACGGCCATGGGATCGGTGGTCTCCTCCATGAGCTCGGCATCCACCGCGTGGTGCAGGCGCAGGTCCACCGCCAGCCGGGCGTGGCTGCGGGCGTTCAGGCTGGCGCGGGCCCAGCCCCCCACCACCGCCGTGTCGCCGTAGTCCAGCAGGGGGCAGTCACCTGCGCCCTCGCCACAGTCTCGCAGGGCGAAGCGCAGGTGGGTGCCCAGGTGGCCGCCCACGTCGGCGTCCACCGCCCAGGCCGGGGAGGCCAGGGCGGCGATGGCGAGCAGAGCGACCAAGATCCGGGCGCTAGTTACGGGCCGCGGTCAGGTCGAGGGAGATCTCGCAGGGATCCGACTGGACCACCGGGCAGTTGTCGGGGTCCAGCTCGAAGCCGGCGGTCTCGAGGGTGGCCGAGCCGGTGATGCTGTCGGCGCCCACGATGGTGAGGTCGGCCGAGATGGTGATCTGGACCATGCACTTGGGGAAGTTGTCGGCGTCCAGCGCCACGGCGTCGGGCTGATCCGTGGGAGCGAGCACCATGAGGCCGTCGCCACCGTCGGTGATGGTGACGTCCATGGCCATGAAGGGAGCGGGCAGGGCCAGCTCGTAGCTCGCCGGCAGGTCGGCCCAGGTGGGCAGCTCGGTGGTGGCGGCCCAGTCGTTGGGGGTCGCGGCGCCATCGGGCATGAAGATGGGCTCGAAGGAGCCGTCGTAGCAGCCGTCGCTCACCGCGGTGGTGGTGAACTGGAAGGTGCCGCCCTCGAAGGTGGCGAAGTCGAAGTCGGACGCGCTGTCGTCCGTGTCGCCACAGGCCATCAGGAACAGGGCTGCCAGGGGAAGAATGCGATGCATGAGAGTCTCCGTCTCTTGGGGGTCAGGGTCGTGAGAGGCTGGTAACCGTGAATAGCTCATCGTCCAAGCCGCGGTCGAACGCCACCTCTGTCGTAGTGGCCACGGTGGTGCGCTCCCGCTCGAGGTCCTCGACCTTCATGGTGTGGGCGAAGCTGTAGCCATCGACCTCGCGGAAGTCGGACAGCAGCACCCGCCGCAGCACGGTGCCGGCGGCGTCCAGGTGCTCGAGCGTGGTCCACAGCTGGTCGCTGGCGCGCAGCACGAGGCGCGAGCGGGCGTGGCTGTGGGCCTTGGGGTCCAGTGGCGTGAGCATCAGCTCCACCTGCTCGGCGTCCTCGCTCACCAGCGCGGCCGTGTACTCCTCGGCGAAGCTCGTGCGCGCCAGGTCCTCCATGGAGATGTCGGTACCCATGAAGGCGTCGCCCCGCTGCTCGCCGATGACCCGGCGGGTGCGGTCGTAGCTGGGCAGGTACAGGTGCACCACGTCGTCGGCACCCACCAGCAGGCCCACCCCGGCCAGGCGCGGCGGGTCGGTCAGGCGCACCAGGCGAAGATCGGCGCCCTTCTGCCAGATCTCCAGGGTGCGGCTGACCTCGCGCCCCTTGCTGTCGGCCATGGCCACCTGCATCACCGCGTGGGTGTCCTGAGCAGGCGAGGCCGCAGCATCGGCCTGGGCGAGCCACTCTGGGCCGGTGGCGGCCCAGGAGGTGGCGGAGGCGAGGACGAGCAAGGCGGAGGGTGTGAGCATGGTGGAATCATCCAACTTCGGGGCTCGGAGGTCAATCGGACGAGGAGGCTTCGGCCCCCGCCGCCACCCTCAGCTCCTCCAGAAACCTCGGCATCCCCAATACCTGGAACCAGCGCACCAGGGCGTCGGGGATGGAACCCCCGGGATCGTAGTGCAGCGTGGAGATCAGCCGCACCCCCTCCCCCTCTCGCAACACCGTGTACACGCCGTCGTCTCGCTCAACTCCCACCCTGCCTTCCTGGGGGGCCGGCTGGGGCTCGGCCCGGGTCCAGCGGAAGACCCGACCACCGTCCACCTCCTCGCTCCACATGCGCAGCAGGATCTCCCGGTCCACCATCATGGGCGCGGTGTGCACATGCACCACCAGGGCGCCGTCCTCATGCTCTTCGACGATCCGGGAGCTCTGCACCATGGACCAGATGGCCTGATGACCGCCCCAGCCCCCCAGCAGGCGGTGCAGCTGCTCGGGAGCCAGCTCCGGCCAGAGGCACTCGGCCCGCAGGATGGGGAACCCGTCGGCCTGGGGCGAGCTGCGCGCGAAGCTGCAGCCGCCCTCACAGTGCAGGGGCTCGAAGTGCGGGGGCTCGCCGCCCAGTGCGCTCATCGCGAGGAAGAGAAACCACATCGCTCCCAGGGTATTAGAATCCACACCTCGCTGCAGGCCCCTCGTGGCCACGCGGCCTGGAGTTCCCAGAGGAGTCCATGGTGATTCTCGACAAGCAAGTGGCAGCGGGCGAAAGCGCCGATCGGGTGGGAGGCAAGGCCACAGGCCTCGGGCTGCTCATGCGCGAGGGGCTCCCCGTTCCTCCCTTCTTCGTGATCCCGGCCGACGAGGAGCTGGAGCGCCAGGATCTCAAGGATGCCCTGGACGCCCTGGGGCCCGGCCCCTACGCGGTGCGCTCGTCGGCCCTGGCCGAAGACGGCGCCCAGCACAGCTTCGCCGGGCAGCTCGACAGCTTCCTGGGGGTCAAGGCCATCACCAAGGTCCAAGCGGCCATCACCGCCTGCCGCGACTCGGGGCGCTCGGAGCGGATCCGGGCCTACTGTGCCACCCACGGCATCGAGCCCGGGCCTGTGGCCGTGGTGGTGCAGCGCATGATCCGGGGCGAGGTCAGCGGCGTGATGTTCACCCGCGATCCCGACCAGCCCGAGCACACCCTCATCTCCGCCGCCTGGGGCCTGGGCGAAGGCGTGGTCCAGGGCAGCGCCGACTGCGACGCCTTCAGGGTGGGGCCCGACGGCGCGATCGAGTCCGAGATCCTCGACAAGCAGATCCAGATCAAGCTGGTGGGCGAGCAACCCGCCGAGCGGCCCGTGCCCAAGGCCAAGCGTGAACAGCCCGTGCTGAACGAGGCGCAGGTCCGTCAGCTGGTGGCCTGGGGCCGTCAGCTCGAGCGCGTCGGCGGCTGCCCCCAAGACGTGGAGTTCACCCTCGAGGGCGAGCAGATCTGGCTGGTGCAGACCCGCCCCATCACCACCCCCGTGCCCTGGGGCCGCAAGCTGCTGTGGGACAACTCCAACATCGTGGAGTCCTACTCCGGGGTCACCACGCCGCTGACCTACAGCTTCGCCCGGGGTGCCTACAACACCGTCTACCGCCTGTTCTGCGGCGTCATGGGTGTCTCACGGAGGACCATCCAGCAGAACGACGCCATCTTCCAGCGGCTCATCGGGCTGATCCAGGGCCGGGTGTACTACAACCTCAACGCCTGGTTCCGCATCCTCACCCTGCTGCCCGCCTACCAGTACAACCGCGTGGCCATGCAGCAGATGATGGGGGTCAGCGAGGTCGCGGCCGACGAGGACGCCGAAGCCCCCGCCTCCATCTGGCAGCGCAACCTGGTGCACAAGCCCCGCGTGGCCTGGCTGCTGGTCACCCTGCTGTGGCGGCTGCTCTGGCTGCGCAAGGACACCCGACGCTTCCAGCGGGAGTTCGAAGAAGCCGTGGGCGGCCACCGCAAGCGCGATCTCCCCTCCCTCCCGCCCTCTCAGCTGGTGGCCATCTACGGAGAGCTGCAGCGGCGCCTGCTCATGCGCTGGACCCCGCCCCTGGTCAACGACTTCTTCTGCATGATCTTCCACTCCGCCCTGCGCAAGCAGTGCGCCCAGCTGCTCTGTGCCGGCGACGAGGCCCGGGGCGCCGCCATGGCCAACGCGTTGCTGGCGGGCCAGGGCGATCTCGAGAGCACCGCCCCCACCCGCGCCCTGCTCGAGCGCGCCACCCGGCTGCGCGCGGCCCCCTGGGCCCGGGAGCTGTTCGACTCGAGCGCCACCGACGCAGAGGTGCTCGCGGGCTCCCTGCGCGACCCCACCTTCGGCCGCTGGCTCGACGCCTGGATGGAGCGCTACGGCGACCGCTGCATCGACGAGCTCAAGCTCGAGACCACCCCCCTGCGGGAGCAGCCCGAGTTCATCATCGCCAGCCTGCGCAACTACCTGCGGGGCGAGCCCCTGGACCCCTCCCAGTTCGGGGCGGGCGAGCGGCGGCGGCGGCAGATGGCGGAACAACAGGCCCGCGCCCAGCTCACGGGCCGGCGACGGATCGTGTTCCTCTGGATCCTCTCCCGGGCCCGCGAGACCGTGGCCACGCGCGAGGATCTCCGCTTCCTGCGCACTCGGATCTTCGGCCTGGTGCGCGACATCTTCCGGGCCATCGGCGGCCACATGGCCACAGCGGGCGCCATCGACCAGCCCAGCGATGTCTTCTACCTGCAGCTCGAGGAGCTCTTCGGCTGGGTCGAGGGCAACACCCCCAGCACCTCCTGGCGGGGCCTGGTGCAGCTGCGACGCACCGAGTTCGAGGCCTACCGGCAGCTGCCCGGCCCGCCCGAGCGCTTCCACACCTGGGGCCCGGTCCACCGCCACAACCGCTTCGCAGGCAAGCCCGTCAAGGTCGAGCTGGGGGATGACGGTATGCTGCGGGGCACCCCCTGCTACCCCGGTGTGGTCGAAGGCCGGGTGGTGGTGCTGAAAGACCCCGGCGCCGGAGCGCGGCTCGACGACGACATCCTGGTCACCCCGCGCACCGATCCCGGCTGGGTGCCGCTGTTCCCCTCCATCTCGGGGCTGCTGGTCGAGCGGGGCAGCCCCCTGAGCCACTCCGCGGTGGTGGCCCGGGAGATGGGCATCCCCACGGTGGTCGGCGTGCGCGGACTCACCGCGCTGATCCACGACGGTCAGCGGGTGCGCATGGACGGCGCCGCGGGCACGATCAAGCCCCTGCCCCCCCGCGCGGCCCTGAACGACGCGCCGGTCCCCCCCGAGGAAGAGATCGCCGACGCCGCCGTGGCCAGCGCCGACGCCGGCGAGGAGTAGGCGTGAGCCACGGCGCCGCCCAGCCCCTGGCCAGCAGGCTCTCCTACGCCCAGTGTTGGGAGGACTGGAGGGTGCTCTGCGACGCCCTCGAGGTCGGCCCGGGCGACCGGGTGCTGTCGGTGGCCTCCGCGGGCTGCAACAGCATGGCCCTGGCGCTCCGCGGCGCCGAGGTCGTGGGCATCGACCTCTCCCCACCCCAGATCGCCCTGTGCGAGCTCAAGCTCGCCGGAGCCTTCCTGTCCTACGAGCGCTTCCTCGCGCTGCTGGGCCTGGCGCCCGGCGCCCCC
The DNA here is from genome assembly GCA_937912125.1 of uncultured Pseudomonadota bacterium. GTDB lineage: Bacteria > Myxococcota_A > UBA796 > UBA796 > JAFGLY01 > CALDOK01. The sequence continues at coordinate 7,562 of CALDOK010000254.1, forward strand.
CTCGAGGTCTACGCCGAGCTCGAGCCACGGCTGTCCCCGAGCTCCCAGTCCTTCTGGCAGGCGCACCCGCAGCTGCTCGTGCAGGGCCTGCTGGGTGCTGGGCGCTTCGAGCACTACCTGGCCACCTTCACCCGCAGGGTCCTGCCGCTGATCCACCGCCGGGCCGCTATCCGCGGGCTCATCGACGCCAAGTCTCCCGAAGACCAACGGGCCTGGTACGACCTCCACTGGTCCACCTGGCGCTGGCGCGGCCTGTTCCGCGTGTTCTTCAGCCGCTGGGTCATGGCCCGCCTGGGCCGCAGCCCGGAGCAGTTCGCTCAGGTGCAGGGCGCTGTGGCCGACCGCATCCTCACCCGCTGTGACCAGGTGCTGGGCGGCCAGGCGCTGGACGCCAACCCCTACGTGCAGTGGATCCTCGAGGGGGCCTGGCGCTCCATCGAACACACCCACCCCTACCTCACCCGACAGGGGCACGCGGGGCTGGCCCAGGCCGCAGAGCGCATCAGCTGGGTGCAGTCCAGCCTCGAGGCCCACCTGCCCAGCTGCCCGCCCGGCCACTACACCGCCTTCAACCTGAGCAACATCGGTGAGTACCTGCCCACCCCCGTGTGGGAGTCCCTGTACGCCGGCCTGCTCGAGGCCGCCGCCCCCGGCGCCCGCATCGCGACCTGGAACCTCTTCGTGCCCCGCGCCTGCCCGCCGGCCCTCGCCGACCGCGTCCAGCGCCACCCCGCGCGCTCCGCCGCCCTGCTGGCCCAGGATCGCGTACCCTTCTACGGAGCCTTCGTGCTGGAGACCGTGCGCTGATGCCCGAACGAGCCCCCTCTCCTCCCGCTGACGCCACCGAGCGCTTCGTCGACCGCCTGCTGCGCCTGCGCTGGCTGCTGGTGGGCCTGCTCTGCCTGCTCAGCGCCGCCTCCCTGCTGGGCCTGGCTCAGCTGGGCGTGGACAACGCCCTGGACATCTGGTTCGTCGAGGACGACCCCGCCCTGCAGGCCTACGACGCCTTCCAGGAGACCTTCGGCAACGACGAGGTGGTGGTCCTCTCCCTGCACCAGAGCGGCAGCATCCTGAACGACGCCGGCATGGCCCGCATCCAGGCCGTCGGGGATGTGGCCGCGGGGGTGCAGGGCATCGACCATGTGCTGTCCCTGGCCACCATCGAGCAGATCCGCTCCGGGGACGACTGGCTCGAGGTCGCCAAGCTCTACCAGCCGCCCGTAGGCGACGACTTCGCCGCCTCGGTGCTCGGAGATCCGCTCCTGGCGGGCTCGCTGGTCAACGCGGCGGGCGACACCGCCCTGGTGTTGGCCTGGATGGAGTCCATGGGCGACATCGACGCCCAGCGGGACGCCATCCTCGCAGACCTGCGAGCCCAGGTGGCCGACACCGGCGAGACCGTGAACTACGCCGGCATGGGCGTGGTCTACGCCGCGCTCAACCAGGCCAGCACCGTGGACTCCCAGGTCTTCATCGCCGCCAGCTACCTGGTGATCGTGGGCCTGTTGCTGCTGCTGTTCCGCCGGGTGGGGCCCGTGGTGCTCACCATGGTCGTGGTGGGGCTGGCTGCGGTCTGGCTGATGGGCCTGTACGGCGCCACCGGCCACGACATCAACATGGTCACCATGGTCCTGCCCACGCTGATGTTGATCATCGGGGTCAGCGACTGCATCCACTTCCTGAACCGAGCGGTGGAGCAGCCCCAGGGGGGCACCCGCTGGGAGCGGGCCCGGTCCGCCGTGGCCTTCATGTTCTGGCCCTGCTTCATGAACTCCCTCACCACCGCCGCCGGCTTCGCCGCCCTGGCCACCGCCAGCATGCCGGTGGTGCGCGACCTGGGCGTGTTCGCGGCCATCGGCGTGCTCGGGGCCTTCGTCGCCGCGCTGATCGGCTGCTCGGTGGGCCTGCTCTGGCATCGCCTCGAGCCCGCCCCCGAGCCTTCCCGCCTGATGACCAAGGTCATCACCGGCATGGCTGTGCTGGCCACCCAGCGCCCCGCCGCGGTGCTGATCGGTGCCCTGCTGCTCATCCTCACCGGAGCCCTGGGCATCACCCGCCTCGAGGTCGACACCTACAGCATCGACTACCTCCAGTCCCACCACCCGGTGCGCCAGGACTCCGAGGCCATCGAGTCCACCTTCGGCAACTACACCCCCCTGGAGCTGGTGGTCGAGTCTCCGGGCGCCCTGCGGGATCCAGTGGTGATGGCGGCGGTTGCGCGCTGGCAGGACGCCATGCTAGCCCACCCCAGCGTGGACTGGACCCGCTCCCCTGCCGACACGGTGCGCAAGCTCAACCAGGTCCTCAGCGACGGCGAGCCCGAGAGCTTCGTCGTGCCCGCCGACCCCAACGCCCTCGAGCAGGCCCTGCTGCTGTACGAGAGCGACCCCGACAGCGACCTGTCCAGCCTGGTCTCGGCCGACGAGAACAAGCTGCGCATCACCGCGGGCATCCCCATGGTCAGCGCAAAGGCCTTCGGCGTCATCCTCGACGACCTGCTCGCCATGGCCGATCTGCCGCCGGGTGCCACCATCACCCCGGGCGGCTACATCCCTCTGTACGTGCGGATCATGGAAGAGGTGGTGACCTCCCAGGTCTCGAGCTTCGCCCTGGCCTTCGTGGTCATCTTCGTGATGCTGGCGCTGCTGTTCCGCTCCGTCCGCCTGGCGGCGCTGGCCGTGCCTGCCAACCTGGTGCCGGTGGTGATCATCCTGGGCATCATGGGCCTGGTGGGCATCCGGCTTGACGTGGCCACGGTCACCGTCTCCGCCATCATGCTGGGGCTGATCGTCGACGACACCACACAGTTCCTGTACCGCTTCCGCTACGAGCTGCAGCGCCTGGGGGACCACCGCCAAGCGGTCGAGGCCGCCATCCATGGCGTGGGCCGTGCCCTGCTCTCCACCACGGTGGTGCTGTCCCTGGGCTTCCTGGTGCTGGGCCTGGCCCAGATCCGCTCGGTGTCCTGGTTCGGCGTGCTCATGTCCCTGGCCATGGTGTTCGCCCTGCTGGGCGACCTGCTGATGTTGCCAGCCATGATCGTGCTGTTCCGTCCGAAGATCCGGACCGTGTGACCGCGGCCTGCAGGACACCTCGGCCTCTCCCGATCGCTGGAGTGCCCCCGTCACCACGAACCCGAGGAGTGCCCGACACAGAGGGCGCTCGTGGTGAACGCGACTCGGAGAAGTCACCACGAACCTTGGGAGTGATCGGCACAGGGCGCGTTCGTGGTGATGACGGCCCGGACAAGTCACCACGAACCCGGGCAGTGCCCGGCACAGGGAACGTTCGTGGTGGTCAGCTTGCCCGCCGCAGCTGGAGTGAGTGGGGCTCGAGCACGCTGGGGTGGTGCCGCGCCAGATAGTGCCGAATGGCCAGCTGCAGCCTGGCTGCATGGAGCAGCCGCGGCGGCACGTCCAGGTGGCGCAGGCGACAGATGGTGTTGGCCGACCTGCCCAGCAGCTCCGACAGCTCGCTGTTGCCGAGCTGGGGAGAGCAGAGCTCGACCACGGCGGCTCTTCCCAGCAGGCCCAGCTCCCGGTGCTGGTCCAGGTCACCCAGGCCCAGAGCCCCAGCCACAGCGTCCACCGGCTGCACCAGCTCGCAGCAGGGCTCGAGCGCCGGGATGGCCAGGTGCCGCACCAGCTGACCACGGCCTTCGCGGGGCAGCAGCTCTCGCGCCAAGCCCATGCTGGCGGTGCGCAGAGTCCGGGCCCCAAGCAGCTCCGGTAGACTCGAGGCGTCCAGGAAGGGATCCGAGCGCACGCCGTGGTGATTGCGCTGGCCCAGCACGTAGTGGAACACCGAGCGCAGGTGGTGCTGGTCGCGCACCTCGCGGATGCGGGCGGGGAAGAAGGACACGGGGATTCGGAGCTGGCCGCGCAACGCCACGGCCAGCTGCTGCGCCAGCCGTCCGGCCTGCTCCCGACTGCAGAGCACCACCAGGTGCAGGTGGTTGTCAGCGGCGCCGAAGGCCAGCAGGCCCGCGCCATCCGCGACGCGGTACACCGTGCGCGCCAAGAGCCTGCGCTCTGCGGGGCCGGGGGCGATGACACGGTCGTCGTCGGTGCGAAGCATCAGGTGCCAGGCGAGCTCGAGCATGGGGACCTCCAGGTTGAATGCCCCCGGGTCCAGAGCAAGCCCGATGCCAGGCTCGCCCTACGGTTCGAGCAGCCTTTTCACGCGCTGGATCGTCGAAGTGTCGAAGCTGGCGTCGACGGCTCGACGCTCGCGCGAGCTATGTGCCCTCGAAGGCACCAACCCCGTACAGCGCCGCAGCCGGCGGCCAGGCGCCGCGACTCAGGGGCTCCCCCCCGGCAGATCCTGGTCGCGCAGCAGCTTCTCGACGCCCAGCAGGGCGCAGCCGATGTGCTGCACGGCGTCGACCTGCACGTCCAGGCTGACGGGGTTGTCCCGGAACCCACCGAGCAGCCGCGAGGGGTGCCCCAGCAGGGGGCTGTCGGCCGGGCGGTAGGCCGAGGCCAGGAAGAGCCGCGCGTAAGCCATGGCTTGGTCATACCAGGGGCCGCGCTGACCCAAGCGCCGATCTCGCTCCGCCCGGGCCACCACCGCCTCGGCGCCGCCCCCTGCCGCGCCCGCCACCGCCTGCACGGGACCGTCGTGGTTGGGGACCGAGAAGCTGTCGCGGTTCAGGTAGCCCTCGCAGACCCCCCAGCCCGCGGGCCGGTCCAGCACCTCGGTGGCCACCAGGGCCGCCGAGCAGGACCAGTGCTCCCCGATGGTGAACAGCCGCCCGGCGGGCATGGGCCAGTAGGTGGACTCCCAGCTGTCGGCGATGCGCTCCAAGGCCTCGCGGGCGCCGGGCATGCCCGCCCGGGCCGCGGCGGCCACCGCCAGGGTGCCCTGGCCCTGGGCGTAGGAGATGCGCTTCTGCTCAGGCCACGAGGAGCTGTCGATGTCGAAGTTTCCCACCACGATGCCCTGCTCGTCTACCGAGGAGAGAACCTGGGCGCCCCAGGCCTGCTGCAGGTCGGGCCGGTCGTCCATTTCGAGGGCCGCCAGCAGGGCCAGCGCGGTCGTGCCCACCCAGGACTTGCCGTCGTTCCGGGCGGGATCGAGGACGAAGCCTCGACCGTCCTCGGCGTAGAAAGTCCGCTCTCCGAGGTGATCAAGGGCGAGCTTGGCCGCGGTGTGCAGCGCCGGGTCATCGCTGCGGCTGGCAGCCCGGGCCAGGAACCAGGTGGCGCCCGCGTGGCGCGGGTAGTTGTAGCCCTTGCCCAGGTCGCCCGATGGGCCCTTGACGATGTAGGCGAAGCGGCCGTCCGGGGTCTGGTTGCGGGCCACCATGCGGGCGCCGGCCAAGGCCGCCTCGTGGACCGCGTCGGCGCTCAGGTCCGGCGGCGCCGCCCAGCTACGCTGCACCGGCGCCACGCCGCTGTCACCCGCGAGCCAGCTGCGCATGGCCACACCCTGGGTGGCGCCGCGGGCCGGGCCCTTGCCGAGGTCGAGCGCACCCACGCGCAGGCTTGGGGCCAGCTCGGCTCGTCGCGCGCTCCCGGACCGCCACAGCTCGAGGCTGCCCACTACGCCATCGGGACCGAGCAGACCGTGCTCGCCCAGGGGCAGCAGGGCCACCCCCGAGGCCGCCAGCCAGGGCACACCCAGGCGGTGCCGGGCCGTGGCGAGGTCCACATAGAGCGCAGCCCCAGGGAGCCGCTGGGGGGGGACCCAGGCCTGCAAAGCGCTGGACAGATCGGCCCCCTCCAGGACCTGCCGGTCGTAGATCTCTCCTGCCTCCACCGCCGAGACCACCAGCAACGCCGAACCAGCGCTCACAGGGGCAGCCTCGACCTGTTCTCCCTGCCAGCGGGCCTCGAGCCAGGCCGCCGTGGCGGCGCCGTCGTGGGCCGGGTAGCGCTCCAATGGCGCCTGATGGATGCTGTGCCACACCGGCGGAAGCAGCAGCGCCAGCACCAGCGCCGCGGCGCCCGCGGCTCCCGCCCGAAGGCCCACACCCACCTTGGCCAGCTGCCAGATGGGCAGGAAGATCAACCAGGGCAGCGCGGCCATCACCCCACCGATCACGGCCCAGCCCATGCCCGCGCCCACCTGTGCGAAGTGCAGCACGGCGTGGACCCCGATCTGCAGGTACAAGCCCACCACCAGGCCGACGGCCAGCAGCGACCCGATGGCGGCGATCCGCACCCAGGCGGCGGCCGGACGACCGAGCAGGACCACCCCCCCGGCGGCCAGCTGCAGGGCCGCCACCACCCCGAGCACGCCGAACAGCGGCAGCCAGCGGGGCCCCAGGATCGCCGCCGCGGCGACGTAGACCGCGGCCTGGAGGATGCAGAGGATGCCGGCGCTGCGCTTCATGGGTACTCCGCGGGCGTAGACCCCGAGGTCGCGGGGTCTCGGACCTGTGCCATCATAGCCCTCGCGCCCCGCCGCAGCCCTGTGGAGACAGCCCTTGCGCAGCCCCTCGCGAGGCTTCACCGCCGTCCTGGCCGTCCTGCTCGCCCTGGGCCTGCTCACGCCCGGCGCGCTGCTGGTGGGCCTGCACCACGCGGGCGCCGCGACCACGGTGGACGAACCCACGGCTCTCCCCTCCCCTCGCTGGGCCTGTGTGATGGGGGCCCGGGTCTACGGTCCGGGGGACCCCTCCCCATCGCCCTCCAGCGGGTCGAGGCCGCCGCGGCCCTCGCGGCGGCGCACCCAGGCCTGCGCTTCGTCGTGAGCGGCCACGAACCAGCCGCACATGAGGCCACCGAATTGGCCGCGGCGCTGGTGGACCGGGGCGTGGCCCCCGAGCGCATCCAGGTGGATCCCCACGGCAGCTGCACCCTGGCCAATGTGCGCGCCATGGCCCAGCACAGCGAGGGACCTGTGGTGTTCGTGAGTCAGTGGGTGCCTACGAGGGGCTGGCCGGCGATTAGCCGCCGAACAGCCGCAGCTGTGCCCGGCGGTCCACCGGCTCCCGGGGGGCCTCGCGCGCGCCGCGACCCACCACCCAGGCACCGCGGGCGCGCGCTTCGTGGAAGAGCTCGGCGTAGTGTTCGTTGTTGGCGATGCGCACCAGCTGATCGGCGCTCATCCCCTCGAGATCCTCGGCCTGCCGCACGATGGCGAAGGGCCGCCCAGGCAGGTCCACGAAGCGCCAGCTCACATCCCGGCCGAACTCCCACAGGGCGTAGCCCTTGGACGCGGAACCCTCGCCAGCGGCCGTGCGCGTAGTGGCCCCCGGGTAGACCACCTCGATGGGCCCCAGCCGCACCGCCTGCCTCGGATGCAGGTGCCCACCCATGGCCCAGCGTGGCCCACCTGGCAGGTGTTCGGGACCGATGGTGCCCGCCGGTCGGCCCACCCGAAAGGTGAAGCGCGGCACCCTGCAGCCGCTGACCGCCTGGTGCAGCAGGAGCAGATCGGCCCCTGGCCCCACGGCCTGGGCGGCGGCCCGCTGGAACCCATCCACGCTGCGCTTGAACGGCACGGCCGCGATGGCGAGATCGCCGAAGCGCAGGCGGGTGGGAGCATCGACGATGTGCAGCCCCTGAGGCGCCAGGCGAAACACCCTCAGCAACGCCGCGGGGTCGTGGTTGCCAGGGATCAGCACCACCGGTGCCCGCGTGGCCACCCGGGTCAGCAGCTCGGCGGTCCAGCGCACCAGCTTGCGGCTGGGGGTGCGCACATCGAACAGATCGCCGGCGTGGACCACCAGATCCACCTCACCCCGCAGAGCCGGGATCAGGGCCCGCTCCATGCTCGCCGCATGCTCGTCGGCCCGACTCCAGCCCTCGGGCGCACCGTGCACCCTGAGCCAGGCGCCCAGGTGGGTGTCGGTCAGGTGCAGGATGCGCATCAGCGGAAGGGCACCGCGATGGTGATCTCGTCCACCTCGGTCATGCCGTCCACCACGCGGGGGCTGTAGCGCGCCTTGGAGGCGGCCTTGGAGGCGGCCTCGACCAGGCCCTCGGGGCAGTCCACCACGACGATCCCGTGAGGCTCACCGGCTGGATCGACGCTGAGATCCACCTGACACAGCGGCGGCGTGATGCCGGCCTTCTTCGAGGCCTTGGGGAGCTTGGGCTGCTTGAGCTTGGTGAGCTGAGCCGGGTGGACCAGCTTGATGCCAGGCACCCCGGAGTAGCCGTCGAAGGCGGCCTGCTCGCCGGGGTCGATGGTGGCGTGGGTGGTCATGGTGGCCAGGGTCTCCGAGTAGCGCACCACGTAGCGGATCTCGAAGCGGGTGGGCCCTTCGACCTCGGCGTCAGGGGCGGGGGCCACATCCCATGCCTGAGTGGCCAGCAGCGCCACGGGCCCCATGGCCTGAGGGCAAGCCCCGAGCTGGTAGCTGACGATCCCCTCGGGGCTCATGGTCCCGCTCAACACACAGGAGCGAAACGCGTCGGTGCTCTCGAGCCAGGAGACGTCCTGAGGAGGCAACACATAGCTGTGCAGCTCGAGGTCCCAGGGCTCGCCGTGCAGTGGCAGCGGCTCGGCCAGGGGCAGCGCTTCGTCGATGAGCACGCCCGAGATGTCCTGGGCAAAGGAGAACGGTGTGAGCAGCAACAGGATCATCAGCCCGGCCATGGAGCCTCCCGACTTCGGGTCCCTGCTTCCCTATCCGGCCAGGGCAGCGGGAGCCGAGGGCTTCCTGGCCACCATCCTCACCACCGCCGCAAGACCGCTGTGGTAGGCCCCCTCGTCCAGCGTCACCTCGCACTCCTCGAGCAGATCGAACTGCGCTTCGGGGAACAGCCCGCGCAGCTCGGCGGCACCGAAGAGGAAGTCGACCCGGGGCGGTCCGCCGGTTCCACGCCCGAGCTGATCCGGCGTGAAGGCCTCGAGCACGAACAAGCCCCCCGGGGCCAGCGCATCCCAGGCGGCGCGGTAGGCCCGCTGCCGCACCGTGGGTGCCATGTGGGCGTAGATGGCGAACACCCCATCGCAGGCTGCCGGCTGGAAGTCCTCGAGATCGGCCGCCAGAGCCCGAACGGGCAGCCCCTCTCCCTCGGCCCGCGCCGCCAGCTGCGCCACCGCGAGCTCGGCACTGTCCACCGCGACGACAGAGTGGCCCCTCGCGGCGAGGAACAGGGCATTACGCCCCTGGCCCTCCGCCAGCCCGAGCAGGCGGCCGCCTGTGGGGAAGCGGTCGGCCACCGACGCCAGGAAGGCGTTGGGCGCGGCACCGTAGACCTCATGGTCCTCTCCGTAGCGCAGGTTCCACATGGACTTCATGGCGACTCTCCGACAGCTGTGGGCGGGAGCAAGCTTCACACTCCGCGGCTGCGGGCCACACCGAGCAGGGCCAGGCGTAGCTGACGCTACCCCTTTCCACCGACACGGGCGGCCATTCGCATTACCGAAGCCTCCCCTGTGCCTGAGGTTCCCATGGCTCAGCTCCACTCCCTGTTCCTTGCTACGGCCGCGTCGCTGCTGCTCGCCTCACCGGCCCTGGCGGCCGATGAGCTGCGCGCCCTGGTCGGCGCCACGGTGTTCGACGGCACCGGCGCCGATCCGATCCCCGATGCGGTGGTGCTGATGCAGGGTGACCACATCGAGGCCGTGGGCCCCCGAGGTCGCGTGCGCATCCCAGGCAAGGCCATCGTCGAGGACCACAGCGGGCGCTTCATCGTGCCCGGGCTGATCGACAGCCACGTACACTTCTTCCAGACCGCCGGCCTGTACACCCGGCCCGACGTGGTGGACCTGAACGCCCTGCGCCCCTACGCCACCGACCAGGCCCACGCCCACGCTTCTCTGGACGCCACCTTCGCCCGCACCCTGGCCAGCGGCGTCACCGCCGTGGTGGACGTGGGCGGCCCCTTCTGGAACTTCGAGCTGCGGCAGCACGCCCGCGACAGCGCCGTCGCCCCCCGCGTCGCGGTGGCAGGTCCCCTCATCTCCACGGTCTCACGTCCCCAGCTCGACCTCGGTGATCCCCCCATCATCCAGGCAGACAGCCCCGAGCATGCACGCGAGCTCGTGCAGGCCCAGCTAGCCCACGACCCCGATCTGGTGAAGTTCTGGTTCATCATGGATCCCGAACTGGGCATCGCCCCAGGCCTTCCGATCCTTCGCGCCGTCCTGGACGAGGCGCACAGCGCCGGCGTCCGGGTGGCGGTGCACGCCACTCAGCTCGAGACGGCCCGCGCCGCGGTGCAGGCCGGGGCCGACCTGCTGGTGCACTCCATCGACGACAGCTCTGTGGACCCGACGTTTCTGGACCTGCTGCTCGAGCACGACACCGTGGTCAGCGGCACCATCGTGGTCTACGAGGGCTACGCCGAGGTGCTGAGCGGTGAGCTTGACCTGATGCCGGTGGAGCAGCGCCTGGGTGACCCCTGGGTGATGCACGGCTGGGACGAGCTGGCGCTGGCCGACCTGGACGACGAAGCGCGCTCGGCCAACCAGGCCCGGGTGGATCGCCTGCGCGGGCGTCAGCCTGTGATGGCGGCCAACCTCGCGGCCATGCACGCGGCGGGCATCCCTGTGGCCGCGGGCACCGACGCGGGCAACATCGGCACCCTACACGGCCCCAGCATCCACCGGGAGCTGGCCTTGATGGCCGAAGCGGGCATGAGCAACCGCGACGTGCTGCTGGCGGCCACCCGCGACGCCGCACGCGTCTTCGCCCAAGCCCCCCAGCTGGGCACCCTCGAGAAGGGCAAGCTCGCGGACATGCTGATCCTCGATGCAGACCCCCTCGAAGATCTGGCGAACCTCCAACACATCCACCGGATCGTGCTGGGCGGCGAGAGCCTGGACCCCGCTGTGTTGGCGCCGCCCTCAGCCAGCGAGATCGTGCAGCGGCAGGTCGAAGCCTACGGCGCCCGGGACCTCGAGGCCTTCCTGGCCACCTACGCCCCAGACGCCGCCCTGTATCGGCACCCCAGCGGGGAGCTCATCGCCCAGGGCCACCAGGCCATGCGCGAGACCTACAGCACCATGTTCGAGGCCAGCCCGCAGCTGAAGATCCACATCCAGCAGCGCACCGCCATCGGTGCGTTCGTCATCGACCTGGAGCTGGTGGCTGGCATGCGCGGCGGCGAGCCGGTGCGGGCGGTGGCCATCTACCAAGTGGACGAAGGGCTCATCCAGAACGTGTGGTTCCTGCCCAAGGGGGACTGACGATCCCCGCCAGCGCCTCCCCGGTGGGCGTGAGGGCCGTGCCCGCGAGCTCAGCCGGGCTGCCCGAGGCCACCACACGTCCCCCGCCAGGACCGCCCTCCGGGCCCAGCTCGAGGATGTGATCGCAGCGAGACAGCAGGCCCGGGTCGTGCTCGACCATCACCACCGTGTGGCGCCGCTGCACCAGCGCATCCAGCACGGCCAGCAGCAGCCCCCGATCCTGGGGGTGCAAGCCGGCGCTGGGCTCGTCCAGCACGAACAAGGTTGGCTCCTCCCCGGGACAGGCCTCCAGCAGGGCCACGGCCAACCGCAGCCTCCGGCTCTCGCCCCCGCTGAGGCTGGCGGAGGGCTGATCCAGACACAGGTAGCCCAGGCCCAGGTCACAGATCTGCGCCAAGCGAGCGTGCAAGGCTGGCTCATCCACGAAGCGCGCCGCAGCCTCGACCACGCGCAGGCCGAGTACGCCGGCGATGTTCATGCCATCCACCGACACCGCCAGCACCTCGGGCCGGTAACGATCACCCCCGCACGCCTCACAGGGAAGCCAGGCGTCCGCCAACAGCTCCAGGCCCACCGCCTCACGGCCCAAGCCCTTGCACACAGGGCAGCGGCCCTTGGGGCTGGTGTAAGAGAAGGCCGCCTTGCCCAGACCCGCGGCCTTGGCGGGAGCGCTCGCGGCGAACACGCCCGCCACCATGGGCAGCAGTCCTGTGAAGCTGGCCGGGGTGCTGATGGGCGAGGCACCGATGGGGCGCGCGTCGGCCAAGACAACCCGGGCGAAGGCCTCGGCTCCCTGCACCGCTCGACAGTGGGTGGGTCGCCCGTGTCGAACGCTGGGCTCCAGCACCCCGAGCACCAGGCTGGACTTGCCGCTGCCGGACACCCCGGCGACGCCGAGCAGGCCCCGGGTGGGCAGCGACACATCCAGGCCCACCAGGTTGTGAATCGTGACCCCGTCCAGCTCCAGGGGCGGCCCGTCCAGGGGTCCATGGGCCCGCATGGGGAGCGCCCGCTCTCCCCGCAGCCACGCCCCGGTGAGGGAACCAGGGTCTGCGCGCAGCGCGGCCGGGCTGCCCTGAGCGACCAACCTGCCGCCGTCGGCGCCCGCCCCAGGACCCAGCTCGATGAGATGATCCGCCGCGCGCACCAGGTCCAGGTCGTGCTCCACCACCACCACCGTGTTGCCCTGCTCCACCAGCAGGCGCAGCTGCCCCATCAGGGCCCGGGTGTCCCGCGGGTGCAGACCAGTGCTGGGTTCGTCGAGCACGCAGGTCAAGCCCGTGAGTCGGGACGCCAGCAGCCCCGCCAGCTGCACGCGCCGGGCCTCCCCGCCGCTCAGGCTGTCGGAGCGCCGCCCCAGCCCCAGGTAGCCCAGCCCCAGCTGCGCGAGGGCCCCGAGACGCTCCTCGATCATGCCGCGCAGATCAGCGGTGGCGCGGGCGATGGCAGGATCGAGAGCCGCGGTCGGCTCCAGCCGCCATGCCGCGAGGCGAGCCTGCAGCTCAGTGACGGACATGGCGCAGGCCACTCCGAAGCGCAGCCCGCCAAGGCGCAGCCCCCGCGGCCAGGGCGCGAGGCGCTCACCGCCACAGCGCTCGCATGCTGTGTCGCGCATCAGGTGATCCAGCTCCCTGCCCCTGCGATCGGCGTGGGTTCGATCCCACGCTTGGTCCACCAGGGCCAGCAAGCCCGGCCAGACCCCTTCGAACCTGTGCTCACCGCTGCGCTTGCCGCGCTGGTAGCACCAGCGCACCTGCCACACACGATCCCCGGTCCCCTCCAAGGCCACACGCCTGGCGTCCTCGCCGAGCCGGCACCAAGGAGCTGACACATCGAGTCCCAGCTCCCTGCCCACAGCGCCCAGGGTGGCCAGGTGCTGGCCATGGGGCTCACCCAGGTGCCTGCCCAGCTTGGAGCCGTCCATGGCACCCTGCCAGAGCCCGCGGTCCGGGTGACTGACCAGGCGAGCGGGGTCACAGGACCTGCGGGTCCCCAGCCCCTCACAGGCCGGGCAGGCGCCAAGCTCCTGGTTGCTGGACAGATGCCCAGCCGTGAGCGTTGGCGCCGGAGCCCCACAGCCGACACATGTGTCACCATCGACCACCGCACCGCAGGTCGGACAGATCCGATGCGCAAAGCGCGCCCAGAGCAGCCGCATCAGCGGAGCCAGGCCTGCAGCGCTGCTCACAAACGAGCGCGGGTTCGCGCCCAGGGGCCGCTGTCCCACCGCCACCGATGGCCCCAGCCCCAGGGCGCCGCCCAGGCCGGGCCGCGGCAGGCGAGCCAGGCGCCGCCGGGCCTCGCCCGGGAGGGTGCTGCCGAAGCGACGCCAGGCCTCTCCATGCAGGGTGTCGAAGGCCAGAGAGGACTTTCCGCTGCCCGACACACCCGTGATCACCGTGAGCGCGTCGTGGGGAATGTCCAGATCAAGATCTGCGAGGTTGTGGGAGTGCACCCCCCGCAGCTGGATGACGTCCGTCGGCCGAGGCTTCACGCCGTGGACAGGCTGGTCAAGCTGGACCGGCGGCCCACCCACTCCTGCCAGCGCGCGCCCTGTGGGCGAGCCAGCGACACATGCCACCTCGTCGGGCGTACCAGCCGCGACCACGCGCCCCCCTCCCTCGCCGCCAGCGGGGCCCAGATCCACGAGCCAGTCCACCGACCGCAGCAGGTCCAGGTCATGGTCCACCACCACCACCGTGTGGCCCCGCGCCACCAGCCCCCGCAGCGCCGACACCAACACCGACACATCGCGGGGATGCAAGCCCACGCTGGGCTCGTCCAGGACGTAGAGGGTCGGGCCCCGGGAGGGCCGGGCCAGCTGGGCCGCGAGCTTGATCCGGCGCGCCTCACCGCCGCTCAGGGTCGTGGCGGGCTGCCCGATGGGCAGGTAGCCCAGGCCCACGTCGAGCAGCGCCTGCAACACACGGGCGGCAGGCTCGACGTCGATGAACAGCGCCAGCGCCCGCTCGACGCTGAGCTCCAGCACCCCGTGGATATCGTGCCCCCGGTAGCGCACTTCGAGGGTCGCCGCGTCGAAGCGGGCGCCGCCGCATGCCTCGCAGGGCATGTGGACATCCGCCAGGAAGTGCAGGCCCACCCGCAGGCTGCCCGCCCCCTCGCACAGCTCACAGCGCCCTCCCTTGGTGTTGAAGGAGAAGCGGCTGGCGCCATAGCCGCGCTGCTGCGCCAGGGGCTGCCGGGCGAAGATCGTGCGGACCGCGTCGAAGAGCTTGGTGTAGGTGGCCGCGTTGCTGCGCGGGCTGCGCCCGATAGGCGCCGCGTCCACGATCTCCACACCTTCGAAGGCCTCGGCGCCCCGCAGCGCACTGCAGGCCCCCGGTGCAGGGCCCGACAGCCCCAGCGCGGCGCGAACGCCCCGGGCCAGGGTGGTGAGGGCCAGGGTGGTCTTGCCGGCGCCGGAGACCCCGCTGATGCCCACCAGGCGACCGCAGGGGATCGACACATCGACGTGCTTCAGGTTGTGCTCACAGGCTCCCGTCAGCTCCAGCCAGGCTGAGGGTTCATCCTGCCAGCAGGCCCGCTCGATGGTGGCCGGCTCCACCTGTCCAGCCCCGTCCAGGGCGCCCTCGTAGACCTTCCTCCCCCCCGCCTCGCCCGCGCCAGGGCCGATCTCCACCACGTGGTCCGCTGCGGCGAGGAGGGCTGGTTCGTGCTCCACCATGACCACAGTGTTGCCCAGGCCCCGCAGCTGCCCGAGCACCCCGCGCAGCCGGTGGATCTCCTGGGGATGCAGGCCGGCGGAGGGCTCATCCAGCACGTAGAGCAGCCTGCCCAGGCCACCCGCCAGGCAGCCTGCCAGCTGAACCCTGCGGGCCTCGCCCCCAGAGAGGCTGTCGGTGGGACGGGACAGCTGCAGGTGTGCCAGCCCCAGCTCCCCCAGGTCCACGAGCCGACACAGCAGCGCCTCGATCAAGGGCGAGGCCACCGATCGCTGGCGCGGGGACAGCGCCAGGGCACCGAGCTCCGAAGACAACACCCCCAGGGACAGCTCCGCCCAGTGGTGGATGCCACGACCGCCCAGGCTGACGGCCCGCGCCTCGGGGCTCAGGCGAGACCCGCCGCAGTCCTGGCAGGGCACCGAGCGCACGAAGCGCAACACACCCGGGTTCCTCTTCTGGTCCAGGATGCCCTGGATGGTGGTGATGATGCCACGGTAGTGGCCCTCTTCCCTGGGCCGAGCCGTGATACCCGACCAGCGCAGGCGCGACTCGAGGGGGTGCTTGCCGAAGGGCACGGTGAGCCGGTCGCTGCCGTAGAACACCACCGCTCGCTGTTCATCGCTCAGATCGGCCCAGGGCGTGTCGACCGTGAAGTCGTGGGCGCGGCAGACGGTGTCCAGCACCTCCATGGTGACCTGGGAGTAGATGATGTAGGGCTTGGGGGTGGTGGGCGCCAAGGCGCCCTGGCGCAGGCCGAGGCTGGGGTCGGCTACCAGCAGGTCCGGGTCCACCCGGTCCACCACGCCAAGCCCGCGGCAGCCTGGGCAGGCGCCCGCCCCGTTGAAGGACAGCAGCCCGGCCAGCAGAGGAGGAGCGGAGGCGCCACATGTCGGGCAGCTCTCCGCCCGGTCCACCGCCGCCCCACACGCCAGGCAGCCTCGCAGCCCCACGCGCGCCACCAGCAGACGCAGCAGGTCGAGCAGACCGCTCAGGGTGCCCACGGTAGATCGGGCCCCTCCCCCAGGACGGGCCTGACCGAGCAACACCCCCGCCCGCAGCCCGTCGGCCTGCTCGACCTGGGGCCGACCCAGCTTGCCCAGGCGCTGCAGAGCGGGCCCCGCCACGGCGCCCAGGTAGCGCCGCCTGGCCTCGTTCAGCAGGCAGTCCACCGCCAGGGAGCTCTTGCCCGAGCCCGACACCCCGGTGATCACCGTGATGGCGTCGTGGGGGATGACCACGTCCACAGCCTGCAGGTTGTGGGCATGGGCACCGCGCAGCGAGATGGATCGAGAGTGGGTCACCGGGCGGCTCCGCCATAGAGGACCCCTGGACCTATCGGATCCCAAGGACGCGTCCATGAAGCTCCTGGCGCACCCCCGCTTCCCATGGCTCGCAGCGCTGGTGGGAGTGCTGCTGTGCACCCCAGCCCTGTTCGGAGGCCTGGTGGGCGACGACTACCTCTGGTGGGTCCTGCTCCAGGGCGTCGGCCCCATGACCGGCAGCCTGCCCCCCCTGCTGCATGTCTACAACTTCATCCCCGGCGGAGTGGATCTGGATGTCCTACAAGGCCAGGGCATGCTCAGCTGGTGGGCCGACCCGGAGATCTCCATCGCGCTGGCGCGGCCAGCCTCGGTGCTCACCCACATGCTGGACCACGCCGTCGCGCCGCGGGCCTTCGCGCTCCAGCATGCCCACAGCCTGGCCTGGTACGGGATCTGCATCCTGGTCACCGCGTGGATCTACCGCCGCATCCACCCTGGCGCTGGCGCCGTGGTGGGCCTGGCGGCCCTGCTCTTCGCGGTCGAAGACGCCCACGCCATGAACGCGGCCTGGCTGGCCAACCGCCACGCCCTCATCTCCCTGGTCGTCGGGGGCCTGTCCTTCCTGGCCCACCTGCGCTGGCGAGCCAGCACCCGAGCCCGCTGGCTCCTCGCCGCCCTGCTCATCATGGCCGTGGGGCTGCTCTGTGGCGAGGCCACCCTGGGCGCCGCCGCCTATCTGGTGGCCTGGCAGCTCACCCTCGACCAGGGCTCCTGGGCTCGCCGCCTGGCGGGCATCGCCCCCTACGCGCTGCTGATCGGCGCCTGGCGCGCGGTCTACAACCTCTTGGGCTACGGCATCACCGGCTCGGGGCTCTACCTCGATCCAGGGCGTAGCCCGCTCGAGTTCAGCCTGGCCCTGCTGGAGCGCTGGCCCCAGCTACAGCTCGGCCAGTGGCTGCAAGCCCCGGTGGACGTCGTGGTGTTCACGGTACCCGAGCAGTACGGCCTGTGGGTCAGCGCCGCCGCCATCGCAGGCTGCGGCGGGCTGCTGTGGTACCTCTGGCCCACCCTGCGCGATGACCCCCGGGCGCGCTTCTGGGGCCTGGGCATGTCCCTGTCGGCCATCCCACTCTGCGCAGCGTTCCCCATGGATCGCCTGCTCGCGTTCACCGGCGTGGGCGCCTTCGCCCTGCTCGCCCTCCAGGCCCAGGCCGCAGGCTGGCTGGACGGCGGCCAGCCCCGCCTCTCGACGCCCCGACGCTGGATCACGGGAGGGCTGCTGGCCATGCACCTGCCCCTCGCCGCTCTGCTCCTGCTGGCGCGCACCGGCACCCTGCCACAGTTCGGCCAGGTGTTCCGCTGCGCGGCCGACAGCACCCCCGACGAAGCCGCGGTGGAGGACCAGGTCTTCGTCCACGTGACCGGCCACGAGTTTCCCACGGTCTACGCCTCCCTGGTTCGCCAGGTCGAGGGCGGCCACCCTCCCCTGCGCTCCGCGCTGCTCTCCCCCTTCAACGCCCACCACAGCGTCACCCGCGAGGACCAGCGCACCCTGGTGATCCACATGCAGGGCGGCTGGCTGGCCCAGGGCTTCAACCGCCTCGAGCGCCGCGCCCAGCTGCCCTTCGAGCCTGGCGAGACCTTCACCATGCCGGACTACACCGCCGAGATCCGCGCCATCACGCCCAGCGGCGACGCCCTCGAGGTGGCCTTCGAGTTCGAGCGGCCCCTCGAGGATCCCCTCTACCGCTGGCTGGCCTGGGGCCCCAGCGGCGCCCGGGAGTGGGCCCCACCCGCACTGGGCCAGCGCGCCGAGCTGCCCAGCCAGTCCATGACCAGCTTCTTCGCGGGGCCCTGAACCCCGCCACACGCCCAGAGCCTCGGCCCGTTGGTCACGGGGATGTCCCGCCCCCGCATGGCGGCGACGTTCTGGTCGGCCTCGGCCTGCTCGACCCGGGGAACGTTGGCCCCCTGGCCGATGAGCGGCGGCCGCTGGTTGGCGTCCCCTGGCCTAGGGTGGTGCGAATAATCGCCACGCTGTTGACCTTCGACCAGGATAGTAGGCTACGCTGCAGGGGCCGCCCCCCATGCAGGCGGCGGAAACAACCATACTTCGAGTGGGGAAATGCGAGGCGACACACCCAGCGACGGCCCCTCCTGGGTCGGCCACCGCGGTGAACAACCCAGCTTCCCTCGGCGGGGCAGGCGGGGCGTCCTGTGGCTGGCGGCCGCCGCAGTCATCTCGGGGATCGCGCTGGTCGCCACAGGCTTCGGCGGCGACGATCTGCTCGCTGCGGCCCAGATCGGGGTGGGCAGCTTCTCTGCGGCCTTGGGGGCCTTCGCGATGGCCGGAGCCCGGCGCCTGCGCACCTGCGCCAGCTGCGGCGCGCCTCCCCGGATCGCCACCGCCCGGCTGCCCCTCGAAGCGGCCGACCAGTTCGTCACGGCCATCGAGCTGGCCGACCCCGATCGCCTGGCCCGCATCGACGCCCCCACCCCAGGCACGCCCACCCTGCGCCTGGAGCTGCTCCACTGCCCCCAGTGCCGCGACCTGGGCTGGCTGCGCGCCACCTCCCGGGTCCAGGGTGTGCCCCTGCGCCTGGGCCCCACCTGGGTGCTGCTGGGCAGCTTCCTGGTGGACGTGCTGGAGGAGCTGAAGCGGCGTTGACAGCGATCAGTCGATGGGCGGCAGCCCGTAGATGTCGCGCACGGCGCGCCCAAACGCGGCCACCGCGGCCTCGATCTCGGCCACTCGCGCCGGGCCCACCCCAGTGCTGTAGCTGAAGCTCAGGCGGATCTGGTTGAGCCCCACATCGGGGTCCCGCTCCCGTGCATCCACCGAGTAGAAGCCGAACATGGGGATGGTGACCACGCCGTACTCGGCCACTAGGCGCTCGACGAAGGCGGCGTCGGTGCGCACCCGGCCGTCGCGGAAGGTGAACACCGAGAAGAATCCAGCACCCGGCTTGGTCCAGGAGAACAGCTCGGGGTGGTCGCCCAGGTAGCGCTCGAGGCCGTCCAGCAGGATGCGGCGGTTCTCTCCGTACACGGCGGTCTTCGCGGCCGCTACGGGCCACAGGCTGGTGCGCTCCACCATCTCGTCGTCGTTCAGGTAGGCCTCGAAGCTGCGCAGGGCTTCGGGGTTGTGGAACAACATGGAGCCAGAGGCCTCGGTGAGCAGCAGGTTCTTGATGGGGACCACGGTACCATCGGCCAGCTGCACCTTGGCCTGGGCGATGGCCATGCCCACCCGGGGACCGGGCAAGCCGATCTTGGAGGCGGTGAACAGGTGCACCACCGCGTCGGGGTCCATGGCCACCAGCAGCCTGGGCCTGTGCTCGGCGGCCTCGAAGCTGATGTAGGTGTAGGGCGCGTCCTCGACGATGAGCACGCCGCGGCCGCGGCAGACCTCGAGGATCTGCTCACGCCGGGCCTGGGAGAACGAGATGCCGCCTGGGTTGTGGCCGTCGGTGACGGTGTAGTAGAAGGCCACGACCTTGCCGTCGGCCCGGGCCTGGTCGATCTGCTGACCCATGACCACCGGATCCGGGCCCTCGAGGTCCAGGGGCACCGAGTAGAAGCTGGCCCGCTCGTACAGCTGCGCCCTGGAGATGAGCCCGGTGTAGGTGGGGGCGTCGACGATGTAGGCGATTGGATCGCCGCTGTGCTCGAACATGGAGCACATCATGGCGATGCCGCCGGTAGCCCCGACGGTGGGCACCACGCAGTCGGGGTCGATGGTGAAGCCGAAGTCGTGACCGTAGACCCGAGCGAAGGCCTGGCGGGCCTGGACCGGCCCCATGGTGTCGGTGTAGCCGTACAGGGTGGTCATCAGGGCCCGCTGGGCGGCCGGGTCGCCCCCGGCCAGGTGGCTGAGGTAGCGCCGCTTCTGGCCGATGTAGTCGCTGGGATCGCTGACCTCGGGGTGGGGATAGCCCGCGCCCAGGTGGTGCAGGGTCATGCCCTTGGCCTTGGCCTCGGCCTGCAAGCGGCCCAAGGCGGCGGCCATCTGGCGGGTGACGGAGACGGGCTGCTGGCGCAGGGTGGGGGCAGGGATGGCAGGGCGCATGGGGCTCTCCGTGGACTTGCAGGGAGCTTCAGCTATCCGCCCGGCCACTGCCCCGAAGGCGACAACGATCAGCCTCGGAGGGGATCACTTGAGGATCTTGGGATCGCTCGCCACGCTGGCGGCCGTCTCGTAGGTGATCTCGCCGGTGTGGTAGGCGTCCCGGATCATACGATCCATGGCGCGCATCCCCATGGGAGCGTGGGTCTGGATGACCGAGGCGATCTGGTGGAGCTTGTTGGAGCGGATGTGGGCGCGCACGGCGTCGTTGCTGATCATCAGCTCGTACACGAGCAGGCGCCCGGACCCGTCGGCCCGGGGCAGCAGGCGCTGGGAGATGACCCCCTGCAGGGTGATGGCCAGCTGCAGGCGCACCTGCTCCTGCTGGTGGGGCGGGAACACATCCACGATACGGGAGATGGTGCCCGCGGCCCCCGTGGTGTGCAGGGTGGCCACCACCAAGTGGCCCGTCTCGGCAGCGGTCAAGGCCGCGGAGATGGTGTCCAGGTCGCGCATCTCGCCGATGCACAGGATGTCGGGGTCCTGGCGCAGGGCATGCACCACCGCGCCGTGGAAGGTGTCGGTGTCGATGCCCAGCTCCTGCTGCACCACCACCGAGCGGCCTTCGCGGTGCCGGAACTCCACCGGGTCCTCGATGGTGATGATCTTCTTGCGCTGCTCGACGTTGACCCTGCGGATCAGGGCATGCAGGGTGGTGGTCTTGCCCTGGCCCGTGGCCCCGGTGATCAACACCAGGCCCTGGGGCTGCCGCATCAGCTCGGCCATGGTCTCCGGCACTCCCAGCTCCGGCAGATCCGGCAGGTCGCCGCGGCTGATGCGCACCGCGGCCTCCATCCGGCCCATGTGGCTGTAGATGTTCACCCTCAGGTAGCCGTGCTCCCGGTGGCACCAGGTGAAACACAGCCGCCGGGTGCGCTGCCAGGTCTGCACCTGCTCGGGGCTCAGGATGGCCATCAGCGCGGAGCTGATGGTCTCCTCGCCCAGGGCGGCACAGGCCAGAGGCTGGATGGACCCGTTGACCCGCACAGCCGGGGCATGGCCCACGGTGAGGTGCAGATCGCTGGCGCCGGCGGCGACCGCGTCGGCCACGAGATGTTCGAAGGTGATGCTCACAAGACCTCCAGGACCTGTGGGTCCGCAGGGGGCCAGGGGACGCGCTCAGGCTCGTCCTGCCCCTGTTCTCGCTTGGTTATCCGACCCAGCAGGCGTTCGCGGGGGACGAGCACGACGTGCAGCTGCTGGCCCTCGGGGAACGGGACCCAGTCCCACACCGCCACCTGCTCCAGGGGAACATCCACGTCGCGTAGGTCCGACGCCAGAGGCTCGAGGGGCCAGGTGTGCACAGGCGTCGCATCACTGGGCACACCGTCCACGGTGAGGGCGCCGGCCCGCCAGCCCAGGCGTTGACCCTCGAGGGCCACCACTACCACGGGGAAGACCGCGAACTGGGCCAGCCACTCGCGGTAGCGAGCCAGGCCCTGCCCCACCCGATCCTCGCTCCAAGGCTCATCCTCACCGCCCACCAGCTGCCGGAAGCGTTGCTCCCGTTCCGCCACGTCGCTCCGGTCCAGCAACACCAGCTCACCCACGACCAGCGTGTCCATGGCATCGTCGTCGACCACATAGTCGCCCGGAGGCAGCAGGCTCTGGGCCATCCCATAGTGGAAGACTGGATCGACCAGCGGCGCCAGCGCGATGGGCAGCGCCAGGGCCAGGATCAAAGTGGGCGGGAGCACCAGCCAGAATGCCGTGACGGTGCGGAACGGCTGGGGCACGTTCATGCGCCGCTGGCACTCGCTGGCGGGGGAGAAGCTCCAGCCGCAGGCCACCACCCAGCTGTGGCTCGCCAAGCCCAGCAGGCCGCCCCCCAGCAGCAGCACCGCGGCGACGGCACCGAGGAAGAGCCCCAGCTGCAAGGCCGCCGCCCCCCACTCGCGGCGCAGCACCGGCAGCAGGCCCGGCACGCTGCCCGTGACCACCCCGACGCTCCCCTGCGCGAAGGCCTGCCAGGGCAGGTGCCGCAGCCGTCCCACGTGCTCGAGGCCCGAGGCCACCAGCCCTGGGCGCGGACGCTGGGGACGTGCCCGCTGCTCCCGCAAGGGGTTGGCCACGGCCACCTCGGGCACGAAGCGCGCAGGCGCCTGGGGCCGCGCCTGCAGATCCTGGCCGCAGTCCACGCACGAGGGCAAGCCCGGCAGGTTGGGCACGCCGCAGCGCGGACAGTCCATGGTGGATCAGCCCCGCCCCAGCAAGGCCTTGATGCGCTGACCCAGGCCCAGCTGGACCTGCTGGTAGAACTCCGCCGTGTGGCTGCGCTCGGTGACCTCGCCCCTTAGCACCTCCAGCAGGATGGCCTCGAGCTGCTGGCAGGCCGGGCCCGGCAGGCCGGAGACGTGGAAGGTGACCGAGCCGTCGGGACGGATCTCGAGGTCGATGATCGCGCGATCCAGATCAAGCTCCACGGGTCCACCTCCTGATGCTGGCGGTCGCGCGGGCCCACAGCCCCCGCTGGTCGAGATCTTCCAAGGCCAGCGTGGCAGGCGTCAGGCCCGGCTCGAGGCTCAGGGCCCGAGAGAGCTCGTCTCGGGCGCGGTCGATGTGCCCGGCCCGCTCCCAGTAGATGCCCAGGCGAAGGGCCACCAGCGGGCACTCGGCGTCCTGGCTCCGGGCGCGCTCGAGCCAGGTCCGAGCCCGGGGCAGATCGCCGACCCCCAGCGCCACCTCGCCGCAGCGACGGGCGGTGTGGCTGCCAGGCTCGCGCTCGTGAGCCTTGTCCAGGCAGCGCCCAGCCGCGCTGCCTTGGCCCTGCTGGTAGAGCACCTCGGCACGCGCCAGCCAGACCTCGGCCAGGTCGGCCCCCGTGCGCATGGCTTTGTCCGCCCAGGCCAGGGCGTCATCCGCGTCACCCTGACGGGCGGCGGCGATGGCGCGCAGAGCATGGAAGCCCGGCCGCTCTCCGGCCACACGCACCGCCTGCTCGAGCCAGGTGAACGCTTCGGCCGCCTGCCCCATCTCGAGCAGGGCGCGGGCTTGACCAGCCCAAGCCTCGGCCCGGATACGATCCCGCTCCAGAGCCCGCCCGTAGTAGCGCAAGGCCGACTCGTAGCGCCCGCGGCGCATGGCCAGATCGGCCTGATCCATGAAGTGCTGGAAGCCGTAGCTGGCGTCGTCGCCTTGCTGCAGGGGCTGAGCCTCGGGCTCGATGTGATCGAAGCGACCCACGTCAGCGCCTCCGGCCGCCGATGCGGACCTTGACCGTGCCGTCCTCGAGGCGCGCCTCCTGCTGCACCTCGAGGCCGTAGCGCTTCATCTTGGTCACCACCTCGCGGTAGGCCACCTGCTGCATGAGCATGCCCAGGAACCGCTCCGCCTTCTCGCTCACCTCAGCGCGATCCATGCCGTGGCCGTGGGCGCGCACGGTGAGCCGGCCGCGCACGTCCCGGTTCAGGGTGATGGTGAGCTTGCCGTCGCTGAAGGCCATGTGGCAGCGCTCGGCCACCAATCCCTCGATGGCCTCGGTCTGGGCGGCGCCCAGCTCCACCTGGCACACGGCGTCCGCCAGGATCTCGGCATCGGCGGCCAAGCGGCTGCGCTCTTCTTCCCGTGCGACCTCGCCCTCGGCGGCGTTCAGTTGCCGCAGGGCCATGGCGGTCGCGGCGGCCGAGGCCAAGCCCGCGAGCACGCTGGGGCCCAGGTAGACGACCCCGGGGACGGCGATGGTGCAGATCACGGACATGTCAGCCTGCCTTCCTGGCGCGGCCGCTGGCCCAAGCGCGCAGCGCGGTCAGATCCTCTTCGCGGGTGCGTGAGAGGGGCGGAGAGGCGGACAGGGCGCCCACCAGGTGGCGAGGCTCGAGGGGGCCGCCCTCGGCCAGGGCCGCGAAGGAGCCCTCCACCACCGCTGCAGCGATCTCGGCCCCGGAGTAGCCCTCGCTGGCCTCGGCCAGGGCTGCCAGGTCCAGGCGTCCCAGCAGGCTCTTGTCCCGCCCGAGCCGCACCCGGTAGCTCAGGTGGATGTGCCAGATCTCCTCGCGCTGCGGACTGTCGGGCAGATCGACGAAGAAGATCTCGTCGAAGCGCCCCTTGCGCAGCATCTCAGGGGGCAGGGCGTGGATCTGGTTGGCGGTGGCCAGCACGAAGACCGGCTCGTCCTTCTCCTGCATCCAGGTGAGCATGGTGCCAAACATGCGCGCGATGGTGCCGCCGTCGTTCCCCTGATCGATGCCCTGGAAGCCCTTCTCGATCTCGTCGATCCACAACACGCAGGGGGCGATGCGCCCGGCGAGGGCCAGGGCGTCGCGCAAGTTGCGCTCGGAGGCACCCACCAGGCCCTCCATCAGCGCACCCACGTCCAGGCGCAGCAGCGGCTGCTTCCACAGCCCCGCCACCGCCTTGGCGCTCAGAGACTTGCCGCAGCCCTGCACGCCCACCAGCAAGGCACCCCGGGGCCAAGGCAGGCCCAGCTCCCGGGCCTCGGGCGAGAAGCCCAGGGCCCGCTGGCTCATCCAGGCCTTGAGCCCCTGCAGCCCACCCACGTCGTCCAGCCCCGTGGTGGGCACGAACTGCAGGTAGCCCGAGCCCCGCACGATGCGCGCCTTCTCCGCGATGAGCTGGTCCACGTCCTGCTCGGTGAAGCGCCCGCCCGCGGCCCGGATCCGCGCCCAGATGTTCTCGGCTTGCTCGAGGGTCAGGCCCAAGCAGGTGGTGGAGAGCACCCGCTCGGCCTCGGGACTCACGGACAGCTTCATCTGGGCCGTCACCCGCCGCAGCAGCAGAGCATGCTCGCCCTGGTCGGGCAAGGCCAGGCGGTGCACCGCCGCGGAGCCCACCAGATCCGCGGGCAGCGGGTGGCCAGCGCCCACCACCACGATCACCGCGCCCCGATCCCGGAGCAGCCGGGCGGTGTCCCGCAGGGCGCGCACAAGCACCTGCCCGCCCCCCGAGGGTTGCAGCAGGCCCCCCAGATCCGCGAGCACCCAGACCTGCCGACGCTCCTGGGAGCGCATGTGGGCGAGGAGCGAGAGCGGATCGCTGTGGGGACCAGACTGAGCGGCGCCAGGAAGGTCGTGCAAGCCCCAGGTCTGGGACCAACCCGACACCGTGTCCCCCATGGCCCGGGCGGTGCGGCAGATCAGCTCCACTGCCCGCTCTTCCTCGGCCGTGTCCAGCCAGATGAGCGGATAGCGAGCGCGCAGCAGGAGGTCGAGCTCAGCGGGCATGGGGCTCCAGGTAGGCCAGGCGGGGACGGAGGGAGGGATCGCCCTCGGCCAGCCACGGAAGGATGGTACCGGTCACCATGGACGCCACCACCCGGCCACCGGCGTCGATGTCGATGGAGACGGGAGGATCGCGGTGGTGGGGCAGGCGCTCGGGGATCGGGAACAAGGGGCGCAAGGCCGGGCGCGCCACCCAGGACGGCAGGAGCAGCGCAGCCCCAGCTGCAGCGTCCTCGCTCAGGGAGCGGTCCAGCCCAGGCAGGGCTCGGGCTTCGCCAAGGGGGGCGTAGTTGAGCATCACCCGGGCCCGCAGATCGCCTCCCAGGCCACCGATCCACTCCGCCAGGGGCGCCGCGCAGCAGTCCAGGTGCCCCGGCAGCGCCAACAAGCGCAGGATGACACGAGCGCCGGCATCCAACAGCGCCTCCGCCGCAGCCCTGGCCTGGGCGGGGTGGCCCGCCGGGGAGCCCAGAGCCTGCGCGCAGGCTGGCTGGTGAACCCGCACGGTGCCCACCACCCAGTCGAACAGAGAGCCCAGCTCCGGGGCCAGCCCCCGTTCCCAGCACAGCGCCGTGTTCAGCACCAGCAGGAGCTCGGGGCGCTGAGCCCGCAGCAGCGGAACCACCTGCCGAATCCACGGCAGGTGCAGGGTGGGCTCGCCCCCCACGAAGGCCAAGGCCCTGAAGGGCGGGTGCCGATCATCTTCGAGATCCTCGACCAGGGCCTCGGGCTCGAGGCGCTCCCCTGCCCTGACGGAGCGCGACGCGCCGGGCACAGCACAGAACGGACAGTGCAGCGGGCAGCCGCTCAGGTACAGCTCGTAGGTGGGCGCGATCTCATGCTCCTCGAGCAGCGTGACGCCGCGCCAGAAGACGCGGGTCTCGTCCGCAGGCAACCCTTCACCGCCCACACGCTGTCCAAGACCACCAGCCATGGTTCCACCTTGCATTGCACCTGCCCCGTTGGACAGGCACAAAGCTCAGCAGAGCCGCGCAGAGACAATCCTTGACAAGTCTGTCAGCGCCGGGCTCGCAGCGCGGCAGGCAGGGGATCCTGCACCCGAGCCCGCTCGAGCCAGTGCTCCACGTCGGCCTTGGTGGGGGTGCGCCGCTGGCCGGTGACCGCCTCGCCAGGATCGCGGGTGAGCACCAAGCTGCGATTGCGGATGTAGGCGCTGGGCTCGCCCGCTTCCTTCTGGATGAAGGTCAGGTCGTAGTAGCCGCCCTGGATCTCGATGTAGTGAATGTCGCTCGACACGGCGATGAGATCCTGCTCGTAGTCGTAGCCGTGCTGGTCCAGCACGGGCAGCTCGATGTGCAGGCTGTCGCCCACCTGGGTGACCGTCGCGGGCCCCACGTTCCACTCGTCCATGTAGTCGCCCACGTGGTAGGCGTAGCGGGCGGGGTCGATGACGTACTCGGGCGGGTCCACGGGGGTGGGCAGGCCTTCGACCAGGGTGCGAACGGCGGCATCGGCGCTGGCGGTGAAGTCGGTGCCATAGCCGCTGGACAGGATGGAGATGGCGAAGCCCTGCTCGGGCAGCACCCGGAACAGGGAGCTGAAGGCCATGGTGTTGCCCCCGTGCTCCCAGTACGGGACCTCGTAGTAGCCCCCGTCCAGCTCCATGCCCCGGTTCACCATCAGGCCGTAGCCGTAGTGGGACTCATCGAACTGGTACAGCGTGTTGACCCGCTCGTCGTGCATCTGGGCCACCAGCTCATCGCTCAAGACCTCGGTGTCGCCGTTCATCAGGAAGTCGGCGAAGTACAGCTGCTGGGTGGCGGTGGACCAGGCCAGGCCCGCGGGACGGGTCCAGGCGTGGTCGGCGACGTCGATCATGTCCCGGGTCCCCAGGACCCCGGTGGTGGGGTCGATGCCATAGCCCACGGCGTAGTCACCGTCGGCCAGCACCTCGGCCTTGCGCAGGTAGGTGCGGTCCATGCCCAGGGGCCCGTAGACGTCCTCGAGCATGATGTCAGGCCACGGGCGGGTGTCGTTCTCTTCGGTGATCAGGCCCGCCAGCGAGAAGTTGGGGTTCGAGTAGTTCCAGAACTCCCCTGGGGGGTTCATCAGGTACCACTGGTTGGCGAAGGTGCCGTAGGTCCAGCTGGCCAGCAGATCATCCGCCGCGCCCATCTCCCACAGCGCGTAGTCGAAGAACCCACCCTGGTGGGTCAGCAGGTGCTCCACCAGGATCTGGTCGTTCCAGTCCTCGCCCCAGCGGAACTCCAGCTCGGGCAGGGCCTGGGCCAGGGTGTCGTCCAGGGAGACCGAGCCCGCCTGGACCTTCTGCAGCAGCGCCACCGCGGTCTGCTTCTTGGTGTCCGAGCCGATCTGGAACAGGGTGCGGTTGCTGATGGACACGTCCTGATCCGGATGGCCCGAGCCGAAGGTCGCGGCGAAGGTGACCACGCCGCCCTCCATCACAGCCACCTGCACACCCGCCGCGTGAGATGCCGCCAGATCGGCCTTCACGGCATCGACCAGTGCGTCGTAGCGGGAGTCCCAGCCGGTATCGCCGGGCCCGGTGTCGACGGGAGCGGTGTCGTCCTTGACGTCGGCGTCCTTGTTGCAGGCCATCAGGGAGAGGAGGAGGAGCGCACGCATGGAGACCTCGGGGGTAGGAGTCGGCCGCGGGTACGGGCGGGCGGCGCGGCTATTCGCCACCCACGCCACAGTGGTATCCCGTCGTGGCGACGCGTTGACCTGCGACCTGGAAAGCTCAGGCAGCCGGAGCCCTCGCCGCCGGGTGGGGGCGCGGTCGGTCCAGGCGCAACCTCGTCCACCGAGCTGGCCTGCACCCCGCCCGAACGCCGCCGGGTGGCGAGAACAGCGCCCGCTAGGGCAGGCAGATCCCCACCGTGCCGGCCAGCACCAGGGCCGAGGGCATGTAGAAGCGCTCCACCGTCCCGTCGTCCAGCTCGACGTCCGGTAGGTCGAAGGTGCCGGTCGCCGCGGTGAAGCTGGCCCTGACGCCCACGGTCGGGCGCAGCTTCTTGCTGCCCAAGCCAAGGCCCAGGCCCCCGAAGAAGCGCGGCCCCAGGTGCAATGCCAGGTCGGCGCTCTCTTCGTCCCGCAGGCGGATCAGCTCGGCGCCCAGGCCGCCCTCCCAGAAGGGATGCAGGGAGTCAGACCCGGACATGGCCTCGCGAAAAGCGAGCTCGAGCATGGCGTGATCCATGCGCCCAAGGTCCATGCCGCCACTGCGCGCCCCCAGATCCACCACCAGCCAGCGCTCCTGGGCCAGGGGCAGGCCCAGCTCCAGCCGCGCCCCCATGCTGATGGGGAGGGCGTGCTCCACCTCCTCGCCGGAGTACCGGGCCATGGGCGAGTGCACCGTGGGAAGCTCGGCGTGCAGGCCGAGGCTGGGGCCGGCCAGAGCGCCCCCCGGCGCGATGGTGAGCAGGACGGAGAGCAACGGCAGGGCGATCACGGGCAGGCTCCGACGATGGGAGGCTCGACCTATCCGGCCAGCCGCCACCCCGCCGGATAGGCTGCCCCATGTCCACCGTCTTCTTCGCCTCGGATCTGCAGGGCGTGGCCGCCCGCTACCGCACCCTGTGGGATCGCGCCCTGGCCGAGCGCCCCTCGGCCATCTTCCTGGGCGGTGACCTGCTGCCAGTGGATCTGCTCCACGGCACCCACAACGGCGACTACGAGGGGGACTTCATCGAGGACTTCCTGGCGGGCGGCTTCCTGACGCTCCACAAGGCCATGGGCGACCAAGCCCCCCGGGTCTTCCTGGTGCCAGGCAACGACGACGCGGCCGCCACAATGCCGGCCTTCGAACGCGCCGCCTCGAAGGGCGCCTGGGAGCCCCTGCACCTGCTCAAGGCCCAGCTGGGCCAGCGACCGATCTACGGCTACGGCTGTGTGCCCCCCAGCGCCTTGGCCCTCAAGGACTGGGAGCGCTACGACGTGTCCCGCTACGTGGACCCGGGGGCCATCTCTCCCGAGGACGGCTGGCGTTCGGTGCCCATGGAGCGCCACCTGGTGCGCTACTACACCATCCACCGCGACCTGGACCACCTCACCGGCGTCGACGACCTGAGCGACGCCATCCTCCTGTTCCACACGCCGCCCCACGACACCCTGCTGGACCACGCGGGCCTCGAGGGTCAGCAGGTGGACCATGTTCCCATGGACACCCACGTGGGGAGCATCGCCGTGCGCCGCCTGATCGAGCGCCGGCAGCCCTGGCTCACCCTGCACGGTCACGTGCAAGGCTCGTGGCGCCGCACGGGCTCCTGGAAGCAGAAGCTGGGCCGCACCACCATGATCAACGCGGCCCACGACGGCCCGCAGCTCGCCCTCGTGCGCATCGATCTGGACCGCCCCTTCGACGCCGAGCGAGAGCTGATCGGCGTGTAGCGGAGATCAGTCCGAGCGCTCCTCGACCCAGAAGTCCACCCGCCGGTTCTGGGACCAGGCCTCTTCGACCTCCCGCGGGTCCAGGGGCTTGGTCTCTCCAAAGCCCACGCTGGACAGGCGCTTGGCCGCCACGCCGTGCTCCACCAGGTAGGTGCGCACCGCCGCGGCGCGCTCCTGGGACAGCTTCAGGTTGTAGGCGTCGTCGCCTCGGCTGTCGGTGTGGCCCTCGATGCGGATCCGCCGGACCTCGGGGTGCTCCTCGAGCAGCGCGGCGATCTGGTCGAGCAATGGAAAGCTCGCGGCCTTGATCGCCGCCCGCGCGGTCTCGAAGTAGACCGAGTCGTTGATCTCGATGCGCTCGCGGGTGAGCTGCACCAGGATCGGGTGCATCACGGCCACCACCACGACCTCTTCGCCACCGTGGACCGTGACCACCTGGCGCAGGGCCTGGTAGCCCTGGGCCTCGACCCGCAGCTCCCAGTCACCGCTGGGCAGGCTGCCGTGAACGCTGCCCTTGTGGGTGACCTCGGGGATGCGGTCGCCGAAGCTGACCGCGCCGTCCACGGGCTCGCCGTCCGCGTCGCGGACCCGCACCGCTACCAGCCCCTCCTGGGGCACCACGTCGAGCCTCACCAGCGCGTCGTAGGGCGCGCCCGCGGGGATGGTGATGATGGTCTCGCGGGCGTCGAAGTCTGGCGCCCGCACCACCACGGTGTAGCTGCCCGCCTCGAGATCCACCTTCATGCCCGCCGCACCCTCGCGCACCACGCCCGCGCCGGAGATGTGGACGCTGGCGCCGTCGATGGGGATGTCCAGCTGATCCACCACGGCGACGGTGACCCGGGTGGGCTCCGGGCAGCCGTCGGCGTCCTCCCAGGCGTCCAGATCTTCGGGCACGTCCGGGCAGCGGTCGCCGGCGTCGACGATGCCGTCGAGGTCGCGGTCGGGACCCGCCACGGGTGGCTCGTAGGCCAGGGCCAGGAGCACCCGGGCCTTGGGGGCGCCCACGCCGCCTGTGATGCCGCTGCCGCCGGCGAGGCGAAGCACCCAGTCCCCCCCGGAGGGGCGCAGCCAGCCGCCGAGGAGCGCCTCGGCCGGCATGGCGTCGGCGTTGCCGAAGTCGGCGTAGGGGGCATGGGCCCCAAGCTCAGCGCCCAGGCCCACGGATGGGGTGATGGCGTAGCTACCACCCAGGCGTGCGTAGAGGTGATCGTCCCAGGTGAGGTTCTCGAGCTCCACGGTGGGAGTGCCGACGGTGCCCAGGTTCAAGGCCACCAGGGCGTCGCCCAGCTGTGCGTCGAGGATGCCATGCACCGACCAGCCCACACCGTCGGCTCCCAGGGGAGCAAGGGTG
The DNA here is from genome assembly GCA_937912125.1 of uncultured Pseudomonadota bacterium. Lineage (GTDB taxonomy): Bacteria > Myxococcota_A > UBA796 > UBA796 > JAFGLY01 > CALDOK01. Next base: position 38,626 of record CALDOK010000254.1, read on the forward strand.
GAAGCGGTGGGCAGGCTGAACCGCGAGCCCAGCGCCAAGCCCACGGCGTGGGTGCGCCGATCCAGCAGGCGCCCCTTGAGGTCCAGGTTCAGGTCGCCCACGCCGGTCTCGGGATCGGAGGCATCCCCCAGGGAGCGCAGCACGACCGGCAGATCCACACCCAGGCGCAGCCGCTTGTAGGCCACCGCCCCCAGCACATCGAGCTGGTACAGGTCGCCAACCAGGTCGATGGGGTCACCTTGGTCGGGGTAGTAGACCAGGGGCTGGTGGGCCCACTGCAGCAGCAGGCGCCCCGTGCCGGTCAGCTCGTCCGGTACGTAGCTGTCGTCGGTGCCCAACAGGGTGGAGGCATCCACCGAGGGCCTGAAGAGCTGGGCGTCGATGGAAGGGAGAGCGCCGCCGGCCACACCCTGGGCCAGCGCGGCGCCGCACAGCAGCGCGGCGAGCGGAAACAGCATGGATCAGTCCTCCCGGCGCCGCACCATCAGCAGACCGGCCAAGGCCAGCATACCCCAAGCAGCAGCCGCGGCCGCGCCCCCGTGCTGGGCGCTGCAGCCGCAGCCGCCCCAGCCGCCCTTGTAGGCGCCACCCTGGCCGGTGTCATCGCAGCCGTAGCCGATGTCGTCACAGGGGTCCTGGGGGTCGGTGCCGTCCTGGAGCACCTCGGTGCCGTCGTCGACGCCGCCGTCGTCGGTGTCAGCGTCGGTGGGGTCGGTGCCGTAGTCGTCGACCTCCTCGCCGTCGAGCAGGCCGTCGTCGTCGGTGTCGTCGTCGTTGGGGTCGGTGCCGTAGTCGTCGACCTCCTCGCCGTCGAGCAGGCCGTCATCGTCACTGTCGGCGTCCAGCGGATCGGTGTCGTAGACGTCGACCTCCTCGCCATCGAGCAGGTCGTCGTCGTCGGTGTCATCGTCCAGCGGGTCGGTGCCTTCGTCGAGCACCTCCCGTCCGTCGTCCAGCCCATCGTCGTCGCTGTCGGCGTCCAAGGGATCCGTGCCGTACACATCGGTCTCGGAGCTGTCGGACAGGCCGTCGCCGTCGCTGTCGATCATGTCGTCGCTGGGATCCAGCGGATCGGTGCCGTCCACCAGGACCTCGGCGCCATCGTCGATGCCGCCGTCGTCGGTGTCGGTGTCCAGCGGGTCGGTCTCGTACTGGTAGACCTCCTCGCCGTCCTCGAGGCCGTCGCCGTCGGTGTCGGGATCGTTGGGGTCCGTCCCGTAGATCACGGTCTCCTCGCCGTCGGTCAGGCCGTCGTCGTCGCTGTCCCGGTCGGCGGGGTCGGTGCCATCGGCCACCTCGTCGCCATCGCTCAGGCCGTCGCCGTCGCTGTCCACCACGGTGGGATCCGTGCCCGCCCCCACCTCGTGGCCGTCGTTGATGCCGTCGCCGTCGGTGTCGGCGTCCAGCGGATCGGTGCCGTAGTCACCCTCTTCGCCGTCCAGCAGGCCGTCACCGTCGGTGTCGGGGTTGGTGTGGCTGGTGCCCTGGGCGCGCTCGTCGTCGTCGCTCAGGCCGTCGCCGTCGGTGTCGGTGGCGTCGTCCGCGTCATCGGTGGGATCGCCTGGGTCGGTGCCCGTGGAGGCCTCGAGCCCGTCGCTGTCGCCGCCGTTGTCGCTGTCGGGATCCATGGGATCGGTGCCGCCGAGCAGCTCGTCGTTGTCGTCCACCCCGTCGCCGTCGCTGTCGGCCTCTGTGGGGTCGGTGTTGGTGACGTAGGCCTCCTCGCCATCGCCGAGCCCGTCGCCGTCCGTGTCGTCATCCAGCGGATCGGTGCCCGTGATGCGGGCCTCCTCGCCGTCCTGCAGGCCGTCGCCGTCGCTGTCCTCGTCCAGGGGATCCGTGCCGTAGACCAGCGCCTCCTCGGCGTCGCTAAGGCCGTCGTTGTCGCTGTCGCTGTCCAGCGGGTCGGTGCCCGCGGCCAGCTCATCACCGTCGAGCAGGCCGTCGTTGTCGCTGTCGTCGTCGAACGGGTCGGTGCCGCCGATCAGCTCCTGGCCGTCACCGATGCCGTCACCGTCGGTGTCGGGGTCGTCGGGGTCGGTGCCGAGGGAGAGCTCTCGGTCGTCGGTCACGCCGTCGCCATCGCTGTCGGTGGTGTCGGGCACCCCGTCATCGGAGCCATCCAGGGGATCCGTGCCGTCCAGCTCGACCTCCACCCCATCGGTCACGCCGCCGCCGTCGGTGTCGGGACGCTTGGGGTCGGTACCGTAGACGTCGATCTCCTGGCCGTCGGTCAGGCCGTCGTCGTCGTAGTCCTTGTCGTTGGGATCGGTGCCGTACCACCACAGCTCTTCGCCGTCGGTCAGGCCGTCGTTGTCGGTGTCGTCGTCCAGGGGGTCGGTGTCTGCGGTGCAGGTCTCGTAGCCATCCCAGACATAGTCGTCGTCGGTGTCACGATCGTTGGGATCCGTGCCGTAGACGCCGACCTCTTCGCCGTCGTCGAGGTAGTCGCCGTCGCTGTCGGGGTTCAGCGGGTCGGTGAGGGTCTCGTCCACTTCCTGGCCGTCGAACAGCAGGTCGTCGTCGCTGTCGGGGTCGTTGGGATCCGTGCCGTAGGTGAGCACCTCGTCGCCGTCGGTCAGGCCGTCGTCATCGCTGTCGTCGTCCATAGGATCGGTGCCCAGGTCGATGACCTCCTCGCCGTCGGTCAGGCCGTCGTCGTCGCTGTCCGGGTCGTTGGGATCCGTGCCGGTCTCGTAGATCTCCTCGCGGTCGCTCAGGCCGTCACCGTCGCTGTCGCCATCCAGCGGATCCGTGCCCGCCTCGATCTCGTCGCAGTCGTCCACGCCGTCGCCGTCGGTGTCGGGATCCGTGGGATCCGTGCCGTGGATGTGGACCTCGTCGCCGTCGCTGCAGCCATCGTCGTCGGTGTCGGTGTCCAGGGGATCGCTGCCGTAGACGGTGACCTCCTCGCCATCCAGCAGGCCGTCACCGTCGGTGTCGTCGTCCAGGGGGTCGGTGCCGTAGACATCGACCTCTTCACCGTCGAGCAGGCCGTCGTCGTCCGTGTCGCTGTCCAAGGGGTCGGTGCCGTGGACGTCGACCTCCTCGCCGTCGAGCAGGCCGTCATCGTCCGTGTCGTCGTCCAGCGGATCCGTGGTGTGGGTGTACACCTCCTCGCCGTCGAGCAGGCCGTCGTCGTCCGTGTCGTCATCCAGGGGATCGGTGCCGTAGACATCGACCTCTTCACCGTCGAGCAGGCCGTCGTCGTCCGTGT
>CALDOK010000255.1 GCA_937912125.1 uncultured Pseudomonadota bacterium
CGAGTCCGAGTCGGTGCTCGACAACATCATGGCCGCCATGGCATCGGAGTCTGCCAACCTGGAGTTCGAGCGGCTGGAAGCGGAGCGACATGGCCGGGACTCCACGGGGATCTCGGCCCGGCGGATGCGCACGGACTCCGAGAGCAGCCCGGCCATGGCGAAGGTGGTCCCGCTCTGCATGCGCAGGTGGGAGGACCCCTTGCGGGTGAGGAAGCCGGGGATGGCGAGGCCACCCAGGGAGATGGCCACCGTGGGGTCGATCTCGCTGACCTCGGTGTAGACGCGCAGATCGATGACCTCCCCGGCCAGCACCGTGGGCACGAAGGACAGCTTGATGCCGTACTCCTTGAACTCCACCATCACCCGGTCGTATGTGGTGATGGCGATGGGCACCTCGCCGCCGGCCAGGAACTCGGCCTGCTGCCCGGACAGGGCGACCAGGGTGGGTTCGGCGAGGATCTTGGAGAGGTTGGACTCCTCGAGGGCGCCCAGCATGGCGGCCAAGGACCAGTCCTGCAGGGCCACGGCGCCCAGCAGCTGGAAGGCGCCTGAGGTGGGCATGGGCCAGACCGAGTCGATGCCTTCGGTGTTGATGAAGTTGATGTCCTCGCCGCGGTTGGGACCGTACCAGCCGCCGGACGAGTCGGGCCCGGAGAAGAAGCCGTTGATGCCGAGCTCCCGCAGCCCGGTGCGGGACACCTCGGCGAAGAGCACGTGCAGCTGGACCTGATGATCGCCGCGCACGGCCATGAGGTTGACGAAGTCCGGATCGTAGATGCGGGCGATGGCCGTGAGCCGCTCGAGGGTCTCCAGATCGGCCACGGGGCCGTCCAGCACCAGGCGGCCATTCATGGGGTAGACCTTGGGAGGCTCGGTGTCGCTGGCCACGGCGTCGATGCGACGGATCATCTCACTCAGGTCCTGGTGGACGCTGACCTGGTACTCCACCGGCTGAGTGGAGGCGTCGCGGTACCAGACCCACAGGTCGGTGGTGCCCACCATGACTCCCCGCACCTGGAACTGCTCTTCCTCGAGGAGCTTGACCTCGGCGACGCTGGGGTCGGACAGCAGCAGGCGGGCGATGGGACGGGATGCCCGCCACACGATGGACTGGCCGGCCTGGACGTCGATCCAGTTTTCGTCTTCGGCGGCGACCTGGGGTGGAGGCTGGCTTGTCCAGGCGCTGTCGGCCTGGGCCAGGACCTTCACTGGGAGGGTCAGGAGGGCGACGAGCAGGAACAGGGCGCATCGGGGCATGGAACTTCTCCGCGGCGGCGAGGGCGTCAGCAGCTATCGATCCGAGCGGACGGTGATGCTCTTGGAGCCGTCGCGCTCGAACTGGACTTCCTGGACCGTGCCGCCGGTGATGATCTCCGACACGGGACCCGAGGGCGTGGAGGGAGCGGCTGCGACGGTGGTGTGGCCCTTGCCGCGCTTGGCCTCGAGCCCCACCAGGCTCGAGGTGGCGACCCCCTGCGTGTCCTGCTGAGTGATGTCGATGTCGTTGCGCAGGACCAGGTGGATGTCGCCGCGACTGGAGGAGAGGGCCAGCTCCTGGGACTCATCGAGGGTGAGCTCCAGGGTGACGGTGGGCTTGTCGCGGGCCGAGGAGCGCTTGGTGACGGACTTGCCCGTGGAGCCGTCCTCGCCGGACTCGAGCCTGCGGCCAACGGCCAGCACCCTGACGCCCTGGAGGAAGGCCTTCGAGACCCACTTGCGGTCTTCCTCGGTGTCGTCCGGGCGGATGGTGACGATCACGTCGACGTAGTTGCCGGGCTGGATGAAGCCGGCGACGCCGGTCTCGGCGTCGACCCCTACCGACATGGCGCGCTTGCCTGGGCTGACCAGGGCGTTCAGGCCGATGCCTGCGTCGGCCAGGGCCAAGCGCTCGTCGCGCACGAGCTCGTTGGGCAGGATGCGCTCGCGGGGCACGCGCCCGACGGCCTCGTGTACCACGTGGAAGGTGCCCACAGCGGGGACCATCTCGGCCGCCAGCGCCCGCAGCGCCACGTCACCTTCAGTGATGGGGATGCCTACATTCAGGACGCGGACGGCCACGAGCACATCGACGTTGGCGGTGCTCTCACGGGCCTTGACGACCTCCTGCTGGGCGAGCTGAACCACCCGGAACACCAGGAAGACGGCGGCGACGGCTGCCAGCAGAGAGATGCCGAAGATCAGGAGGGCCTTGGTGCGCCCTCCGGTGGGTTGACGCTGCTGCATTCCTCCTCCGTGGGTCGAGAGGTCGCCTGCCAGCCTCGAGCGGCCAGAGGCTCCGGCCGATCACAGTATCAGATCGGTGCGACGTGTCCCGCGGACGCACACACAGGCTGGAGGCGCATGGCCCCCAGCCTCGACGTGGGCGTGACGTTCGTATGCCCCGCCGTGCGGGCTGGGCCGAACGTCGGGGTGAACGCGAACTCTGGCGCTAGGGCGCTGCGGCGTCGATGGTGTCGGAGACGCCCGTGAACAGGTCGGACAGCGAGGTGCCAACGGCGGTGAGGGCGACGATGATCGCGACAGCGATCAGAGCGGCGATGAGGCCGTACTCGATGGCGGTGGCGCCGGTTTCTTCGCGGATGAACTTGACGAGCATGACGACTCCTGAGTGGTTCTGGGTGCCCCAAACGGTGCGCGACCCGTATCGGAACCCAGCTTCACGGCTTGAGGTTTTTTTGTGTCCCCGCTGGGAAGGATCTCTCACGCGTGAATCCGAGTGGCGGCCGTGGGTGCTTCACCCTCCCAAGCTGCCGCCGGCACCGGGGAGCGGTGTGATCAGCAGAGTATCAAGAAATGCGGCTGGGTGGCACCCTGCCGGAGCCCCGGTGTGCGGGATTACGCTTTGGCGATCGGTTACCAGGGCTAGTCCTTTATGGAGCCTCCATGTCTGTGAAGCTGAACATCCCCATCAAGCTCACGGTGCCCAGCGGCTCCTGGGTTGGGGTGGTCCACCGCGTGGGTTCTCGGCTCGACCTGCTGGTCGAGACCTCGGGGCAGCTGCGGGTAGGCGACAGCGGTGGCTTCGAGATGGACCTGGGCGAGAGGCTCATCAGCGGCAAGGTGCGGGTGCGAAACGGCGGGGAGCGCAGCGGTCCGTATGCCCGCTACATCATGCAGATTACCGAGATCAGCGCCCGCTACAGGCAGCAGCTCACCGACTGGGTGCGCAACGAGCCCGGCGCCCGGCCGGCCCCCGCTGCCGGCGTCGAGCTGCGCACCGAGGACGCCGCGGGAGTGCCCTCGTCCCGCGTCGGCCGCCAGCTACCCAAGGTCACTATCAACGTGAACGAACCTGTGGCCCTGCGCACCACCAGCGGTGCGGTCGAAGGCACCCTGGTCCGCTTCCACGGCAGCGAGTTCCTGGTCGAGCTGGCGGTTCGCCTCGAGCTCGAGAGCCAGGCATTCTTCCAGTTCGGAATTCCAGGCTACGGCATCGACGTCTTTGGCACCGCGTTGGTCAGCCAGGAAGCCTGGAACGACCACGACAGCTGCGGCTACGTTCTCACGATGCACCTGATGCGCCGCGCCGATCGCGATCTGCTGCGCGAGTGGCTCGAGGATCAGGTGGGTGAGCTGGTCGAACCGAACGAGCTCAGCTCTGGCGTGTCTGCGGCGCCCACCGACGTGCCCTCGTCCCTGCCGCCCGAAGAGGTCATGGCCCGTGCGCCGTCCTCCTCCCGTGGGCATGGGCAGGCGGGCTCCCAGGATCCCGCGCCCAGCGGCGGCCGCAGCAGCATCCGCGAGATCCTGCTCCGCCGCTTCTTCAGGGGCCCCGCCGACAGCTGATGTCGGCCCCGGGGGCGTCTGGGGCTCCCGGCTACTCGAAGATCTGCTGCTGGGTGAGCATCACGAAGCCGCAGTGGGTGGTCTCGGGCAGGAAGGGGAGCAGGCCCGTGAAGGGCTCGTAGGGCACGTCCACCTCGACCCTCAACAGCATCCAGCCTTCCTCCTCGTACCAGGTGGCGTCCACGTCGCAGCCCGAGCCACAGTCCACGCCCAAGGTCTCGAGGGCGAACGATGCGTGGTCGATGGCCGCTGCCTCGATGTCGTCACCGGTGGGCTCGACCCCTTCGAGCACGCCGGATCCGATGCGGCAGGCATCGCGGGCCACGCGGGTGATCTGGTGGGCCCGGTGCATGAGCAGTGACAGCTCGATGATGCCCATGACCACCAAGAGCAGGAAGGGCAGGGTGAGGGCGAACTCGACGGCGGCGGCGGCCCTACGCGGCGCTCTGGAGCGGATCACGGCGCTCCCTCCCGCTGCCACTCGAGCCGGGAGACCTGACTGGAGCGCAGGGTGCGTTCGCTCGCGAACACTCCGGTGAGCGGCGTGACGCGGCGGGTGGCCTCGCAGACCAGGCTGCGCTGTGGGGGGGCGCCTGCCGTGGAGGCCTCGACGCTGCAGTGGTCGCACTCGTCTTCGCCGAAGGACGCGAGCACCGCGAGCATGCGCAGGGTGGTGGTCTCCTCGATCTCGGTGAGGTTGGTGTCCAGCTCGCCCGGGTCCATCAGCGCGCCCTCGCGGCAGCCGATGTTGGCGGCGGCATCCAGGGTGGTCTGGGCGTAGAAGAGCCAGCCGAAGTCCATGATCGCCGCCACCACAAGCACCCACAGGGGCAGGCAGAGGGCGAACTCGATGGCGTTGCCGCCCCTGCGCCTGGCTCGGGTGCGTGGGTTCATCCCGCTACTCCACGAGGGCCAGCGGCATCTCGGACACGATCTGGGCCAGGATGGCCGCCAGCTCGTTCGAGTCGCTGGTCAGCACGTAGTAGCCGTCGCCCTGCACCATGGCGGGCATCATCCAGTCGTGCTGGACCAGGGACACCACCCAGGTGTGGACGCGCAGGTCTTCCCACAGCTCGTGGGTGGCGGCGATGCTGGCATTGCGGACCTCGTTGGAGGTGCGGGGTACCGGGCCCTGGTACTCGCGCCAGCGAGTCTCGGTGTAGGGCTCGGCCGCTCGAAGAGTGCCCGAGGTCCGGCCGAGGCTGGCGGGGCGGCCGTCGGTGACCACGATCATCGCGCGGTAGTTGGCGCCGGTGGCGGCGTCCTCCTCGAACATCTGTTGGGCCAGCAGGATGCCCGTGGAGTGGTCGGTGCCCGGCTCGTCCGTGTACTCCCGGGGCATGTCGGGGTAGCAGCCGCCGTTGGGATGCCTGAAGTCGTTGCGCGCCGCGCCGCTGTTGAGCCAGCAGTTGCGGCCGTCGTAGTGGTTCGAGTCTCGCCCGCCCTTGCTGGCGATGTTGAGGACAGACCAGTCGGCGGTGACCGCAGCGGCCGTTGCCCCGTTCGCGATGTTGACCAGGGGCGTGTACTCCCAGGCGTAGCGGTTGGTGAAGATGGTCATGCCCAGCTGGTCGATGCCGCTGGCGCTCTCGCTGAGCATGTCCAGGGCCACCAGGGAGGCGTCGCGGGCGTCGCCGAACTTGGCCTCGCCCCAGGAGCCCGTGATGTCCATCACGATGATGACCTGCAGGCTGCGGGTGGCGGAGGTGGCCGAAGCCATGGCGTCGAAGGTCTCCATGCCCCACAGGCGCGCCAACAGGAAGGGGATGGCGTCGGCGTCTTCACGACCCAGGGTGGTGCGCACTGCGTTGGGGTTGACCCCGTCCTCGACGAAGGTCGGAGTCTCGTCGGTGTCGTCCCAGGTGCCGAAGCTGATGTCGAGGTTGGTGGGTGATCTGCCCGCGATGCGGTTGGCGGACATCACCTGCTCGGCGGCCTCTTCGGCCATGGACTGATCGCCGGTCTGGCGCAGCACGATGAGTGCGGCCTGGGAGGTCGCGTCGGCCAGGTCCTGGGCTTGGCTGTGGGCCATGAGCATATAGGCGGTGTCGATGGCCAGTGCGCCGAAGCCCAGCACGACGATCAGCGCCACCGCCAGCATCAGGGTGAAGTTGCCCCCTCGCTGGCGACGGTGGCGTCTGGAGGTGCACGGGGTCATGGGTGGGCTCGGGTCGGATGGGATCGTATGAGTGCCAGCATACAGCGGTATCTCTGGACAGACCACCGGCACGGAACGCGGTGGCCGGTCTCCCTCATCGGGCAGGATCGTGGTGCCTGTAGACCGTTTCTCGCTCACTCCCCCGCAGCCCGCCACACCGATCCGTCGGCCATGCCCACCAGCAGGCTGCCCTGGTAGTAGGCCACCGACTCGGGCCACAGCTCCGTCTGCCAGCTCACGATGGTCTCGAGATCGCCGGCGTCGGTGGTGATGCCCACGATGGCCTGCCAGGGGCCTTCGGTGGGGGAGGGCGGAGGCGGCGAGCAGGAAGAGGCTCATGGACCTCATGGTGGCCTCCAGAGGTGCGAGGGGAATCCAATCGCTCGAGAGGGGTGGGTGGGGTGTGGAGCTGTGCGTGGGTTCCCTGTGCGGGGCTGTGACAGAGGGTTTAGGCTTCCTCGCATGAACCTGCCCCTGAAGCTCCTCACCGCGTGGAACCTGGTCCTCCCCGGCCTGTTCCTGGCCTTGCTCGTGGCCACGGTCGGCTTCGGGCTCGGCATCGGCCGGGGCGATGTGCTCGACCTGGTGGCCTATGTGGTGGCCTGGGCCTGGATCATCGGCTCCCCCTTCGTCGGGCTGGCCGGGCTGGTGCTCAGCTGGAGGCAGCGGGCCTGGCTGGCTCTGGCGGTTCACGCCGTGGCGCTCGCGCTGTGGGCTGCCAGCTTCTTCTTCGTCCTGCTCGCGCCCGGGCACCCGGGGCTGGCGAGCTAACGCTCGCGAACGCCCGTCCGTCCTGTGGCCATCAGCCAGGCTGGGGTGCTGGCCAGCGCCCAGGCCAGCAGGGCCCAGGGGGCCTTGCCCAGCAGGAGCAGCGCCCCGAAGAACAGGGCGGCGGGGGTGCGGTCCAGCATCAGGGCGCGGGGGATGGCCACGGGGCGACGCAGCAATGCCGCACAGGCCGCCAGGGACAGCGCCCAGGCAGTGGCCACCGCGGGCCAGGCGGGGATGGGCGCTTCGACCCAGCGCAGCAGCCCCCACCAGGCGGCGAGCAGCAGGGCGTGGGTGCCTGGGAGCACCAGGGCTGCGGGCAGCAGCCAGCGGCGGGGACCACCCTGGAGGCGCTCGAGGGCCAGGGTGATCAGGCCGGCGTAGACGGCCCAGCCCAGCACGCCCACGGGGGGGACGGCGAAGAGGCCGGGGTGGGTCCAGTGCCACAGGCCCGCATGCACGCAGACGGGCTCGATCAAGGCTGCGTCGGTGAACACCAGGGCGGCGACCGCCAGGGGTGTCCACGACGAGCCCGGGGCCATCACGGCGCGCACCAGGGCGTGGGCCGACAACACCACCACGGGCCAGATCAGCGCCACCATCAGGGGCACGTGGCCCAGGAACACGCTCCAGTCGGGGCTGTAGGCGTAGAAGCCGTACAGCTCGATGCAGCTCTGCTCGCAGATCCAGGAGCTGGCGAAGACCAGGCCGTAGGCCAGCAGCAGGCGGCCTGGGTCAGGGCCCCTTCGCAGCGCGATCACCAGCCAGGCCAGCACGATGGCCGCGGCGGCGGGCTCGATCCAGGGCATCAGCCGGCCCCGGGCAGGCCCGCCAGCTCCCAGCCGTGGTAGGCCGCCAGCAGGGCGGCCCCCAGCCAGGTCAGGCCCGTGCAGTGGGCGCTGGTGACGCCGCCGGAGCGCAGCATGCCCTTGTAGAGCACAAGCTGCAGCAGGGGGGCCACGCCCATGACCGCGGCCCGCCAGGGGATCCACCCGGCAGCCCAGCCCAGCCAGACGATGGCCAGCGAGGCCAGCAGCAGGCTGTCGATGATACGCATGGCGCCAGCCACTCCGTGGACCACGGGGAAGGTGGGCAGGCCCGAGGCGGCGTCGCCCTCGCGGTCACGCAGATCGTAGATGATCTCGTAGCTGAGCTCGAACAGGAAGAAGAAGGCCGCCATCAGCGCGACGCTCAGGGGGGTGACGTCGGGCAGCAGGGGAGGCCCGTGCTGGGCCGAGCTGACGATGGGGTATGCGAAGCAGGTGAGGATGAAGCCGGTGGTCGAGGCGGCGTTCTTGATCAGGTACAGCTGCTTGATGCGGCGCTTGCCGGGCAGCAGGGGCCAGTTGTAGGCCAGGCCCAGGCCGTGGTAGGCCAGCCGCCAGGGCAGCAGGGCGGGCAGCAGCAGGCCCTGGATCACCAGCGAGAGCGCCAGCACGGCGAGCCCACCCCGGGCGATGAGCTTGCGGTGGCGCCAGGCCTGCTCGGTGCCGGCCACGGCGTTGACCCGGTCCTCTCCGAAGTCGACCACCCGGTTGAGCAGGTTGACCAGGAACCAGTCCAGGGCGCACAGCCCCGCCGCGAGCCAGGCGTAGCCTCCGCAGAAGACGTGCCCGAAGGTCAGGCAGGCCAGGGTGGCGATGGCCATGATGTGTGGGCGGGTGATGCTGGACAGCGCGCGCACGGTGGAGGGGGCGGTCATGGTGGGCTCCGGCCGGCCCCCTAACGCTCCTGGGTCTCGTCGGGCTTGACCAGCTCCCAGTAGCCGCGGTCCTGCAACACCTGCCTGGCGTGCTCGTCGTTCTCGATCCTGACACCGTCATCTGAGCGCTGCCATGCCGGGGCATGATGCCGCTGAGCTCGGGTTAGCTTGGGCACCATGCCACCGCCCAGCCAGCGTCTGCTCCGCCGCGTCCCCGACGTGGCAGCGCTCAGCCTCGTGGCGGTGGCGCTCGGGGCTCTGTGGCGCTTCTTCCAGGTCGACCAGCGTCCGCCTATGGACCTGGGCCACTACTTCGAGGCGCTCCCGGGTGCCTGGGTGGCCCTGGGGGTGCTGAACCTGTCCGCACTGCTCGACCACGCGCTCCACCAAGGCGGGCTGTACAACCTCTCGGTGGCGCTACTGGCCAGGGTGTTCGGCCGCTCGCCAGCTCTGCTGGAGGGGCTGGAGTTCCTGTGGCTGGGGGTGCTGTTCCTGGCGGCCTGGGCCAGCGCGCGGCGGCTGGGGGGGCGCTGGGCGGGGTTGGCCGCGACGGCCCTGTATACGGCGATGCCCGTCTTCCATACGGGCGCGCGTTGTCACTGGGTCCACCTCCCGGAGGCTTCCCTGGTGGCCCTGGCATTCTGGCTCTGGCTCCGGGAGCCGCTGCTCGAGCAGCGCCTCACCCGCGTGGGGCTGTTCCTCACCTTGGCGATGGCCTTCTCGCTGCGCCCCACGGCGCTGGTCTTCGGTCTGCCGGTGCTGCTGCTGGCGTGGCGCAGCGCACGCCCAAGGCTGCGCGTCCTGGTGCCTGCCCTCTCCCTGGCCGCGGCGGTGCTGGTGTTGCTGCCCGCGCTGCCGAACTACATCGCCGGTAAGGCCATGGTCCGGGAGGTCTACGCCGAGGTGGTGGCGCCCTTGGGGCCCTCCCTGGTCCGGCAGGCCTTCGTGCTGCCCTCGGTGGCGGTGGTGGTGGGGCTGCTGCTGCTGGCCGCGTTCGCGCGGGGGCGCTGGCGTGAGCCGGCGCTGTGGCTGCTGTCGGGGTGGGTGCTGGTCGGGCTGGGGTTCTGCCAGTTCTTCCACGTGGGCCCCGACAACTTCCCCTTGCTCTTTCTCGGAGCCGCGCTGCTGGCGGCGCAGGGGCTGGCCCTGCCGGGCGCCGCGGCCTGGATGGTCTGGACCCGGCGGGCGCTAGCCCTGGGGCTGGTGGTGGTGGCATGCCTGGCCATGGTCACGCCCATGCTGCTAGGGCACCTGGCCCAGCCCTTCGTCGGGGTGCTGGGGTACGGCATCGTCTCCCTGGAGCCTTGGAGCTACATCCGTCCGCAGCTCGAGGTGGTCACCCTGGATCGGGTCTGGCCCCTGCTCGATGAGGTCTGCGTGCGCGCCGACGAGACCTGCACCGTGCTCGCCACCCGGGGGCTGGCCAACCTCAACCGCGAGGACGATCTCTCGCTGGCCATCTTCCTCTCGGGGCATGACGGCGTCATCATCCACAACGCGGGCCAGTTCTTCTTCGAGCCGGACATCGAGTCCACCGACGCCCTCGAGGGCCTGATGGTGCTGGACTGTCCTCACGCGGCACCTGAACCGGACAACCTGTTCACGGAGCGGGAGCGGGCCCTCGAGGCCATGGTGGACGAGCTGGAGGTGTCCTTCGTCTACCAGCTTGGCGCGCCGCTGCGCTGCAGCTTCCGGGTGTTCCGCATCGAAGAGGCCGACGCTGAGCAGGCCCTCGAGGAGTTCTGGTTGAACTACCCCTGGCGCTACTCGGGGCCCCGCACGCCGCCGCCCCCCTCGGCGCGCGCCGCTCCCAGATAGACGACGGGCAGCGGCTTGACCGACGAGGTGGCGCTGACCGGCGGGGGCGCCCTGTGCTCTGGATCGAGGGGCCAGCGCTGTTCCTGGAGGGCCCCGGCGCATGGCAGCTGCCCGCTCGCGCTGGGGTCCAGGTCGTAGATCAACGCGCGGCCGTCGGTGTAGACCGGCGAGCCCAGCAGCCCCTCGAGGCTGCGCTCAACCCGGCGCAGGCGGGTCTGCTGAGCCTGCGGCAGGGCCCTGACCTCGTCGTCGCCCTGGTGGTCGTTGACGGTGAAGTAGGCGTCCCGCTGCAGCAGCGCCCAGCGGTAGCCCAGGGCCTGGACGGCCGCCCGGTCGGCCTCGAAGTCCGCTGAGGGCTCCACCCGTCCGCTGCCTGCGGCGCGCACCAGATCGGCCACGAAGCGGTTGTCCTCCATGAAGGCCTGGGCCTCGGTGGGGATGAAGACGGGGTTGCGCTCGAGCATGCCCCCGAGGATGGGGCGCTGGTGGGCGCTCTGGTAGTACAGGTGGGCCTGGGTCCAGCCGTAGGGGAGCTCGATGACGGCGCCGGGCTCCCCCCCCGCCAGGCAGCGGTAGCCAGCAGGGATGGCCGCGTCCCAGGTAGGGAAGGGTGCCAGCCCAGCCCGGATCAGCCCCGTGACGAAGACCAGCGCGACACCCGCCAGCACCGCCCCGTGGCGTGCCGCCCCCAGGCGAGCTGCCCGAGCCAGCACCACCGTGGCCGCCAGGAACACCAGCACGTCGACGAAGGCGAAGGCCCGGGCCGGCCACCACAGCCGCTGCATGACCCCCAGGGCCTTGGCCAGCAGCAGGTAGAGGGGGCTGGGCACGACGGTGGCACCGACGGCCAGCATGGGGCCCACGGCGATGAGTGCGGCCACCAGTAGGGCGCTGATCAGCCCACCCCGGTCGAGCCTGCCAGGCCTGCGCCACCAGGCCGCCAGCACCAGCAGCATGGCCAGGGAGAGGGTCTGTTGGTGGCCGACCAGCCGCTGGCCGCCGTCTTCGGCCTGCATGAAGTAGCTGGCCTTGCCCAGCAGCGGCTGCCAGCCGAGCAGCGCGATGCGGTGGCCTTCCTGGGTCACCGGGGCGACCTGGCGCAGGCTCCAGGCCCCCACGTCCAGCAGGCCAGGCACCGCCCCGGCCGACAGCTCGGTGCGCAGCAGCATGGGCCCGGCCACCGGGGCGACCAGCGCCACGGCCACCGCGGCCAGGGCGGCGTAGCGGGCCAGGATCGCGGCGCGCCCACCGGAACCTTCGGGGGGCCGCAGCAGGCGCCAGCCCCCGAGGCTGGCGCAGACCATGCCGCCAAAGACGGCGTAGTACCAGTACTGATAGCCCAGTAGCGCCAGCAGCGCGCCGCCCCACAGGGGAGCCCGCCAGCCGCCGCGCTCACCCGCTCGCCAGGCCTGGAGCAGGAACAAGGGGATCAGGCCCAGGATGGCCTGGGTGGGGCGTCCCTCGGCGGCCTCGTAGAGCACGAAGGGAGAGAGCGCGAACAGCAGGCTGACGAAGGCCACCGTGAGCCTGCAGTCCACGAAGTGGCGGGCCAGGAGGGAGAACGCCCAGCCCGAAAATGCCAGCCCCAGCAGCAGGAACAGGTTGTAGCCCAGCACCGGGCCCAGGAGCAGGCGCAGGGGGATGGCCAGCAGGGCGTCCAGCACGTTGGCGCCTGTGTGGGTCAGGACGTCCTTGCCCCAGGGGTAGTAGAACAGGTCGGTGTGCAGCAGGCTGTGCCCCTCGAGCAGCCCGCGCTCGGTGAACCAGTAGAACCACTGGGTGCCGAAGTGGTCCACCTCCGCGATGCCCAGGAAGTGGCTGTGCAGGCGGGGGAGCGCCGGCCCCAGCACCACGCCGATCAGCAGCAGGCCGAGGACGAGGGCGGGGGATGGCTTGGTTCGGGGCACGTCCTACCAGTACCCCTCGCTCCGGGTCATGCGCAGCTCCCACAGGCGCTCGGCGCTCAAGCTGCCTGGTGGGGCGGCCGCTACCCCGGTCTGCACGTCCACCAGCAGCCGGTGCATCTGGTCCACGTCCCCGTAGCGCAGATCGAGCAGATCGCGCTGCTGCAGGGGGTCTTGGATCACGTCGTAGAGCTGGCGCAGCGCGCCGGCCTCGGGCGCCTTGATCAGGAAGTCGGTGACCTCGGGGTCCAGGGCCGTGCCGTTGTGGAACATGCCCCGCACCGTGTACAGCAGCCTGCCCTGGCGCAGGGCGAGCATGTCGCCGTGGGCGGCGTAGGCCCAGGCCCGGTCGTTCTCGGGGAAGGGGTTGGCCAGCAGATCTTCGCCCGGTAGGCCCGCGGGGGGCACGGCGCCGGCCAGGGTGGCCAGGGTGGGGAAGAGGTCCACCAGCTCCACGGGCTGGGTGATGTCCCCGGGCTGGGTGTCCGGGTCTGGGGGGATGAAGAACAGCGGCACGTGCACGGTGCGCTCGAGCAGCAGCTGGTTGGACCCCCAGGTGGGGTGATCCTCGGCGTTGCCGCCGGCCTCGCCCAGGTTGATGCCGGTCAGGCCCGCCACCACCACCCAGCGAGGGCGGTCGGACGCCTGGCCCAGCACATCGAGCAGGCCGTGGATCCCGCCGCCCAGGCCGTGGAGCGCCTGCTGGTAGGCGCCGTAGAGCTGCTCAGGGTCGGCGGGGCCGGTGATCCTGTGGGCCAGCTCGGGCTGCTGGGCCAGCATGGGCTCCACCAGCTGGGGCACCTTGCCGCTCCAGCCGGTCATGGAGGTGATGTCGGGGCGCCGGCTGAGCACCATGTCAGCCACCGCGATGACCAGCAGGTGGGGCCGCCCCGGCTCGCTGCGCCAGAAGTCGCGGGCTTCGTGGTGCAGGCTCTCCCAGTCGCTGCGGCCGTCCTCCCAGCTCCGGGTGAGGTCCCGGGCCTGCTGGAAGTGCCCCTCGAAGACATCGCCTGCGGGCAGGTTGGCATGCAGCAGGGCGGTCCGGTAGCCGTACAGCCCCAGCACCTCGGGCAGGGTGTCGCGGTCGTCGGGGATGCTGGCGCACCAGGGCCGCTGTTCGCCGCCCGAGGGGTCCAGCACGGGCAGGCCGCACATGGGGATGGCCGAGGGATAGCGGCCGGTGAGCACGGAGCCGAAGCTGACGAAGGGGGAGGGGCTCTGGGCGTAGGCCGAGGAGCACATGGTCACGCCGGTGGTCTGGAGCTGATGGCGCAGCACCGGGGCGGTGTCTTGGCCGGTGCCCAGCCAGGATCGCGCGCCCGCCGCCAGGATGATCACGATGTCGGGCCCTTCGGCGATGGCCTCTCCAGGGGCATGGGCGCCCGAGGGCTGCCGAGGCGGCGCGGGCTGTTCCGGGCTGGAGCAACCCATCAGCGCCACCGCCGCGGCCACGGGCGCCCAGCCCAGGCGGAAGCCGCGGCCCGCCAGCCAGGCCAGCACGATGGCGCCCAGCCAGCCCAGCTGGGTGAGCAGGAAGCTGCCCGCCAGGGCGCCGGCATCGGGCATGCCGCTAGCCTCGAGCCCCGCCAGCAGCAGCAGGTTGGCGACGGGGGGGATGGCCAGGGGCAGCAGCAGGACCAGGCTGGCGATGGCGAGCCCGCGCCGGGGCATGAGCCTGGGCCACAGAGCCGCCAGGGCAAGCCAGGCCGCCAGGGGCAGGGTCAGCGTGCCCAGGCCCAGCCAGGTGGCGGTGGCGGCGCGCTGCAGGCCCCAGAGCGTGGCCCGGGCGCGCTGGTGGCTCGGGTCGGGGTCCATGCCCTGGTGCATGGCGTGGGCGATGCCCGCCAGGGCGCGTTCGCTGCGGAGCTTGAGGGGGAGCTGCAGCAAGGGTGGGTTGCGCTGGACCGAGCGCAGCCACTGGCGCTGGACGATCTGGCCGCCCTCCATGGCGTCGATGGTGGCCACGCCGTGGTCCACCTTGAGCAGGCGCTGCTCCTCGTAGGGCTCGGGGTGCAGGTGGAGCCAGAAGATGGGGGCCAGGGCCAGCAGCAGCAGGCCGCGTCCCGCCCGCCGTGGGGGTCGACCGAAGGCGGATGGCAGCAGGGCCAGCGTCGCCAGCCAGGCCAAGGAGAGCAGCCTGGGCCAGTCCACCGAGGAGCAGCGCGCGGTGTCGATGGCCGGAAAGCTGGGGGGCAGGCGGGCCGTGCCTGTGGCGAGCACCAGGGCCAGGGCGCCGGCCAACAGCGGCACGGCCAGCCATGGCCCAGCGGCGTGGAGGCGCGGGCGGGCGGGTGCGCTCAAGGTTGGGATGCCTTGGTGGCCCGGCCCAGCTCCAGGCGGGCGCGCACCAATGGATCGTCCTCTTGGGCGATGTCGACCGTCCCGAAGACCGAGGGCATCCGCTGGGCGGCCAGGCGGGCGGCGGTCCAGCGCACCCGAACGTCGGGATGCTGCAGGGCCTCCCGGAACAGGCTGGCGCGGTGGGGGGTGGGGTTGCGCGCGGCGGCCTCGAGGATGCAGATGATGGCGTCGCCTCGCGGTTCGATTCCCACGGCGCGCCGGCCCATGGGGCCCCGATACACGGTCCACTCGAGGACCTCTTCACCGGGCAGGGTGTCGGCCCAGCCGCGGCTGAGCTCGTCCTCTTCCACCAGCGTGGGCTGGGGCGCCGGATCCACGTCCCGTCGCGCCATGGCGGCGTCGAACTGGTCCACCCAGGCGTTCAGGCTCTGGACGCGGTTCGGCTGCGATCGCCACAGGGTCCAGGCCACCGACGCGGCGATGTGGGGCATGGCGGCCCGCCCGACCTGGTCGATGGGGTTGCCCACCGGTGGCTCCACCTCGGCGTAGGCGGCGTCCATGGCGTAGGCCCAGGCCAGCGCGGTCCAGCGTGAGGCCAGCACAGGGTCGTAGGCGTTCAGGGTGTGCTGGACGCCGTCGATGGTCTTGTTCAGCTCGTGCCAGCGCTCGCTCGCGTCCCAGCTGGCCGCCGGCGCCCAGCGCCCGATCTTGCCCGCCATGTGACCCAGGCAGCGCTCCTGGTAGAAGCCGCTGAACAGGCACATCTGCGCCGCCAGGTCGGGGATGCCGCCCTTGTTGGGCTGCCAGGTGGCCTCGCTGATCTGGAAGAAACACTCGTTGCGCCACTTCTCCTGCTCGGCGCCCATGCAGATGCGCCAGGCGTCCTTGTGCTTGGACTTGTAGGCCATGTCCACGGCCTGCTTGCCCACGCAGGTGTTCCGGGTCCAGGCCTCGGTGCACTCCACCGCCAGAGGCTCCTCGGCGTTCCAGGGGTGCTCGTAGTGCGCCTGCCCCACGTCGAGCACCGGGTAGGCTGCGCCGGCCCCCACAGCGCCCGCGGTGGGGTCTTCCGGATCGACCTGCCACAGGTGAGGGCGGCCGGTGAGGGACTCGCAGCGCTCGCGGATCGCGATGTCGGCCAGCTCGTCGCACAGGGACAGGCTGTGCTCGGGCCACTCCACCATCATCACCTGGATGAGCGTGTCGCGGTCCATGCCGGGGGGCAGTGTGCGCACGGCGTCCAGGGTCGCCTCGGGGTCGCGCTCGATCTTGTCGTCCACCCAGCGCTGCTGGCAGGCGAGCTCGGGGCAGTCCTGCAGCTGGGCGGGCAGACGGTCGCAACCCCATGCCAGCAACCCCAGCAGAGGGAGCGGCGTCCGTAGAGCACGGTTCATGGAGCCTCCTCGGGGCTCGGGCTCCGGTGGAAGTCGGGGGTGTGGCCGCTGCGCTCGAGCTTGTTGCGCAGCATGGGAGGCATCCCCTGCAGGGTCTGCTCCCAGGTGGGCTCCTCCGAAGGCCAGGCCGGGGGCAGGCTGCGGTCCAGGGGGCGCCACCCGAGGGAGTTGATGCTGCCCACCTCGGCCACGTTGGTGCCGTCGGTGCTCAGGTTCTCCTCGAGGGGCTCCCAGGCGGTGACCTCGACGCTGCTGACCCCGGTGTAGGCGTCGAGATCCCAGGCGATGACCAGGTTGGCGTGGTTGAGCACCGGCTTGCCGAACAGGGCGTTGAAGATGGTCTCGTAGCGGGGCACCAGGGTGATCAGCTTGCCCGGCAGGTACTCGGCGTTGACCACCACATGGCGCAGCCCCAGATCCCGCAGGGCCTGGATGTCGGCGGGCTGGACCTCGAAGCTCAGGCCGCCCTGGCCCAGCTCGTAGGCCTGCAGCCCGGCCAGGAAGCTGTTGGCTTGGACGTAGGCGTCCCAGGCGTCGGGGCGCACCCGCTCCACCCACATGGCGTGGCCGTTGAGCAGGCGCTTGCCGTGGACCCACTGGTAGCTGAGGCTCTGCTGGTTCTGAGCGAGGGCCGGGGCCAGGGGAAGCTCGACCAAGGCGTCGCCCTCGAGCTCGGCGAGGGCCTGGTAGGGCTCGGGGGCTTGCCACCAGGAGGCCTGCACGGTGACTCCGGTGCCCCGGGCGTACAGCTCGAGCAGCAGCAGGGCCGCGAGCGCGGGCAACAGCGCCCACGCCCCTGGCCGCCAACGCCGCTGCACGCTGTCGGTCAGGGCGTCGAAGCCCAGGGCCGCGAAGGGCAGCAGCAGGGTGGTGACCATCACGGCGTGGCGGTAGGGCCACCAGAAGCGACGCAGCACGCCCGCGGTCCCATAGGCCAGGGTGTACAGCCCAGGCACGCCGGTGCTCTGGCCCGCCAGGCCGGTGAGGGCGGGCCCCAGGGACAGCAGGTAGAACAGGCCCACCAGGACCGCCAGGGCGATCCATCGTCGCCAGACCAGGCCACGGGCGGGCCGCGCCCTGAACCAGCCCCACGCCACCAGCCCGACCAGCAGCATGGGGAGCGCCAGGGCGGGCGCGGTGCCGGTGCCGTTGAGCAGAGGCCAGCCCGGCCACAGGCTGCTGCGCAGGGCCAGAGGGTGGGGGAAGGACGCCTCGGCCGCCCCGGGGATCTCCGTCCAGTTTCCCAGGAACAGCGCCAGGAAGGGCAGGGTGGTGAGCAGGGCCACGGGCACGAAGACCAGCATGGAGCGCCAGCGAGGCTGGATCAGGAACAGGGCGCCGCCCACCAGCGCGGCCCACAGCCCGTAGTACCAGTAGGTGAACGCCGTGGCGCCGTACAGCAGGCCCGCCCACAGGCCCCGCTTGGCGCTGGGCTGGTCGAGCAAGCGCAGCCAGGCCGCGAAGAAGAAGAGCATCCAGTACAGGGGCGCCTGGGCCAGGCGCATGCCAGACATCTCGTAGGCCACGTAGGGCGACAGGGCGACGAAGAGCCCAGCTGCGGTGGCGCCTGCGCGACGGGCCCCCAGGGTGCGGGCCAGGGCCAGGCCCCCCAGCCCGTTGAGCACGATGATGATCAGGCACCAGATGGTGATCGAGAACGGCCAGGGCAGCAGCAGGCTGATCGCGGTGGCCGGGATGGCGTCGGAGCCGTTGCCCGCCAGCCAGGGCGCGTCTCCAATGGGGAGGTAGTAGTCGCCGTTGTGGAGGATCCCCTGCCCGGCCAGCAGGCGCTGAGCGATCCAGCGGTACAGCCAGTGGTTGGAGATCATGTCGGGGTGGCGCCAGTCGCCCACCACCCCGTGCCCGGGGCTCAACCAGGCCGGGTACAGCTGGTAGAGGCCGCAGATCAGGTACGACGCAGCAGCGGCCAGGAGCCATCGGGCTCCTGGCCGCTGAGGAGGCGTGCCCCCCGGGCTACCAGTCGCCGCCGGGTCCACCGTACGCGCCGATGTCGTTGGTGCTGCCATCGGCATCGTTGATATCGGACTGGTGGGGGGCGGGCGCGATGACATGTGCTGCATCAATTCTCTGGTTCCAGGGCCAGCCCGGTCGTCGAACCGCCCCCGTCCAGCTGTCGCAGCATGTGCCGAGCTTCGTCGTCGTGGGGGAAGTTGAGGATGGACTTCTCCAGCAGCGCGCGAGCCTCTTCCAGCTCGCCGGCTTCGATCTTGATGGTCGCCAGCGCGTTGTACTTCTTGTACTCGAGGTCGGGGTTCATCTCGATGGCCTGGGTGAGCAGGCCCTCGGCTCCGGCGGCGTCGCCCTGCCGAAGCAGCACGAGCCCCAGGCCCTCGTAGGGGCAGCTGTAGGTGGGGCCGCCGTCGGTCATGGCCCGCTCGAAGCTCTGCCGGGCGCCGTCGAGCTCACCTCGGTTGAGGTGGACGATGCCCAGCTCGGCGCGGGCGTAGGGGTCGGCGGGCCACTCGTCCAGGAGGTCCTCGAGGAGTCCCTGGGCCTGGTCGAGCTGGCCCAGCGCGATGTGGGCCACGGCCTTGCCCTGACGCGCCAGCCGGTCGCCGGGCGCCGACGCCAGCACGCCGTCGTAGTGGCCCATGGCCGCGGTATAGTCCGCACCGTTGGCGGCGATCCAGGCCAGCCCCAGGTGGGCCATGCGCAGGCCCAGGGCGTCGCAGGCGACGGTCTCTTCGAGCTGGGGGGACCCTTCGGGCTGCGAGGGCGTCGCCTGCATGCTCAGGGCGGCCTCGAAGTGCGCGCGGGCGCGCTCCGGGTCTTGCTGGGCCAGGGCCAGGTGCCCGCGGGCCACCTGCTCGACGGCCAGCCCCGGCCAGGCCTTAGCCGCCGCATCCACGGCGACCAGCGCCTGATCCCAGCGCTGCTGCGACGCGAGCACGAGGGCCTCGAGGGCCAGGGTGCGGGCGGCGATGGCCATGTAGACGGGCTCGCCCGCCTTGAGGTCCAGCAGATCGGCGTGCAGGGACGGGATGGTCGCGGCGGCCTGGGCCAGGTCGCCACGGTCCATGGCCTGCACGGTCTGGAGCAAGGCCTGGCGCAGGGGCTCGGTGTCCACCAGGTTGGCCATGCCCTCGAGGTTGCTGGCGCGCTCGGGCTGGCCGGTGACCCGGTACAGGGCGCCCAGGGCCTGGTAGGGGCAGCCCCGGTAGTAGCTGTCGCCCTGGGCGAGCTGCTCGACCAGGCCGTCGGCCCTGTCGCGCAGCGCATCGAGCTTGGGCTGGTCGCCCTGGCGCTGGTAGTGCTCCGCCAGCCGGTGCATGACGAAGGTCTTGCGCTCCACCATGACGTCGAAGGCGGGATCGTCGATCAGGCCCTCCATCCAGGGGGCGCACTCCTCGAAGCGCTCCTGGACGTACAGGGCCCTGGACTTGGCGTAGCGGGCCATGACGCTGTCGGGATCGTAGGCCAAGACGCCGTCGGCGGCGGCCTCGCAGGCGCTGGCCTCGCCGCAGTCGCTCAGCATGTGGGCCATGAGCGAGCCCCAGCGGGCGTCGCGATGATCGGGCTCCAGCGCCAGCGCGTCCGCGAACGCCTTGCGGGCGTTCTCGCCCAGCAGGGATCGGGTGTGCGCGTCCATCTGCAGCGGCTCCCGCGCCATGAGCACGTCGTAGACTCCGCGCGCCACCAGCACGTCCAGCTGCCCGGGCCGCGCGGCCTCTTCGGCGGTGATGAGCTGGTCGGCCTGGCGGTAGCCCTCGATCCTATGGCTGTGGTCCTGGGGACCCTGGGGGGGCGGCGGAGCCTGCCAGGTGATCAGCACCCCCGGTGGGTCGCTCTGCTGGCGGTCCACCCCCATGGCCTGGAGCGCCTGCTCGATCTCCGGGTCGCTCCGCTGGCAGGCCAGCAGGAGCAGCAGGGGCAGGAGCGCGGTGGCGCGGGGCGGGCGCGGAGCCATGGGGCAGTCTAGCCCGGCGGGAGGGGAGAGGGCAGCGGGCCGGGGGAGCGCGGAGGCTCGAGCGGAGCGTCCATGCGGCGCAGGAACAGGTGGGCCGTCACCGACCTGGGCTGCCAGGCGTCGGAGCCCAGGGACCACTTGCGCCCCTCGTGGTGCTGGGTAGTGGCGTAGTCGATGGTGGTCCAGCCCGCCGCGGGCAGCGAGAAGAGCTCGGTGGAGACGGTGAGATCGAAGGGGATGCTCGCGACCAGCTCGAAGGCGTCACCGCAGGCTGTGAGCTGCTGGGGGCCTTCGCGGCTGTCGTCGGCCACCTCCCACCACTGCCGCTCGGGCAGGGGATGCTGGCGCCGGGCCTCGTCCAGGCGGCCGAGCACCTCGGACAGGCCCACCACAGGCTGGTCGGTCTCGGCGAGCACCACCATGGCGCCCACCGTGCCGCAGGCCCTGGCCAAGGGTGCCAGCTGGCCCAGGGCTTCTTCCCGGTGGACCGAGTGCACCACCCGGGGGACCCAGCTCTCACCGCAGTCGTCCAGGGCTGGCGGCAGCACGCCCCTGCGGTGGAGCGAGGTCTCCAGCAGGTAGGTGAGGGGAAAGCCGGTGGTCTGCAGCGGGTAGTCGGCCGCGCCCAGCAGACCCACCAGGGAGGGCTGGTGCCCCATGGCTTGTTCGAGGGCTCGCCAGTGATCGGCGATGGGCTCTGCGAGGGCCTGGATCTGCTCCTCGGGGATCCCCCGCAGGGGCGGGTGGGCCCAGGCGGTGTGGAAGGAGAACAGCGCGGGCACGCGCGCGTCGGCGCTCTGGATGGTGGCGTAGTCCGCCAGTGCCGCGGGGCTGTAGGCCGGCGTGGGGAGCAGCCCGAGCGGGAAGCTGGTGTGTGCGAACTGCAGGCCCAGGAAGACCAGCAGGGCCGTGGCCAACCCCCTGCGCAGGCGGGGGCGCCGCAGCTTGCCCAGGCCGATGGCCGTCACGGCTCCCAGCGCGGGTAGCATGGGCACGGCGTAGCGGGTGTTCTTCGTCATCACCAGGCCGTAGATGACCAGGCCCGAGCCGACGAAGAGCAGCAGGGAGCGGAGCGCGGTCGCGGTGGGGGCGTCGGGTTCGTCCTGTCCGCGGCGCAGGCGAGCCATGGCCGGCGCCCAGGCGGCCAGGACGGCTGCGGCACCCAGGGCCACGGGCAGGGAGGCGTCGCGCAGCAGCAGGTGCGGGTAGAACCCCAGGTGCATGGGAGAGAACCGACCGCCGAAGCTGGTGGCCACCAGCTTCCAGTCGTCGGCGTGGTGATCCAGCAGGTCCACCATCGCCCCCAGGTTTCCCCACCACCACACGGCGGAGCAGGCTGCCCCCAGGAGCGCCACCGCCGCGAAGCCGGCCAGGGAGTGCAGGGCGCGCCGTGACCGACCCTGGGCGGGGCCCTGGATCAGGGCCTCGAGGAGCAGCGCCAGCATGGGCGCCAGCAGGTAGAACATGATCTGGCCCTTGACCAGGAAGCCCAGGCCCAGCACCACGCCTGCGGTGACCACCCTGAGGGGCCTGCGGTAGCCGTCGCTGCCCAGCAGCAGGGCCAGCACGGCGATGGCCGCGATGCCCATGATCCAGTCGTAGCAGTAGTGCCGGCTGGCCCCGACCACTCCGGGGGTCAGGGACACCACCACGGCGGCCAGCAAGCCCACCCGGGGCCCGGCCGCACGGCGCGCGATGGAGAACACCGAGATCAGCAGCGCTACATGGAGCAGGCTGGGGAGGAGCAGGGGGAAGCGGGGGCCGGACTGGTGGGGGCTGAGCAGCAGCCCGGTGGCCAGGGGCAGGAAGGGCGAGTTGTGGGTGGGGAGGTTCAGGAACGCCGCCACGTCGCCCAGCCGCTCCAGGGTGGTACCCGGGCCGGACATCATGCAGTGGACGCGCTGGTAGCCGTTCTGGTCCAGATCCATGTGGACCAGCGTCTCGGGGCCCATGAAGGTGTTCTCGCGCCCAGTCCACCACAGGTTGATCCCCAGGTGGAGCGCGCAGAGCAGCGCCAGGGCCAGGGGGATGGCCCAGGGATGGCCCGCCAGCGCGCGCAGGCTCCGATCGGAGGGGAGGGTGGGGGAGGGCATGGCGCTCAGATCCCCATGCAGGCCAGGATCGCCTGGGCGTAGAGCGCGTGGCCGGCGGCGGACCAGTGGCCGTCCCAGGTGAGGTAGGGGCGCTCGCCTCGCTGCACCGCCTCGCGCAGGGCCTGGGTGGGATCGCAGCTGGCCACCCCCAGCTCTCCGAGGGCGCCGGCGTAGGCCCGGTTGGGGGCCTCGACGTCGGCCAGAGCCAGGTCGAGGCCCTCGAAGGCGAAGGTGGCCTCGAGGGCGCGCGGGTCGACCTGGATAGCCTCGGGGGCGAAGCCCACCAGCAGCTGGTGGCCGTGGTCGGCCACCGCCTGGCGCAGCTCCTCGAAGGCGCTGCGGGTGGCGGGCATCAGCTGGCGGAGCATCTCCTGGCCCTGCTGGGAGTAGATCACTCGCTGGGACATGGGCGCCCGGCCCTGGGGCCCAGGCCGCGCCTGTCGGCTCCGCAGCTGGAGGCGGCTGGCCACCAGGGCGCGCAGGATGGAGTGCTGGTGGAGGAACAGGGTCACCGGACCCGGGCGGTCCTCGAAGCCCACCACCGGCAGCGGGGGGGCGCCCTGCTGGGCCCGCTCGAACCAGCCCTGGTTGTCGTGCATGTCGTTGTCGATGCACACGGTCAGCAGCACACCACGGACGGGCAGCCGGTCGGCGAGCGCGAGGTAGCGGCGGGTGGCCTCCCATGTGGAGTAGTTGTCCACGCCGGCGTTCCACACCGGGGCCCCCAGGGCCTGCTCCAGCTGGGTCCTGAAGGTCGCGGCCTCGGGCACCTGAGCCCCCAGGGTGAAGGAGTCGCCGATGAGCAGCCAGCCTGGCTGGCCCGTGGCCTGGGGGGTGCCCCGGAGCCCCATGGAGTCGATCACCATCTCCACCCGCTGGCCGGGCAGGACCGCCCAGCCGTGGTAGCCCGGCACCGGGACCTTCAGCCCGTCGTCGTCCGCGGTGTACATGCCGAAGGGGGGCAGGGCCTGGCCCAGGCCGGTGGCGTCGCGGGTGGCGAAGCGGGCCAGCCCCTCGGCGATCCCCAGGGCCAGGATGATGCCAGCGAGGACCAGGCCAACGCGGGCCACTGCGCCGCTGCGGGTGGGGCTCATGGGCTCGGGCTCCCCTGCGAGCCTTGGACCCCGAGGGTGATCAGGCTGTGTTGCAGGTCGAGGTCGTCGGGCAGCAGGGCCGCAGCCTGGGCGAGCTGCTGGCGGGCGAGCTGCAGCCGGCCCGTGTACAGGGCGCACAGGCCCAGGCTCACCCTGAGAGGACCCTCGGGGCCTCCCCGATCGAGGGCCTGCTGGTACAGCGCGCAGGCGTTGTCGGTGCGCTGCTGAGTGAAGGCCAGGTGGGCCGCCGCTGCGGCGTCGGCTGCTGTGCCGCTGTCGGGAGGGAGCTGGGCGTCCCACTGGCCCATGTGGTGGTCGAGGCGCCAGGGGCTCCAGCCACTGGCGGGGACCGGGCTGGAGCTGCCGATGGCGCTGGGATCGCCACCGAGCACTGCCAGGGCGCAGCCGGCCATGGTGGCTCCGATGCGCTGGTGGCCCCGCTGGTTGGCGTGGCAGGAGTCGTAGAAGAAGTCCAGCCCGGGGATGCCCCCCTCGGCTTCGGCGGCCAGCGCGGCCTGGACGTCGCAGAGGGGGAGCGCCTCCTGGGAGGCGACCTCGCGGGTGATGCGGCGCAGCACCCGGTCGGCGCGGGAGGGGCGGGCCGCGCGCTCCTCGGCCTGGGCGAAGGCTTCGCGGGCGGCCTCGAGATCGCCGCTGGCCAGGGCCGATCGGCCGGCCTCGAACAGCTCGCGCTCTTGGGGGGAGCCGCCGGGGTCTATGTGGTCTCGCTGGTTGGTGGCCACGGTGGCCAGCACCAGGGGCACGCCTGCGTCGCGGCTCAGGCGCGCCATGTCCTGCAGGTTGCGGCGGAAGCCTTCGCGGGCGTTGTCCCGGGCGGCGTCGCTCAGGGAGATGGGCTGGTCGTGGACCGAGCCGCCAGGTCGGTCACCCGAAGGTTCGGGACGCTCGGGCACCAGGCGCTGGATCAGGCGGAACAGGTGGAGCGACCACAGGGCCTGTCGGACCCGCTGAGTGCGCTGGGACCCCGTGGGCATGGTCTGGACCACCATGGCCTCGAGCATCTCGTTGTTGCCGCTGTAGACCACCACCAGATCGGCCTCGGCCTGGGGCAGGCTGCCCTCGAGAAGCTCCAGCACCTGGGCGGAGGCCACGCCGCCGATGCCCATGTCGATGACCTCGACTGGCGTCTCGGGATCGGCGTAGCGCAGCTCTCGCTCGAGCCAGCCGGACATGGCGGTGAAGGGGGCGTAGCCCGCGCCCAGGGCCGCCGAGCCACCCACCAGCAAGATGCGACGGCCCCGCTTGGGGGTGGCGACCACCCGGGGGAAGCCCGAGGGCAGCACCAGGCCGCCGTCTACGGGGATGGGCTCGAAGGGGCCCTGCTGCTGGAACGACACCACCGACGTGGCGCGGTCCGCTCGCAGCCAGCCCAGGGCGCGCAGGCCCAGCTCGAGCCCACCGAGCACCGCCAGCGAGGCGACGGCGGCGAAGCCGAGCCGCCGGAGCGGTCCGGTCCTGGGTCGGCGCGGGAGCTGGGGTTCGCTGGGGGTCATGATGGCGTGGACCACGCGATCGAGAGGTGGATGTCCTGTGCCTCGAGGCTGGGAGTATAGCCCATCCTCGACCCCTGCCTTTCTGGGCGACAGTCCCCTGTCTCGGCCCGTCAGGGGGTGTCCACCCGGTACAGGCTCACCCCATCTTCGGGGTAGCTGTGCTCGAGGGTGCCGTGGGCCTCGACGTAGTCCAGCACCGCCTGGCGCCTGTGGTGCTCCAGGGCTTCGGTGTGCACGATGATCCAGTGTGCGGGCGGCTCGTGGCTGCTGGAAAAGCCCAGATCGGGTCGCTTGATGTTTGCGGCCTGCTCCAGGCCCAGCACGAAGTCGGTGGGCTGGTTCTCCGGCACCATGCCCAGCTCGGTGTGGTGCAGGGGATGGTGGTGTACGGACTGCCAGTACACGTAGATCTGGGGGTTGGGGATGGCGTGGGTGGGCCACCAGGGGACGTCCAGCACTGTGCCGTCGTCGTCCATGGCGGCCAGATCCAGGTGGACCTGCAGCGGGCGGATGTCGAGCGTGGGCAGGGGGTGGCTCGTGCTGTCCAGCAGCAGCCCCTCCCCCACCAGGGCTGCAGTGGCCACGGCCGCCAACCCGGTGCGGCGCCAGCCGCCCACACGGGCCAGCAGCACGTCCAGGCCCAGGGCGCTCAGCAGGGCCACGCAGAGCAACACCCCCAGGGCTACCCGGTAGGTCGAGGCGAAGGCCTGGCTGGCCGGCGCGGCGTACCACAAGGCCAGCAGGGGCAGGGGGATGAGGCGCCCGGCGAGCATCACGGGCTGACCTGGGCCGAGCATGAGGTAGTGGCCCGAGGCCACCAGAGCGCAGCCCAGGGCTGGCAGGAGCCAGAAGCGCGGCCCGGGCAGGCGTGGGGCTGGGCTGGTCGGGTGGACCCAGCGCGCCAGCCCCAGGCCGGCCAGCCCCAGGCTCAGCCAGCCCAGGGCGAACTCCTTGGTGCTGGCGTTGGCTGGTGGGAGCGCGAGCCCCGCACCGTCGACCTGGGCTGGCAGGAGCTGCTGCAGACGCCATGGCAGCACCCAGCCGCGCAGGGCCGCGTTGGGGTTCTCGCTGCGGTAGAGGATCTCCACCGGTGAGAGCTGGTTGGGGTAGAGCAGCAGCTCCGAGTCTCCGGGAAGCACCACGAAGTAGAGGACGAACGGTGCCCCGCCCAGCAGCATGGCCGCAGCGGTGAGGGCCAGCAGCCCCGCCACCTTCCCTCGCTCGCCGGGGGAGCTCCACACCATCCAGCCCCCCAGCGCGGCGACGATCAACAGCGCGGTGGCGGCGCTGTAGGGCGAGCTGGACACCAGCAGCCCGAAGCCAACGGCCATGCCAGCCAGGGGCCTCCAGCTCGGGCGCTCGCGCAGGCGCAGCAGGAGCAGGGCCAGCAGGGGCGGCCCCCAGTGGCACAGCTCGGTGAACTGGCCGTTCATGAGCTGATGCAGCGCGAAGGGGTGGATGCCGTAGAGACAGCCCACCGCCAGCGCCGAGCTCTGGCTGGCGCCTAGCCGCCTGGCCAGCAGGAAGCAGGCCAGGCCCGCGCCGATCAGCTGCAGCCAGATGCCCACGTGCAGGGCGGCCGCGGTCCCGAACCCCAGCAGCTGGGCTGGGACCAACAGAGGCAGGTAGGACCAGCCCACGATGGAGAGGTAGCCCCCGCCGGGCCAGGCCACCATCGTGGTCTCCCCGATCAGGCGGCCCTCCTCGAGCAGGCCGCGGGCGAGGATGTCCATGGTCCACAGCTGGGATGGGGCGAACCAGGCGTCCAGCGTCGTGGTGGCAGGTGCGCGGAGCAGGGGCCAGGTGACGGCCGCGCCCAGCGCGGCGAGCACCACGACGGCGGTCCAGAGCCCTCTGTCGCGCATCACCCCGTGCATCGGTGGCCTGCTGTTGACGTTCGCAGGGCAGGGTAGCACGGACTCGGTCTGTGCTGTCACCGATGGATCAGGGCGTGGCGGGCAGCAGCGGCGCCAGGGCCGCGGCGATGTTTTGGGCCAGGATGCGGTTGCCGAGGGGAGAACCGTGGCCGAGATCGCCGTAGCAGTGGTCGATGAACAGCGCGTCGAAGCCGTGCTCCGCCAGGGCCGCCTGGAAGCTTGGGCGGCTGTCCACCAGCACCACCGAGGGGTCCCAGGCGCGCAGCGCCCGGAGGGGTCCCAGGGGCCGATTGGCGTACTGGGCCACCACCAAGGGGATCCCGCGGGAGAGCGTCGCGGCCTCGAGGCGGTCGTAGGCTTGGCGGGTGGGGGAGCGGTCTTCGTGGGCCAGCAGCTCCAGGGTGCGCGCCTGTGCGCGGGCGGCCAGATCCCCCTGGCCCCGCTCCTGGAATATCCATGCGATGCGGGCCATCACCACGCTCGAGTTGGACCCTCCAACCAGGCGCCCCGCCTCGGCCAGCAGCCGATCCTCATGGCCCTCGACCTCCAGCAGGTTGAGCAGGGCCAGGTCGTTGGCGGGGTCCTGGGGGTTGCGCATCAGGGGCTCGGCCAGCGGGGGCCACGCCTCGGCCGCCCCGGGAACGGCGTAGAGGTCGTCGGCTTCCTGGTGGAAGCGGGGGAGAAGATCTGGGTTCAGGTGCGCGGGAGGGACCAGATGGGTGACCGCCCGGCGTCGGGCGGTGGCGCGTCTGAGGGCGGCCTCGGCGAGCTCGTCCTGGCCTTGGCGGCTCCAGCAGAGTCCAAGGTGGACCAGCGCGGGGCCGAACAGGGGGTCCAGCGACACGGCCTGGTCGGCGATCTCTGCCGCCTCGGCGCAGCGATCCTGGCTGGCCAGCAGATGGGCCAGGCCGAAGAGGGCGTAGTGCTGGGCGGACCCCTGGGCCAACATGGCGCGCCAGCCGCGCTCCGCATCGTCGGGCTGGCCCAGGCTCTCGTGTACGATGGCCAGCTCCCGGAGCAGCTGGGGGTTGGTGGGGTCCGTCTGGGCGCCCGCCTCGAGCACTTCGTGGGCTTGGTCCGGTTCGCCGCGCTCCACCAGCTCCCAGGCTTGGATCACGGGAGGGGGCCAGCGCGTGCGTCCCGTACCCAACAGCTCGAGCAGGACCTCGTGGTCGCCTCGCGCCGTGGGCTCCGCGGAGTTGGCGCGGGAGGGCTCGCTGGGCTCCCGACCGAGCTCGAAGACCAGCAGCTCCACCAGCCGCCAGGACTTGAGCCAGCGGGCGGGGCCCTCGCGATCCGCCAGGGACGCGCCGTGGTCGGGGATGGCGCGCCGGGGGGGCTGGTAGGGCTGGGCCGCCGCGCTCCCCACCGGGTCGTTCGCGCCCATCATGGCCACCAGCACATGAGGCTGGTAGCGGTCCAGATCGTCGTCGAGGCGGGCCATCAGCACGGAGCTGTCCGCGCCCCCGAGGGCCCGGTTGATCACCTGGTAGCGCTGGCCATCGCTCCGCGCCGCGAGTATTCCCTCGAGCTGGGCGGGCCAGGCGTCATCACCCCCCATGGCGGTGGTGGACTCGCCGATGCACAGCACCCGCACCGCCCCGTCCTCCCGCTCGACGTCAGCGCCCGGGTCGAGGCCACCCACCAGCCGCAGGCTGAGCTCGAGCGCGACGAAGACCAGCAGCAGGCTGACGCCCACCGCGGCACCGCGCTCGAGGAGCTTGGTCATGGAGCGGGGGCGCCTTGGGGTGAAGGCTGGTCGACCCTGACCTCGCAGGTGGCGATCACCCGGTCGAACAAGGGGTCCAGGCGAACGGGCGCGTCCTCGTCTTCGTACAGGCGCTTCTTGAAGGGCACGATGGCCGTGATGTCCTGCTGCACCGCCAGGATCTGGTCGTCCCGGATCAGCTCCAGCATCTGGAAGAAGTAGCCCCCGACGACTTGGTTGTCGGCCTCGAAGGTCTCGATCATCGGTCCGAAGAGCTTGGCCTGCGCGGGGCTCACCGCCAGCCCCTCTTGCTGCTCCAGGAAGACCACGCCGGTGGCGATGTCCTGGGCTGTGAGGATCTGGGTGCGCTCGGCGGGGGCGGCGGCGGGCTGGCTCGATGCGGGCTGGGCGGCCCGCTCCCGGAGCAGATCGTGCACCGTGGCGAAGCCGTCTTCGGCCGCCGGGTGGGAGACCAGCTGGGCGAGGATCTCGTTGGCCTCGCGCTGGCCCTGGGAGGTCTCGATGTGGTGCTTGTGCTCGAGGAGCCAGGCTTCCTGGTCGTGGTTCAGGGCGGCATGCATGGCGTCGTTGCTGCCCAGCACCCGCTTCCAGGCGGTGCCCATGGGCTCGAGCAGGGGCAGCAGGGCGCGGCACTGCTCCGGCGAGGCGCCCAGCTCCGGGCGTTCGGACTCGAAGTACACCAGCCCGGCCAGGATCTTGGGGAAGCTGAGGGGCCAGGCGCCGTAGGGGTTGCCGTCGGCCTGGTCACCCGCAGGCAGGGCATGTTGGCCGGGAGGAGGTGGGCCGGGAGGGCCCCCGCCGGGGCCTGGGGGGC
This sequence comes from uncultured Pseudomonadota bacterium, assembly GCA_937912125.1. Taxonomy (GTDB): domain Bacteria; phylum Myxococcota_A; class UBA796; order UBA796; family JAFGLY01; genus CALDOK01. The sequence goes on from CALDOK010000255.1 coordinate 28,881, forward strand.
CGTGGGGGTGGGGTGGGGCGTCGCTTGTCGAGGTCGAGGTCGAGGTCGAGGTCGAGGTCGAGGTCGTGGGGGCGTCGCAGGCGAGCGCCAGGAGGACTGTGCAGAGGGGGGCGACGGGCAGGAGACGGTTGGCGTTCACAGGCGAGCCCTCTGGGTGGCGCCGGCCATGGCGGGCCTGCGCGGGCGGTGAGTATAGCAAGCGAGCGTGGCGAGGCTGGCTGGTCCGGTGGGGATCGGCCGCAGGGGTCCCGCCGTGGCATGAGTCGCCTATCCTGCTGGCCTTCGCCGGGGCGGTGCGCCGGATGAGCGCGCCGCGATAGGGCTCTCGCATGTCTTCAGATCGCCCCCAGAAGTCCTCCAGCGCCGCGCCGCGCAAGCGCCGGTCCCGTCCCCGCAAGCGCAAGGGCAGCGGCCCCAAGGCTCCGGTGGTGCGCCGCTGCATCGTCGATCCGGATCTGCCGGCAGATCAGCCCCTGAGCCCCGAGGAGGTGGCCGACATGAAGCGCCACCTGCGCTTCGTGGAGGCCTACAGGGCCGTGCTGCGGCCCCGGCTCAACGCCCGCGAGGCGCGCATGGTCGATGGCAGCCTCGAGCCCGAGCACCGCGGCGCCTGCCTGCACCTGCTGTCCAAGATCGACCGCGGCACCATCCTGGCGGCTCTGGACCGCGAGCCCCTGTCCTCGGACCTCCAGGTGCGCGCCAAGTTCCTGGCCACGGCGGCGGGCATCTCCGGTGACGTGGGCATCCTGCTGCACTTCCTCGAGGCCGTCTGCCAGACCGCCGCCAGCGACCAGGCGGTGCGGGCCTTCACCCGAGCCCTCGATCGCATCGACTTCGCCGATCTCAGCGCCGCTCGCATGGGGCGCCTGCTCGACGTGATGCAGCGGGCCTTCCCCGAGCGCGAGCTGGTGGGTGCCCTGTTCGGCCTGCTCCGTAACCCGGGCTTCGAGGCAGCCTTCGATGCCAGCGCAGCCGATCTGGACCCCGCGGTGGCCCAGCGCTTCGTGCCTCTGCGGGCGGTCCATCGGGCCATGTCCGGCGCGGGCGGACGCCAGCGGTCCGGCGCGGGCGACGAGCGGGATCTGGCGCGGGGGCTACCCATGGTGCTCTCGACGCCGCCGTCGATGCTCGAGGCCTATCCCCTCCCTGTGCGGGAGCGGCTGCTGGACGCCGCGCTGCGCAGCGGCAGCGACGTCGCCCTGGGCCACCCGGGGGTCGAGGTGCTCCTGGGCAGCCTGCCGCCCGATGGCCACGCTTCGGCCCGTCACGGCATGGCCTTGGCTCGATCGCGGCTGGCCCGCGGTGAGATCGACCAGGCCCGCACGGTGCTGCAGGGGCTGGCCAAGGGCCCGGCGGGGGACGACGCCAAGCGGCTGCTCCAGCGCCTCGCGGGGGTCATCGCCGGCCCCCTGGCCCTGGACGAGCCCGCCCTCGAGCCCGCGGGCAGCCTGCAGGCGGGCTTCCACCTGCGCCGGGTGGAGCCGGTGTGGCTGCGCTTCTCCACCTCCGGCGCCCGGGATCGCTTCGCGGCCGAGGCCGCGCTGCAGGCCCAGGCCTGCCTGCCGGCGGTAGCGGACATCCTGGAGCAGGGGACCGCCAAGGGCCGCGGTGCCTTCGTGGCCATCGAGGCCCAGGGCCGGCGCCTGGATCTGCTGCTGGCCGACCGCGAGCTGCACCTGAGCTACGACGAGGCCCGGGATCTGGCCATCGCCGGGGTGCGCATCCTGCGCGCCCTGGGGCTGGCGGGCTTGGCCTTGCCCGATGTCGATCCCCGACGCTTCCTGGTGCCCCGTCCGGGCGCGTGGGAGCAGCTCGTCCTGGCGGATCTGGGCGGGGTGGTGGACCTGGGCGTGGCCCAGGCGGCGCTGCACCTGCGCCCTCAGGTCGGCGCCTGGTGCCACGGCGCGCTGTGCTTCCCGCCCTTCCGGGGCGCACGCCTACGCCGGGAGGTTCCGCGCTCCATGCGGGGGGTCATCGAGGCCGCCCGGGACCAGGGCGCCGAGCCTGCGGTGCTGGTGCAGCGCATGGCGCGCTGACGATCAGTCCTCGCAGGTCACGTCTTCGGGGGTGGCGGGGCAGCACACCGGCTCGTTCCAGACGCAAGCCCGGGCCGGGTCCCGCTCGGTTCCAGCCAGGCGCTCCCGCAACCAGTCCAGCTGGGCGGGCAGGGACCACAGGGTGCCCTCGGAGTGACCGGCCTGGGCGCACTCGATCTGCTCGAGGTCCCAGCCCTGCTCGCAGAGCAGGTCGAAGTCGTCGCGCTGGTACTCCGGCACCACCAGGGTGTCCTCGCTGCCGTAGACCGCCAACACCGGGGTGCTGCGCAGGCGGGGGATGCTGGACGACGACGCGGAGCTCTCGTGCACGTAGCAGGACCAGGGCTCCACACCATCCCAGTCGCCCGCGAGCACGGCAGAGATGAACTGCTCGGTGTAGATGTCGCCCACTTCGTCGATGGAGTCCGCGTCGAAGTCGACCTCCGGCTCGCACTCCTCCATCTCGCCCATCAGCGCCTCCTCGACGGTGTCGGCGAAGTACCAGGGCTCCTCGTTGGTGAGCAGGCCGTGCAGATCGGCGGGCGCGTCGTACCAGCGCCGCATGCCCACCAGGCTCAGGGCGGCCAGGGCGGTAGGATCGCTGTACTCGGCCATGGCGTGGCTGACGACGGACACCAGGCTGTGGGCCGGTGCGGAGGCAGCCACCGCCACGACCTCGAACTCGGGAGCGTAGTAGGGGCCCGCCAGCTCGACGAAGAACGCGGCATGCCCGCCCTGGGAGGCGCCCCAGATCACCACGTCTTCTCGGACCTCGCCCTCGATCTCGTCTGCCAGCTCGCCGCGCACCAAGGCCAGCCCGGCCCTCAAGGCGTCCCAGGACCCGATGGCCACCTGCTCGCCCACCTGGGGCGCGTGGTGGGCGGTGGAGCCTGCCCCCATGCCGTTCATGCCGATGTAGTCGGGGGCGATGACCACGAAGCCGTTGGCCGCCAGCAGGGCGGGCTGGACTGGGCCGATGAGGCTATCGGCGCTGGGGGCGCAGGCGTCGTTGGCGCCGGCGAAGCCGTGGAGCATCAAGGCCACGGGCCAGGGCTCCGACGGCGCGGCCTCGAGGTGGGCGGGGAACGCGATCATGCCCGTAGCCTCGACCTGCACGCCCCGATCCTGGGTGGTGTAGCGGTACTTGTACAGCCGCAGGCCGTAGGACACCGGCGTCAATGACTCGAAGCCCGCCAGGGTGAGCAGGCCGTCCAGGGCGCTGGACTCGAGGTCGAAGCGGTCGTTCTCGTCCCAGTCCACCGGCTGGCCCAGATCCGCCGCGCGCAGCAGCGTGTAGCCGGTGCTCGAGCACAGATCGACGGGCAGCGGCGGGCCCTGGACCACCGGGTCTGCGCTGTCCTGCTCGCCCTTGTCGCAGGCCCCCAGCAGCAAGGCCAGGGCGATCATCGTGGTGGAAGGGTAGCTCGAAAGGTCGTGATGGGTGCGCATGGGCTGAGCCTAACCAGCCGCGTCGCGGGGCCCAGCGTGTCGCGGGAATCCCGCGGCTCTGGGGTGGGCGGCACTGCGAGGCCAGGCGCGGACCTGGAGATCAGTCGATGTCCCCGGTGAAGACGTCCAGGAAGCAGCGCTGCCGCGCGGCGGGCGCGCGCACGGTTCGCGCGGCGCAGTCGGCCAGCACCTGTTCCTGGGGTATCTCCCCGCGCCGGCCGAGGGCCTTCAGCGCGCGGGTCCGCTGTTCTCGCAGCGCGGGGGCCGCCTCGGGGTGCCAGCGCGCCGCCACCACCAGGCCCCGCCCTGCTGTGACCAGGGCCTGCTGCGCCTCGCCCTCCTCCAGCTGCAGCTCCGCGAGGAAGAGCGCCGGCATCGGCCAGGCTGGCGCGCTCTCCACGGCCTTCGACGCGTAGTCCATCGCCGCGGCCTGGTCCCCGCTGCGGTGGGCGGCGGCCGCGAGCTCCAGCAGGAACGGACCGTGCGCCTCTCGCGCAGTGGATGTCAGGATCTCCTCCAGCAGCCGCTCACAAGCCGCGTCGTTCGGTAGCTCCAGCATGAAGGGGAAGGCCCAGGCCATGACGCAGCCTTGCTCGCGCTGCTGCTCGCCCACCTCCCAGCGCTTGCCCTCCCCACGGTCCGGGGCAGGGAGACCGACCCAGTCGCCGGTCTGTGCGGCGGTGCTGCACTCGCCCCAGTTCAGCTTGGCGCGCTGGTGGTGGTAGCGTTGACTCGAGGACAGCTTGGGCAGCACGATGCGGTCCTCGCTGCCCATGGCCGCGGCGATCACAGCGATCTCCTGCCTCGAGTCGTAGACACCCTTCTCGCCGTCTGGGATCGTGAAGCCGAAGGGCGAGGACGGCAGGGAGAGGGTCCGCGCGATGGGGAAGGCATGCAGGATCAGCAGAGGCGTCGCCGCCAGCGGCAGCCAGGCGAGGCGGGTAGGCAGCCACCGCTGGACCACCCGCTCGGGGCCCCGGAGCCCTGCCGCCACGAGCAGCGCCATCGGAGCCAGGAAGCCCGCGTGTACGTAGAGCCTGCGGACCATGTCCGCCGAGGTGGCCAGCGCGATGGGTCCGAGCACCGCCGCAGCGACCCAGGCCAGGACGAAGGCCCGCATGCCGCGCCTTCGCCACAGGACCAGGACGAGCCCGGTGGTGGCCAGCGCCAGCCAGCACCAGGAAGCCAGCGGCACGTAGCGGACCAGTGGCCACAGGAGGTAGGCGAGGACGTCTTTGGTGCGCGCTACTTTTTGATCATCGTCGATCTGGTGGGCGAGCGGGCTCAGCCAGGGCAGGAAGGAGAGCCCGGCCAGGAGCAGGGCCCCGGCGCCCAGCGCGATCCGTCGCCGTGCGCTGACCTGGTGCCTTGAGCGGGAACCCACCAGCACCGCCAGGCTCGCCCCGAGGATCGGCGCCGCCATGGCGTAGTGGGTGTACAGGCCAGCGGAGGCGAGCACGCCCAGGGCCGCCGCGCCCCAGCCGGGCCGTGGGCCCCGCGCTACCTCGCCCGAGGCCCAGTAGAGCCCGACCCCGAGGAGGATGAGGAGCGCGTAGGCTCGCCCCGATCCGGCGTAGAGCACAGCGAACGGTGAGGTGGCCAGCAGCAGCCCCGCGAGGCTGCGGTGGTCCGCTCCTAGGTCTCGGCGGGCGACCACCATGAGCAGCCATACCGCACCCAGCAAGGCGAGGAAGGAGGGGACCCGCAGCAGCCAGTCCGAGGTGCTGTGCATCACGAACTGGCTCGGGATGAGGTACTGCAGCGGCGGGTGTACGTCCTGGGCGGCCTGCTCCAGCAGCTGCCCCAGAGGCCTTCGGGCGACCTGAAGCGTGAAGATCTCGGCCTCCCACAGCCGCCAGCGCGCCAGGCCGTGGCCGAAGAGCGCCACGGCCAGGACCATGGGGATCGCCCAAGGCAGCGCCGCGGAGAGCTCGGCCCACCAGGAGTCGTATGGCTCCCCCCAGCGTGCAGTCGGACGATCTCGGGTTGGCTCACGCACCGGGACCTGGTTCTGTGGGTCGGTAGGCATGGCCGTGCATTTATCGTGCGCCACCGTGTGCGTCTCCGGGGTGGGAATCTGCTGTGTTGCGTGGCGCCGGAAGGAGGGCGAGCTCGACGAGTGTCGCTTGTGAGCGGGGAGCTGTGGGTGACGGACCGCAAAGCGGGTATCGTCGTGGTGTCGGTCATCGGGCTCGAGCCCAGGACACGATCCGCTGCGGCCTGTCGGAACCGGGGCTGTGCCGCCAGGCGACCCCCGAGGACTCTCTCATCGATGCCCCCAGGAGCGCGACCGATGGCATGGCTGATCACCACCGATGAGGTCCCTGAGGCCTGGCCCCTGCGCTGCGTGGGCTGTGGCGCGGCCGAGCCGAGCGGTCGCCTCAAGGCCTATGGCGAGCGCCTCAAGGCCAGCGTCGGGGTGGCCCACATCTTCGAGCGGCTGTGCGTGGAGCTGCCCTGGTGCGAGCGCTGTGCAGCCCGGGCCACCGCCATGGTCTTTGCCGGCGTGGGCCTGATCGTCGTGCCCTGGGTGCTCCTGCTGGCCCTGTCCTTCGAGCCCAGCGTGGCTCACCTGGTCGAGCCCCAGGTCCTGGTGACCGCGTGCTGTGTGCTCAATGGCGTGGGCATGCTGCTGCTGGGGGCGCGCTACTGGTTCACTCGCCCGGTGCGCCTGCTGGCCAGCAAGGAGGGTGTGACGGGCTTCGTGCTGCGCAACCGAGAGGTGGCGCGGGAGCTGGCTGACCTCAACGGATTGTCCGTGGACCGCTGCCTGCGTCCCAGGGGCTGGTAGCTGCCTGGGTCAGCGCTCCAGCGGGATCCAGTTGATGGGCGCCTGCGGGCCCTCGCTGATGCTCAGCAGGGCGTCTCCCGCGACCGAGAAGGCCAGGGACTCGGCCTGGCGTTCCCAGGGCAGGGACAGGGCGCAGGGCTCCTTGGCCAGCACCTGCTCCATGGTGTCGGCGCCGTCCCGCAGCCACATGTAGGCGGTGGAGCCGTAGGTGCGGATGACCAGCCGGTCCCCCAGGGGGCTGAAGGCGCCGCCGGTGGTGGCGTTGCCCGAGAGGGGTGAGCTGGCGAAGTCGAGCCAGGCCCGCTCCTCGAGGGTGGCTCGCTCGCCGTGGAGGTGAGGGGGCGGCTTGCTGAAGATCCCCGTGGTGCCCCCGTAGCTCTTGGTCACCACGTAGATGGTGTCGGTGACCGGGTCGACCATCAGGGTCTCGGCGTTGTGGGCGAGGCCGTCGGGGTAGACCAGCTCCAGGGTGGCGCCGCTGAGCGTGCCGCCCTGCTCCCCACCGCTGGCCAGCACCCGGGGCTCGGGTACGCGGTAGACCACCACGCTCTCGCGGGTCTCGCTGTTGTCACCGATGTCGCCGATGTAGAGCAGGTGCTCGCCGCTCTCGGGGTCCTGGCCCGCGGCCAGGTCTTCCCAGTCTCGGGCGCTGGCGTCCAGGAGCTCGTAGGTCCCCAGGTGCTCGCCGGTGTGGGACAGTGCGTACAGGAAGGGGCCGTCCCCGCTGTCGTTGTGGACCCAGATCACTCCGGGATTCATCCGGCTGTCCACCACCCCCGAGGCCTCGTTGACGCCCTCGTGCTCCACCTCGCCCAGCACCTGGGCCTGGCCCACGCTAGGGCAGGTGGCCGGGGCCACGTCCATGACCAGGGTGTCGCGGACACGCTGGCCGAAGCGGTCCTGCAGGCTGAGGACCACCGTGTAGCTGCCGGCGCTGAGGTAGGTGTGCCGCACCCGCCCGCCGGTGGCCTTGGCGCCGTCGCCCAGGTCCCAGCGCGCCCTGGCCTGGGTCCCCTGGGAGGCCTTGGACTCGAAGTCCACGGACAGGGGCACGGCGCCGCGGGCGGGGAAGGCCTGGGCGCGCGCCACCATGCCGGGTGGGCCGTGCGGGCAGGTGCCGCCCGTGTCATCCCCGGCGGGGTCTCGCTCGCTGTCCCAGACCCCGATGCCCGTGGAGCCCAGCTCCGCGGAGGCGGTGTCCTCGTGCTCGGGAGCGTCATGCACGGCGGCGCAGCCCCACAGGGGGGCCAGGCAGACGGCGGCGAACAGGGTGTGTGCGCGCAAGGGGGACCCGAGGGGACGCTGGCGTTGTGTTGGTGGACCTAGCCACCTGGCGGGATCCGGCCAGCTTGTCATCGTTTGTTGTGTGAGCCTCGATGCGAGGGAGCACCTGCTCATGGTCCTGCCACCCACCGCACGATGGGCTCCACGGCCACCGCCAGCACCACGCAGGCCGGCGCCATGCCCAGGGCGGTGCCCAGGAAGTTGTGGCGGAAGCCCACCCCCGCCATGGCCAGGGCGGTGTTCAGGGGCGGGTTGACCGCCAGGAACAGGCGCAGCAGGGCGATGCTCTGGATGGGCCGGTCGTGCAGGCGGCTCAGGGCCTTCCTGAGCAGGGGCCGCTCGATCTCCACCAACAGCTCGCCGCCCACCCTTCGAAACACCGCCACCATGATCGAGCTGGACAAGGCCAGGCCCAGCAGGGCCAGGGGTGGGCCAAGCCAGGGCCCGTAGATCACCACGCCGGCCAGGGCGAAGATCATGCCCGGGGCCCACAGCACCACCGCCGCGCAGAAGATGCTCAGGTAGGCCAGCATGCCCCAGGCCCCCGCGGCCTCCACCCGAGCGCGGATCCAGTCCAGGTCCACCGCCTCGAGCAGCCCGGTGGTCGAGCCGACGGCGTACAGCGCGGCCAGCAGTAGCAAGAGCAGGCCGAAGCGGATGAGCTTGGTGGTCTTTGGGGATGGCACGGTTCGAGGCTCGGGGCTGGCGGCGCCAGGCTCTGTAGCCCGCCATCAGCGGGTGGTGGTAGCCGAAGGAAGCGACGTCCAGGCGGGGGTCGCCCAGGCCGCTGATCCAGCCCGCGGCCTCATGCCAGCCGCCCTGGATGCCTGAGAACGGGCCTACTCGATGCCCAGCAACACCACGTCGAACACCAGGGTGCCCGCCGGCGCCCCCGACTTGCCCTTGTAGGCCAGGTGCTCCGGAATCCACAGGCGCCGGGCCTCACCGACCACCATCAGCTGCAGCCCCTCGGTCCAACCAGGGATCACGGCGTCCAGCGGGAAGGTGGCCGGGGCGCTGCGGGCGAAGGTGCTGTCGATCTGCGTCCCGTCGACGGTCCAGCCCACGTAGTGCACGGTGACCCTGGACTTCGGGCCTGGATGAGCCCGGCCGGCGCCTGGGCGCAGCACCTTGGTGGTCAGGCCCGAGGGGGTGGTGCGGGCGTCGGCGGAGGGGCGGCGGAGATCGGGAGGCACGGGGATGGCCGCGGAGGGAGTGGACGCCGAGGCGGCACCTGTGGTGCCTGCGGTGCCGCCATCCGCCCGATGGGCGCAGCCGAGGGAGAGGGCGAGGAAGACGAGGAGGGTGCGTGGCATGGCCGTCGAAACCGCGAGGGGTGGAAGATCATCCGGAGCGGCGGCTGCAGCGCCGGGGTGGAGTGGACCTGCCCATCAGCGCAGGGCGGCCGGGTAGACCTCGAGCAGCAGGGCGTGGAGGTCCTGGGCCTCGGAGCGCAGCAGCGACTCGCTGTGGCCTTGCTCCAGGCGGGCCTGGTCGACGACGGCTCGCTCTTCGTGGACGGTGAGGGGAACCAGATCGCAGCGGGGAGAGCCGTCTCCGTAGTAGCGACCGTAGGCGCAGCGGCGCAGCTCGTGGGCCGCGGCTGCCCGCTGGACCTCCGCCCGGAGGGCGGCGTAGGCGTCGCCAGCGGCGCGGGCGAAGGACGACGGAGAGGCCAGCAGGTCGCCCAGGGCGGGGCCGGGGGTGGAGAGGCTGCTCTGCTCGACGCTGACGTACAGCTCCGGGCCCAGCGAGATGCGGGAGGTGGCGGTCTGGCCCGCGTAGCGCAGGGCGACGATCTCCCAGTCCACCAGCGAGAGGTCCCGGGCGTCCAGGCGCAGGCTCAGGGCCATGCCGTCGGCCTCCTCGCCTGGCATCCTCCCTGCGTCCACGTTGATCCAGGCCGCCCTCCCGTCTTCGTCGAGCACCGCGGTCAGGCCTCGCCAGGCGCTGCCCCGCGTGCCGCCCACGGCGACCACGCCGGTTCTGCAGTCGTCCGCGGGCACCTGAGGACTGCACCACCACTGCTCCAGGAGCGCCCCGGAGTGTACCGGGGCGGGGCGCTGCCACGGGCCCCCGATGGCCTGGTGCTCGTGCCACACGGCCTGGATCAGCTCGCGGGCTTGGTCGCTGGGGTAGTCCAGCGCCTTCCAGTCCCGCGGAACGGTTAGGGGGCTATGGGCGCAGCCCGCCAGGAGGGTGAGCAGGAGGGCCGTGGGCCTGGCGGGAGGGAGGTGCGGGGAGTGGAGCACGGCTCGAAGGGCCTATGGGGGAGCTTCGCAGGATAGCACCACCTCCCCAGATCCTGCCGCGGGCGCTCACGGACCCGGCGGATAGAAGCCGGCGAAGGTCACGGTGCCAAAGACGGAAGCCTCGCTGCCGTCACTGTGTCTGGCCTTGACCTCCCAGGCGGTCTGGCCGGAGAGGGCGACCTCGCGGATCGCTCCGGTGGGCGCCCCCCAGTTCACCACCGTGTTGCCGTTGGCGAGCCGGGTCGCGCCGCCGTGGGAGCGGGCCTCGAGGGGGTCCACGTCGCCGTAGCGCCAGACCTGGACCAGCTGATGCCGTTGCTCGTCCAGGGCGTACTCGATGGCCACCGAGACGTGACCGTAGCCGCCGTCGGCTTGCCGAGGCGTGGACATCATCAGCAGGTTGCCAGCGGACGTCCAGCGCGCGTCGTGCTGGTAGTAGAAGGGCTCCGTGCCCTCGGCGAAGCCCCAGTCGTCACCGTGGCTGCCGTACTCCGCCAGCACGGCCCCCGTCTCCCGGTCGATCTCGAGGAGACAGGCGGCGTTTCGTATGGAGAGCAGCAGGGAGTCGGTCGCGGCGCGGTAGCTGATGGAGTTGGCGTGGGTCCAGTCCAGCTCGTCTGGGTAGATGCCCTCCCAGTCCTCGTAGCGCTGCGGGTCGGCCCAGTCCCAGGTCGAGAAGATCAGGCGCTGGCTTCCGTCCGCGGCGCGCTCCCAGATGGCGTCGCCGGCCACCTGGGTGGTCTCCTCACCTTCACCTTCGAGGGACCAGCCGCGGGTGTCCTTCACGAGGTAGGCGACGCTGCCCTCTGGGAGCGCCGCCAGGGCGTGGTGGGCCAGCTCCACGCTGCTGCGTTCGATCTGCGCCGGGGCCTCGAGGGGGACCCGCAGGAGCGCAGCCTGGTCGCCGGTCCAGTCCTGCTGCAGGATCACGAAGTCGCCACTCTCCTCGTCCAGCTCGATGTCCGCGAACTCCGCCTCGGCCTCCCCCTCGAGGTACCACACCGGTCGGCCCTGGCGGTCGATGATCATCAGCCAGCTGGAGGTTCCGTCGTGGAGGGCCACCAGCATGAAGCGATCTGCCGCGGCCAGCAGGGTCGCGGGGGTCTTGAGGATGAAGCTGGGCAGGTCCGAGGGCAGGCCGCCTGTGTTCGCCTGTGCGCTGCCCACGTACTCCACGTCCCCTGCCAGGGTGTGGACCTGGACGTCGACCTCCCGGCTGGCGGGCAGCCCGAGGATCTCCACCCGGTGCGCGGTGGACTCTTCCTGCTCCGAGGTCACCAGGGACGCCTCTCCGTCCACCCCGTACACCACCCAAGACGTCCCGGGCTCCTCGGTCTCCCAGCTCACCCACAGCGCGGTCGGCATGCTGGGGTCGCGCTGTACGGTCACCGCGACAGGCTCCATCGAGTCCGGGATGAGGCCGCTGTCGAAGTCGGGATCGCACCCCATGGCGGGCAGGAAGACCAGGGTGAGCAGGCAGGCACGCGGGAGGGGGACCATGGGGACCTCGGCAGTCGTCGCACCTCTGGAGTCCCCATCCGGCCTGGTTCGGATCAAGAACACGGGCGAAAAATCAAAATACCCCAAATAGTAAATACGGGGTCAAGTATGCATGGGTTCGAACAGCGGGCCCCAGCGTGCGGGGATCGCGTCTTGGTCCGAGGAGGAGGGATGGAGATCAGCCGCCCCTCGGGACCGCCCCCCAGGACCAGCGCCTCAGCGCGCGCTCCCCAACAGCAGCTGTCTTCCGCTTCCTCGGCGGCGATCGCGAAGTCGGTCCAGCCGTCGCCGTCGCGGTCGAACCCGGCAGCGAGGCTCCGCCCGAAGCGTCCGGCCTCCACCGGGCCCTGAACCATCACCATCTGACGCTCACCCCAGCGCTCTGCAGTGCGTTCGGTCCTTGCTCTGCATTCTGCGATACTCAACCGTCTCCGCGGCGTACAGAGCAATGGCTAGGCACATTCGGACCGGCGTGCTCGCGAGCCTGACCACCTCGCCGCAGTTCACTCCGCACGGTGGTCGGTTCGATCGTACACCCGTAGTGAAGTCCGCAGTGCGCTTCGACCTCGAGTCCGGTAGACTCCGACGCGATCGGTCGGGCCACGGCCGGCGCGTTGTCGAGGTGATCCCGTGATCTGTCGTCCAGTCCTCTCCGCCGACCGCGACGCACTCGTCGGCCTGCTGGCGCGCACCGACGTGTTCAACGCCGACGAATGCGCCGTCGCCCTCGAGCTCATTGACGACGCGATCGCGAAGCCTGACGATCCCATGGGCTATCGCGTGTTGGTGGCCATCGATTCGAGTGGGAAAGGCGAGGACCTGCTCGGCTACGTCTGCTTCGGCCGCACGCCCATGACCGAGACCACCGTCGATTTCTACTGGGCCGCAGTCGACCCCGACGCGCGCAAGCGTGGAGTCGGGCGGTTCCTGCACGACGCCATCCTCGCGGCTTGCCGAGCCGAGGGCCTACAGCGCATCCGCATCGAGACCTCGTCGCAGGATTCCTACGGTGGCACGCTGTCTTTTCACCATGCCCTCGGCTACGAGACCGTATCGGTGGTGAAGGATTTCTACAAGACCGGCGACGACCTGATCATGCTGTTGCGAAACGTCGAACCTTGACACTCGCCACGGTGAGAGACGTCGAGCGCCCCGGGATCTACCTGACCTTCTTGGCCTGGAGTGGATCCAGTCCGGTGGACACCCTTTCACCTCCGAGAAGAACCGGCTCGATTTCGCTCGATGAACGGCGTTTGAGCTCGGGCCAGGGCAGAAAGGTGATGAAACCGGACCACCAGCGGACCAGGGTAGAGGACCGCCGATCTCGGGGGTTCTCGGAGGGTCGAGCGATGCCCCTTGTGGACCGCCGCAGCGCGATCCGGTGAAAGCAGGTCCGGCGGTCACGTCGCCACCCGGCCCGGGTCAGCAGGACCAGTTCACCCCGCGCGAGCCCCACTCCCGCCCACCTCGGCTGCTGGGGATCGAGGTTGGGCCTGACTGGAGCCTGGCTGTCTACGGCGTCCTTCGAGAGGAACGCAGGGCCGGGCCTCGAGGTGTTCCAGGCTGCGCACACCCCGGCATCCTGCCGCCGTGGTTACGGTGTCCCGTACCATCGAGAAGACCAGTTCAGTCCCAGCATCGTCGACCGCTTCTTTCGCGACGGTGTGGCCGCTCGAATAGCTCCTTTGAATGAGGCAGCGCACGTCGAACTGGTAGCCGAGCTTGGGACAAGGTGGGCTTGATACCGCGTTCAGATGAAAAAGATCGAGGATCAACCTAGACAATCAGTGTGAC